>NZ_JAZEWV010000006.1:0-317959 GCF_036353415.1 Actinacidiphila polyblastidii
GGGGGGGGGGGGGCCCCCCCCCCCCCCCCCCCGCCCGCGTCCACCCCCCACCCGTCCGCCGCGTTCGGGCCGCGGCGGGAGCGCCTTCCCCCCACTCCTCGTTCTCCCAGGAGGACGCGTGCCCGCACTCCGCTTTCCGCCGACGCGCGCCGGCCGCCGTCGCCGCCCGCTGGTGGCCGCCGCCGTCGCCGTGCTGCTTCCACTGACCGGCCTCGCCGCCCAGGGCGCCGCCCACGCGGCCTCGGCCCGGCCGGCCGCGGCGACCACGTACGACTACGGCGAGGCGCTCCAGGACTCGATGCTCTTCTACGAGTCCCAGCGCTCCGGCAAGCTTCCCGCCGACAACCGCGTGAGCTGGCGCGGCGATTCGGACCTCGCCGACGGCAGGGACGTCGGCCTCGACCTGACCGGCGGGTACCACGACGCCGGCGACGAGGTGAAGTTCGGCTTCCCGATGGCCTTCTCGATGACCATGCTCGGCTGGGGCGGCATCGACGAGGCCCCCGGCTACACCGCCTCCGGCCAGAGCGCCTACCTGCTGCGCAACCTGCGGTGGGGCGACGACTGGCTGCTGAAGGCCCACCCGTCCCCGAACGTGCTCTACGGCCAGGTCGGCGACGGCAGCAGCGACCACGCCTTCTGGGGCCCGGCCGAGGTCAACCCGGAGCCGCGGCCCGCCTACAAGATCGACGCCTCCTGCCCTGGCTCCGACCTGGCGGGGGAGACGGCGGCCGCACTGGCCTCCTCCAGCATGCTGTTCACCCCGAGCGACCCGGCCTACGCGGCGACCCTGCTGACCAACGCCAAGCAGCTGTACGCCTTCGCGGACACCTACCGGGGCACCTACGACAAGTGCGTCACCGGCGCCCAGGGCTACTACAACTCCTGGAGCGGCTACTGGGACGAACTGGTCTGGGGCGCCCTGTGGTTGTACCGCGCCACCGGCGACAGCGCCTACCTGGCCAAGGCCGAGGCCTCCTACGCCCAGCTGCCGAAGATGCAGCAGACCACCACCCCCGAGTACAACTGGACGCTGGCCTGGGACGACAAGTCCTACGGCGACTACGTGCTGCTGGCCGAACTCACCGGCAAGCAGGTCTACGTGGACGACGCGGAGCGCTGGCTGGACTGGTGGACCACCGGCGTGAACGGCCAGAAGGTCGCCTACTCGCCCGGCGGAGAGGCGTTCCTCGACACCTGGGGATCACTCCGGTACTCCGCCAACACGGCTTTCGCCGCGCTGCAGTTCGCGTCCTGGCTGACCGCGCAGGGCAAGGACGCGGCGAAGGCGCAGACCTACCGCGCCTTCGGCGCGCGGCAGATCGACTACATCCTCGGCGACAACCCGCGGCACGAGAGCTACGAGATCGGGTTCACCAACTCCGGTGCCAACACGGCGTGGCCGGCCAACCCGCACAACCGCACCGCGCACGGCTCCTGGGACCAGTCGATGAACGACCCCGCGGCCACCCGCCACCTCGACTACGGCCTGCTGGTCGGCGGGCCGGGCTCGGCCGACGACGCCTTCTCCGACGAGCGGTCCAACTACGGCGAAACGGAAGGGGCGCTGGACTACAACGCCGGCTTCTCCGGCGCGCTGGCGGCGCTGGCGGCCGCGTACGGCGGCGCCCCGCGAACGGGCTTCCCGCCGAAGGAGACGCCCACCGGACCCGAGGAGTACGTCCAGGCCGCCGTGAACACCGCGGGCGCGAACTTCTACGAGATCAAGGCGCAGGTGGTCAACACCTCGGGCTGGCCGGCGCGGCACCTGCTGCACGGCTCCTTCCGCTGGTACTTCACCCTGGACCCGGGGACCGACCCCTCCCAGGTCGCGCTCAGCTCGCCGTACGACCAGTGCGCGGCGCCGACCGGGCCGACCCGCTACGCCGGCAGCGTCTACTACGTGACGGTCAGTTGCGAGGGCCAGGACATCGCGCCGGCCGGCCAGTCGGCCTACCACCGCGAGGTGCAGTTCCGGCTCACCTTCCCCGGCGCCCACGACCCGGCGGGCGACTGGTCGTACCAGGGGGTCGCGGCCACGGCGGGCGCCACCCCGGTGACGGTCGACCACGTGGTCCTCTACGACGGGACCACGCAGGTGTGGGGGGTCCAGCCCGACGGCAGCGGCGGAACGACCTCGGGCGGCACGACGTCGGGCACCACCGCGGGGACGACAGCGGGCGGTTCGGCGGGGACGACCGCCGGGACGACGTCAGGTACGACCTCCGGGAGCACGGCCGGGACGACGGCGGGCAGCACCTCGGGCACCACCTCCGGCACCTCGGCCGGCACCAGTGCGGGCACCACGGCGGGAGCCACCGGCGGCACCGGCACGCCGCCACCCGGCGTGGCCTGCCGGGTCGCCTACACCCTGACCGGCCAGTGGTCCGGCGGGTTCCAGGCCGACGTCAAGGCGGTCGACACGGGTACGTCCGCGCTGAACGGATGGACGCTGACCTGGACGTTCGGCGGTGACCAGCACATCGCCAACGCCTGGAACGCCGCCGTCACGCAGTCGGGCCAGCAGGTCACCGCGAAGGACGCCGGATGGAACGCGGCCGTGCCGGCCGGCGGAAGCGTGGACGTCGGCCTGACCGCGACCTACACCGCGAGCAACGCGGCGCCGCACGGCTTCGCCCTCAACGGGACGCCCTGCAGCACCGGGTGAGCCGCCGCCGCTTCGCCCGGGGCGCCGCGCCACGGCGTCCGGGGCGAAGCGGCGCACGCGGGACGCGGGTCACTCCTCCCGCAGCAGGTGGTCGAGGCCGACGACGTCGAAGACGCGCACGGCCATCGGGTGCACGACGACCCGCAGCGCGATGCCGCGCGCCCGGGCGTACCGGTGAGCGTCGTCCAGTACATGCAGACCCGCGCTGGTGACCAGGGGATCGAGCATCCTGACGACGATCAACGGCTCGGCGCAGCGGTCGACTTCGGCGCGCAGGGCGTCGAAAACCGGCTGCTGGTCGTCCATGTCGATGATGCCGGGTACTTCCACGACGACCATGCTGCGGTCGCGATAGGCCAGGATGTCCACGCATACGCTCCCGTAGCTGCTGTCGCACGTTACGGGGCCGCTTCCTGACCCGCACCAGTCATCCTACGTCACGTGACCCACAGCGACGCCGCGCCGTCCACGCCTCAGGTGCCGGCCCCGGCGCGACGGCGGGTCAGGACGGACGCACGGCGCGGTCGTGCAGGTCCTCCAGGGTGTCCAGGACGACGGTGCGGCGGTGCCAGTCCAGCCAGTGGCCGGCCTGCTCGGCCATCCCGTCCAGCGCCGCCGACTGGGCGGCGGTGAGCGGGGCGACCGGGCGCTCGTGGTGCGAGGAGACCATGCCGACGAGAGCGCCGCGCTCGCTGAGCAGCGGCGTGCTGTGGCAACCGCGGCTGCCTGCCCTGAGGATGGTGTCGCGGGCCTCGGCGGTGAAGACGGGGTCGGTGGCCACGTCGGTGACGCTCACCCGATGGGACTGCTCGGCGGCGAGCGCGCACGAGGTGCCGTGCCTGCCGACGCGGTCGAAGAAGGTGACGAACTGGTCGTTGAGCCCGCGGTGCTGCTCGATCCGCAGGTCGCCGCTGGCCGGGTCGAGCAGCTGGAGGTTGCCCATGCCGGTCCCGGCGATGTCGAGCGCGCGGTCGAGCGTCGCGGTGAGGACCTCGGCGGCGTTGGCATGGCGGGGGTCGAGACCGCCGGCGAATCCCAGCGGCGGCGCAGGCAGCCGTCCGCGCCCCGGGAACCACGGCTGGTCCAGCGCCCGCGGCCCTGCCGCGGTGATCACCGCGGAGGCCAGCACCCGCAGGCGCACGTTGTGCCGCTGCGAGCTGGCCCTCATCAGCTCGAAGGCGGCCTGCCCGTCGCGGAGCCGGTAGCGCTCCTGGAGGATGCCCTGTGCCTGCGCGACCAGCGGATGGGTCTCGGCGCGTGCGCGGGCCTCGCGGACCTGCGCCAGGAGATCGTCGATCCGCCGGCGCACCGGGGCCGGCAGGTCGTCGCCGAAACCGTCGGCGGCGACGAGTGCGGGTTCGCCGCCGGCCGGCCGCTCGCCGGAACCGCCGTCACCGCGACGCGCGGTCGTGCGGTCCGCCGGGCCGCAGGGGGTGGCGGCGCGGGACGCCTCGTGGGAGGCGTCGGCGATCGCGGCCGCCAGGGAGGGGGCGGTGCGCACGCCGGCCATCGCGTCCCGCAGGCGTCCGGGCGCCGCCGGGACGCCCGCGGCGGTCAGCCGGCAGCCCGACCTGGACAGCTCCGCCGCGCACGCCGCCAGCTCCCGCAGCCCGGCGGCGGTGACCGTCTCCAGCGCGCCGGCGTCCAGGACGACGACGCGGCAGCCGGACGCAGGCGCGGCCGCGGTCCGCAGGGCGGGGTGGTGCGCGGTGAGAGCCGCGCCCTGCGCCCGCACCACCCACACCGAGACGCCACCCGCCAGCCGGACCACTTCCGCACCCGCCCGGACCTGGCCGTTCTGAGCCATTCCGTGCCTCCCCCTCCCGCGAGAGCCCGCCATCGCGCGGCCGGCACCGCGCGGGCCGCATCACGGTACGGTACGGGCTCGCCGCCCGGCACGGCCAGACGCTCCCCACCCGCCTCCCCCGGGCCCCGCACCTCGCGGAGCTGCGGGGACGCGCTCCTCGTGGAGGCGGCCGGCCGGCTCAGGGAGCCGGCGCGCGGCAGGCGCAGGCGCGGACGTCGGCGTCGTCGGCCGCCGGGAGCAGCGCCCGCGCACCCGCGGGTCGGTCAGGTGGGGAGTGAGCGAGGTCACCGCGGCGCGGCGCGCATCCGGGTGGGGGTCCCGGGTGGCGGAGAGCAGCGCGGGCACGGGCGCCGCGGGCGCCGCCGTGCGGCGCTGCGATCCGCCGGTGTCGGGCTGCCCGAAGGGGTACGCCGCCGGGCCGTGGGCCTGCGCCGCGAGGAGGTCGCCCAGCTGACCGAGCCGGGCGCCCGGGACGCCCACCCTGCCGGCGACCGGCCGCGCCAGAGCCGCGCGGCGGTGGCCGGCCTGCGGGCCGTGCACGCTGTGACGGGCTCACGGTCGCACGCCGGCGCGCCGGTCCGCGTGCTCCTGGCGAGCAGCGGCAGTTCGCCGACCTGTGGCGCGAGCAAACGCCCTGACCGGCGGACCCCCGGAGGTGCGCGGTCAGCGGGCCGCGAGCCAGTCCTGGTAGTGCGTGGGGGCGAGGCGGGCGTCCGGGCCGCCGGTCAGCACGTCGCCGGACACGGCGGCGAACATCCCTGCCTGGTCGTCGACGACCACCGGACGGGCGTCCTGGCGCGCCGCCAGGGTGATCCTGCCCAGCTCGTCGAGGGTGAGGACGTCGGGGCCCGCGACGTTCCTGATGCCCTGGAGCGGCGCGCCGACCGCGACGTCGGTCACCGCGGCGGCCACGTCGGCGGCTGCGATCGGCTGGATCGGGGTGGCGGGCAGCCGGACGGCGGAGTCGTCGGACGTCCAGGACAGCACGGCGTCCATGAACTCGAAGAACTGCGTCGCCCGCACCACGGAGTACGGCGTCGGCCCCTGCCGGAGCAACTCCTCCTGGAGGGCCTTCGCGCGGTAGTAGTCCAGCGCCGGCACCTGGTCCACGCCGACGATCGACAGCACGATCTGGTGCCGTACGCCCGCCGCGTCCCCGGCGGCCAGCACGTTGCCCATCGAGGTGCGGAAGAACTCCGGCGACGCGTCGTCGAAGGTCGGCGAGTTCGTCAGGTTGACCACCGTGTCGGCGCCCTTCAGCGCCTCGTCCAGGCCCTTGCCCGAGATCACGTCCGCGCCGGTGAAGAGCGACGCGGCCGTCGCCCTGTGCCCGGCGGCGGTGAGGTTCCGCACGACCTGGGAGCCGATCAGCCCGGTGCCGCCGATGACCGTGATGTTCATGGTTTCCGCCTCTCGTCGAAGGGACGCGCCGGTGCGGGCGAGTGCCGTGCCCGCGGGCACGGGGGTGCCCTTGCCGCGTCGCCAACTCGGACACTTCTTGTCCGGGATCATAGTCGGATAACCTTTGTCCGAGTCAAACGCCATCGGAAGGAGCTGAGCCGGCCATGAAGCTGTCGGGCGGAGTCGAGTGGGCGCTGCACTGCTGCGTCGTGCTGACCGCGGCCGCCGAGCCGGTGCCCGCGGCGCGGCTGGCGGAGCTGCACGACGTCTCCGCCAGCTATCTGGCCAAGCAGTTGCAGGCGCTCTCGCGGGCCGGCCTGGTGCACTCCGTGCAGGGCAAGGCGGGCGGCTACGTGCTGACCCGGCCGGCCGGGGAGATCAGCCTGCTCGACGTCGTCCGGGCCGTCGACGGCCCCGGGCCGGCCTTCGTCTGTACGGAGATCCGGCAGCGCGGACCGCTGGCCGCGTCCCCCGAGGACTGCGTCCGGGCGTGCCCGATCGCCCGCGCGATGGCCGGCGCGGAGGCCGCGTGGCGCGGCGCCCTGGAGGCTGTGACCGTCGCGGACCTCGCCCGCGACGTCACCGAGGACTCCGGGCCTGACGCGCTGCCCGGCGTCGCCGCCTGGCTCGCCGGCGTGCCCTCACCGCCCGCCGACTGACCGCGGCGGCGCGGCCCGCGGCGCTGGGCGAGGTGGCGTCACTCGCCCTTCGCCGGTAGCTGGCCGCTTCGATCCTCCGGTCCCGGCGCGTCGGGCCGCCGCGGGCCCGGACGCGCACTCCGGCGACCCTGACCCGGCCGCCGGGCGGCGTCGAGCGAAGTTCCCGCCGACCCGGCGGCGGGCGAGCGGCTACGAATACGGCTACAGCAGCAGCTACGGGTACGGCTACGGCTTGAAGTAGTCCGCCATCATCTCGGTGACCCACTGCGGCTGCGTGACGCCTGCCGCGTGGTACTCCGCCATCGCCGGCTTCAGGTCGATGACCGGGGAGCCGGAGACCGCGTCGAGGCCCACCACGGTCAACTCCCGGCCGTTGACGGACTCGATGGCGCAGCACGTCGTCCCGATCCGGTTCGGCCGGCGCGGGCCGCGGGTGGCGAAGATGCCGACGGGAGGGAACTCGGCGAGACCGCGGTACGGACGCGGTTCGCCGAACTCGTCCAGCTCGGGGAACTTGTCGAAGACGAAGAGGACCTCCACGTGGGAGAAGCCCTCAAGACCCTGGAGGCACGCCTCCCCGAAGCGCTCGTCGACGGTGATCGTGCTGCGGACTGCGCCCCAGTTGTCCGTGTGCTGGATCTCCGTCCGGTCGTTCACGACAGTACCGATCGGTGTGACCTCGAAGCTTGGCATGGGTCGGTTCTCTCTCTTCGGGCGGTGCCTCATCCGGTCCTAGGGTTGGGACACTACTGCGTCGGTCCCGCGCCGTGGTGGGTGATCACCGAAGCCGCGCGTGGCGGCCGTGCGCCCGCCCGCCGGCCGCCCGACGCCGCGTCAGACGCACGTCCGGGCCGGGTCGCGCGGGGGAGGCGCGGCGGGCGGGTCGGGCATACTCGGGCCCTGCGGGCGCGTCGGCGCCGGCGAGCGCTGGAGGTGCGCGATGGGGTCATCGTCGGGGTCGGAGCCCCGGAGGGTCACGATCCATGACGTCGCGCGGTCCGCCGGGGTGTCCCGGCAGACCGTGTCGCGCGCGCTGAACGGCAAGGACGAGATCGAGGTCTCCACCAAGCAGCGCGTGCTCGACGCGGCCCGCGAGCTGGGCTACCGGCCGAGCCGGTTCGCCCGCGGCCTGGTCCGCCAGGACACCACCACCATCGGGCTGGTCGTCCCGGACCTGCTCAACCCGTTCTTCACCGAGGTCGCCGCCGCCGCGCTGGAGGCGGCGCGGGCCCGCGGCTGGCACGTGGTCGTGTACGACACCGCGGACCGGGCCGCGGAGGAGATCGGCACCCTCCAGGTGATCGGCACGCAAGTGGACGCGGTGGTCGGCTACTTCAGCTGCTCCGAGGACGAACTCGACCAGTTCACCCGCGGCATGCCCATGGTGCTCATCGACCGGGAGCCGCGGACGGCCCGGTTCAGCGCGATCCGGATCGACGGCGAGGAGGGGGTCCGCGCCGCGGTCGCCCACCTGGTCGGCCGAGGCCACACCCGGATCGGCATGCTCGACCAGGTGGGCCGCGCCGCGCCGAGCCCGCGGCGTGAGTGGTTCACCGCCGCCGCCGCGGCGCACGGCGTCGACGCGGGTCTGGTGGCCGGCGCGGCACAGTCGGCCGACGGCGGGGGAGCGGGCCTGCGGGCGCTGCTCGCGGAGCACCCGGAGGTCACCGCGGTCTTCACCTTCAACGACATCGTCGCCGTCGGAGCCCTGCGCGAGGCCCGCCGGCTCGGCCGGAGCGTCCCGCGCGATCTCGCGGTCATCGGCTTCGACGGCCTGGCGCTCGGCGCGCTCGTGGAGCCGCCGCTGTCCAGCGTCGCGCTCGACACCCGGCGGCTCGGCGCGCTCGCCATCGACCAGGTGGGGCGGCTGCTGACCGGCGCCGAGCCGCTGGAGGCAGCGGACCTGGTGGTCCGGGCCGAGCTGCGGCTGGCCGGTTCCGCCTGACCGCGCCCGCCTGCCGAGCGACCCGTATGTCTTGACTTTCGTCCGCGCCGGAGCGCAGACTTCCCGAAAATTCGCGCAGCCGTGAACGTTCACGGGAGCGCTCACGGCCATCCGGCCGGCCGCCTTGAGGCGTCAGCGTCCTCCCGTCCAGCCGCCAAGCCCCCGCTCTCGAGAAAGCGTCGTGACCTCGTGCCCTCCTCCTCCGCGGACCTCTCGTACCTCTCGGACCCGGCCCCGGCGCGCGGCGCGCTGCGTGCGGCGCGCTCGTGGCTGCACACCGACGCCCCGAGCCTCTCGCTGAACGGGCCCTGGCGGTTCCGGCTGTCGGCCACCGCGTCCGTGGCGGAGGACTTCGCGGCCGAGGTGTTCGACGACGCGGGCTGGGACGCCATCCCGGTGCCCTCCCACTGGGTGCTCCAGGGCGACGGGGCCTACGGTCGGCCGATCTACACCAACGTGCAGTACCCCTTCCCGATCGACCCGCCGCACGTGCCGGACGAGAACCCCACCGGTGACTACCGCCGCCGCTTCGAGCTGCCGGAGCGGTGGTCGCGGGCCGAGCGGGTGCTGCTGCGCTTCGACGGCGTCGAGGTGTTCTTCCGGCTGTGGGTGAACGGCGTCGAGATCGGCGGCGCGAGCGGCAGCAGGCTGACCCACGAGTTCGACGTGACCGAGGCCGTACGCCCCGGCGGCAACGTCGTCGCGGTGCGCGTCCACCAGTGGTCGGCGGCCAGCTACCTGGAGGATCAGGACCAGTGGTGGCTGCCCGGCGTCTTCCGCGACGTCACGCTCCTCGCCCGGCCGGCGGGCGGCGTCGAGGACGTCTGGCTGCGCGCCGGCTTCGACGGCGGCCGCGGCCGGATCGAGCCCGAGGTCACCGCGGGCCCGGCGGCCTTCCCGGTCACCCTGCGTGTCCCCGAACTCGGCGTCGAGCGGGTCTGGACGAGCCCTGAGGACGTCACGCCCTTCGACGTCGGGCCGGTGGAGCCCTGGTCGGCCGAGCAGCCCCGGCTGTACGAGGTCACCGTGGCGACGGCCGCCGAGACCGTGACGCTGCGGGCGGGCTTCCGCACCGTCGAGATCCGCGGCGACCGGTTCCTGGTCAACGGCCGCCGCGTGGTCTTCCACGGCGTGAACCGCCACGAGACCCACCCCGAGCGCGGCCGGGTCTTCGACGAGGAGCACGCCCGCGAGGACCTCGCGCGGATGAAGCGGTTCAACGTGAACGCGATCCGCACCAGCCACTACCCGCCGCACCCCCGGCTGCTCGACCTCGCCGACGAACTCGGCTTCTGGGTGGTCCTCGAGTGCGACCTGGAGACGCACGGCTTCGACGCGGTCGGCTGGGCCGGCAACCCCAGCGACGACCCGCGGTGGCGCGAGGCGTACCTCGACCGCGTCACCCGCACCGTCGAGCGCGACAAGAACCACCCCAGCGTGGTGATCTGGTCGCTCGGCAACGAGGCGGGCACCGGCGCCAACCTCGCCGCGATGTCGGCGTGGGTGCACGCCCGCGACACCGGCCGGCCCGTGCACTACGAGGGCGACCACGCGGGCGAGTACACCGACGTCTACTCGCGCATGTACTCCTCGGTCCTGGAGACCGAGCAGATCGGCACCGACGGCTCGCGCGCGCCGCTGCTCCACTGCACCCCGGCGCAGGGCGCACGGCAGCGCACCCGGCCCTTCCTGCTGTGCGAGTACGCCCACGCGATGGGCAACGGCCCCGGCGCGCTGGACCAGTACGAGGCGCTGGTGGACCGCCACCCGCGGCTGCACGGCGGGTTCGTGTGGGAGTGGCGCGACCACGGCATCGCGACGACCGCCCCGGACGGCTCCCCGTACTTCGGGTACGGGGGCGACTTCGGCGAGGTCGTGCACGACGGCAACTTCGTGATGGACGGCATGCTGCTCAGCGACGACGTCCCGACCCCGAGCCTGTACGAGTTCAAGGCCGTCGTGCAGCCGGTCCGCTTCACCTTCGGCGGCGACGCCGACGGCGACAACGGCGGGGTGCTGATCGCCAACCTGCGGCACAGCGCCGACACCTCCGACCTGCGGTTCCTGTGGCGCGTCGAGCACGACGGGACGCCGGTGGCCTCTGGGGAGCTGGCGCTCCCCGCGGTCGCCGCCGGAGGCGCGGCGCGGGCGCCGCTGCCGCCGGTCCCGGTGGCGCGCGACGCGGAGACCTGGCTCACCGTGGAGGCGGTGCTGGCCGCCGGGACGGCCTGGGCGCAGGAGGGCCACGTGGTCGCGACCGCCCAGCTGGACCGCTCGGGCCCGCGGCCCGCGCCCGCCGTGCGGCCGAGGACGGGCTGGCGGTCCGACGGCGGGACGCTGACCCTCGGCAGCGCCGAGTTCGACGGCGGGACGCTCTCCGCGCTGGCGGGGCAGCCCTTCGCGGGCCCCCGGCTGGAACTGTTCCGCGCGCCCACCGACAACGACGAAGGCGTCTCCGGCGCCGTCGAGGAGAGCGACGCGAGCGTCGCCGGGGTGTCCAACGCCGCGCTGTGGCGCCGCGACGGCCTCGACCGGCTGACCACCCGGCGCCTGCGCGTCGAGCGCGCCGCGGACGCGCTGCGCACCCTGGACCGGGTCTCGGCGGCGAACTCCGCGCGGTGGGTGACGGTGGAGTCCGTCTGGTCGCTGGAGGGCGAGGAGCTCGAACTGCGCGTGGAGATCACGCCGTCGAGCGGCTGGCCGACGGTGTGGCCGCGGATCGGCGTCAGCTTCGAGCTGCCCGACGGCGCGCGACCCGTCGACGGCGCCCGGTGGTTCGGGCTCGGCCCGCTGGAGTCCTACCCCGACAGCCTGCGCGCGGCGCGCACCGGCCGCTTCTCGGCCGGCATCGGTGAGCTGTCCGTGCCGTACGCGCGCCCGCAGGAGACCGGACACCGCTCCCAGGTGCGGGAGTTGGCGCTGACCAGCGCGGGGACCGAGGTGGTGCGCATCGCGGCCCTGCCGGACACCCGCGGACGCCGCCCCGGCTTCACGCTCAGCCGCCACACCCCGCAGCAGATCGCCCGAGCCGCCCACCCGTTCGAGCTGCCCGCCTCGACGGCCGCCCACCTGATCGTCGACGCGGCGCAGCACGGACTCGGCTCCCGGGCCTGCGGCCCCGACGTGTGGCCCGAGTTCGCGCTGCGCCCGGAGGCGCGCACCCTGCGGCTGCGCATGTCGGCGGGCTGAACGACGGCTCGGCGCGGCCGGCCCCTTCCGCCCGCGGCGTACGGGACCGGCCGTCGCGCCGGCGGGTCAGACCGGCGGCGCGAGCCGCACCGGGCGGCCCTCGGCGCGCGAGCGCACCGCGGCTTCCGCGACCGCGAGGGCGGCGCGGGCGTCCTGCCCGGTGCACGGACTGGGCCTGGCGCCCGCCACCACCTCGGTGAACGCGGAGAGTTCGGCGCGGTAGGCGTGCCGGAAGCGCTCCATGAAGCCGCCGTACGGTGTGCCGGCCGGCCAGGGGGCGCCCTCGGCCGAGGTCAGCGGCGCCTGGTCGGTCAGGCCCGCGGCGAGCGTGCCCTTGGAGCCGCAGACCTCCAGCCGCACGTCGTAGCCGGCGCCGTTGTAGCGGGTGGCCGTACAGCTGGCCAGCGTGCCGTCGTCCAGGGTGAGCAGGGTGACCGCCGTGTCGACGTCGCCCGCGGCCGCGAAGAAGCCCTCGCCGCGGTTGGCCCCGGTCGCGTAGACCTCGCCGACCTCACGGCCGGTGACCCAGCGGACGATGTCGTAGTCGTGCACCGAGCAGTCGCGGAAGATGCCGCCGGACGCCGGGAGGTAGCCGGGGTGCGGCGGGGCCGGGTCGGAGGTGCAGGCGCGCAGCGTGTGCGTCCAGCCGAGCCGCCCGTCGGCGACCGCCTCGCGCACCGCCTGGTAGCCGGCGTCGAAGCGGCGCTGGAAGCCGATCTGCAGCGGGACGGACGCCGCGTCGAGGGCGGCGAGCACCGTGTCGGTCTCCTCCAGCGTGCCGGCCACCGGCTTCTCGCAGAAGGTGGGCAGCCCGGCCTTCCCGGCGGCGAGGACGAGTCCGGCGTGGAAGGCGGTGGGCGCGGCGACCACGACGCCGTCCAGACCGGCGCCGAGCAGCCCGTCCAGGTCGCCCGCGTACTGTGCCCCGACCTCCAAGGCCACCGCGCGCGCGGAGCGTTCGTCGGCGTCGTGCACCACGATGCCCGTCACGGCGGGCAGCCCGGCGAGGGTGACGGCGTGGAACGCGCCGATGCGGCCCGTGCCGATGAGTCCGATGCGCATGTGCGGGTGCCTTTCGTGCGGAGGACCGGAGCGGCCACCTGTTTTTCTACTCTCCGGCGGAGGACAAGGCAAGACTTTGTTATGACATATGGACGTACGGAGTATGGTGGGCGATGAGTCATACTGGCGTCCTTCGGCAGGAGCCTCCAGGAGGGGTGGACGTGGACGTGGAGTCACTCGGGAAGCAGATCACCATCGACCGCGGCAGTCCGGTGCCGCTGTACTTCCAGTTCGCGCAGCAGCTGCAGCACCTCATCGAGACCGGGGTGCTTCCGCCCGGCACCCGGTTGAGCAACGAGGTCGCGATGGCCGACCAGTTCGGGCTGTCCCGCCCGACGATGCGTCAGGCCATGCAGCACCTCGTCGACAAGGGACTGCTGGCCCGCAAGCGCGGCGTCGGCACCCAGGTGGTGGCCGACCGCATCCGCCGCCGGCTGGAGTTCACCAGCCTCTACGAGGACCTGGAGCGCGACCGGCGCCGTCCGAGCACCGAGGTGCTGTCCATAGGGACGGCGCCCGCCGGCGCCGAGACGGCCGCCGCGCTGCGGCTGGAGGAGGGCTCCGACGTCGTCACGATCCGCCGGCTGCGCCTCGCGGACGGCGAGCCGATCGCCATCCTGCACAACCACCTGCCGCCGGGCCTGGTCGAGTTGACCCGGGAGGCACTGGGCGAGTCCGGCCTCTACCCGCTGCTGCGCCGCTGCGGGGTGGGGCTGAGCGGCGCGGACCAGACGATCGGCGCCCGCCGGGCCACCGCCGCGGAGGCCCGGCTGCTCGACGAGTCGCGCGGTGCCACCCTGCTGACCATGGTCCGCACCGCGCACGACGGTTCGGGACGCCCGGTCGAGTACGGCTCCCACGTCTACCGGGCGTCGCGGTACTCGTTCGCGATGACCGTCGCCGCACACTGACCGCAGGACCTCGCCGCACCGGAGGAGTGAAAGTCGCAATGTCAGGACAAAAGGTGGACATGCTGTCGCTGCACGAGGCAGGCTCGACGCAGCAGGACCGGGCCGCCTGGCGTGCGTCCGGGAGGACACCCGGCGCGGCCGGCGGCGGACGGGAGGAGGGGCACGCGATGCGGAGCGGCGGAGCAGGCGCGCGAGGACCGGTGGAGCCGCGCGCTGCGGGAGCACGCCGGTGACCGCCCCGCTCGCCCGGCGCATCGCCGGGGCGCCGATCTCCTGGGGCGTGTGCGAGGTGCCCGGCTGGGGCCACCAGCTCGAACCCGACCTCGTCCTGCGGCAGATGAAGGACGTCGGCCTGAGCGCGACCGAGTTCGGCCCGGAGGGGTTCCTGCCCGACGCACCCGCGGACAAGGCGGCCACCCTCGCCTCGTACGGCCTGCGCGCGGTCGGCCAGTTCGTGCCCGTCGTCCTGCACGACCCCGGCCACGACCCGCTGCCGCAGGTCGAGGCGGCGATCGCCGGCCTGCTCGCCGCCGACGCCGGCACCGTGGTCATCGCGGCCGCCACCGGCACCGACGGCTACGACACGCGCCCGGCGCTCGACGACGACGGCTGGACCCGCCTGCTCGCCAACCTCGACCGGATCTCCGCCTCAGCGGCCGCCGCCGGACTCACCGCGACCCTGCACCCGCACGTCGGCACCATGATCGAGTCGGGCGAGGAGACGCAGCGCGTGCTGGAGGGCTGCGGCATCGGGCTCTGCCTCGACACCGGGCACCTGCTGGTCGGCGGCGGCGACCCGGTCGCCGTCGCGCGCCGCTGGCCCGACCGCGTCGCCCACGTCCACCTCAAGGACGTGAGACTGGCGCTGGCCCGGCGGGTGCGCGCCGGGGAGACGACCTACACCGCGGCCGTCGCCGACGGGATGTACACCCGGCTCGGCGCCGGAGACGTCGACATCGCGGCGATCGTGCGGCTGCTGGAGGACAGCGGCTACGCCGGCTGGTACGTGCTGGAGCAGGACACCGTGCTGCACGCGCCGCCCGGCCCCGGCGGCGGCCCGGACCCGCTGGACGACGTGCGCGCCTGCGTGGCGTACCTGCTCTCCCTCGACACCGCCGGGCGGCCCGCGCCCGCCCCTGCGGGGGAGTGAGCGGTGGCCCACGACCTCGTCACCCTCGGGCGCACCGGAGTCGACCTCTACCCGCTCGACCACGGGGTCGGCCTGGAGGACGTGCGGACGTTCCAGAAGTTCCTCGGCGGCAGCGCGACCAACGTCGCCGTCGCCGCGGCCCGCCACGGCCGCCGCACCGCGCTGATCACCCGCGTCGGCGACGACCCCTTCGGCCGCTACGTGCGGGCCGAGGCCGCGCGGCTCGGCGTCGACCCGCAGCACGTCACCGCGATCTCCGATCCGGCGGGACCGCCGACCCCGGTGACCTTCTGCGAGGTCTTCCCGCCCGACGACTTCCCGCTCTACTTCTACCGGCACGGCGCCGCACCCGACCTGATGATCGAGCCGGCCGACCTGCCGCTGGCCGACATCCGCGACACCGCGGTCTTCTGGGCGACCGTCACCGGCCTGTCCGCGGAGCCCAGCAGGTCCGCGCACTTCGCCGCCTGGCGGGCGCGCGGCCGCCGCGGCGTCACCGTCCTCGACCTGGACTACCGGCCGATGTTCTGGGCCCGGCCGGAGGAGGCGCGCGAACAGGTCGGCCGGGCCCTGGACCACGTCACCGTCGCGGTCGGCAACCGCGAGGAGTGCCAGGTGGCCGTCGGGGAGAGCGACCCGCAGCGTGCCGCCGACGCCCTGCTGGCGCGCGGCCTCGAACTGGCCGTCGTCAAGCAGGGCCCCAAGGGCGTGCTCGCCGCGACCCGCGCCGAGCGGGTCGAGGTCGCGCCGTTCCCGGTCGAGGTGGTCAACGGCCTCGGCGCCGGCGACGCCTTCGGCGGCGCGCTGGTCCACGGCCTGCTCAGCGGCTGGGAGCTGCGCCGGGTGGTCGAGTTCGCCAACGTCGCGGGCGCCATCGTCGCCTCCCGCCTCGCGTGCTCGACCGCCATGCCCACGACGGCCGAGGTCGAGGCCGCCCTCGCCACCGGGGCGGCGCCCCGCGAAAGGACGGCGTGATGGACACCGCGGAGCTGACCGAGATCCGGGCCCGCGAGCCCGAGCGGATCGGACGGTGCTGGCAGAAGCGCTCCCGGCGCCCGCTGCTCGGCGAGGACGGCCGGCTGCTCGTCGTCGCCGCCGACCACCCGGCCCGCGGCGCGCTGGGCGTGCGCGGCGACGGCCGGGCCATGGCCAGCCGCAGCGACCTGCTGGACCGCCTCGCGACGGCGCTGGAGCGCCCCGGCGTCGACGGCGTGCTCAGCACCCCCGACCTGCTGGACGACCTGCTGCTCATGGGGGCGCTGGAGGACAAGGTGGTCATCGGGTCGATGAACCGCGGCGGAATCCAGGGCGCGGTCTTCGAGTTCGACGACCGGTTCACCGCGTACACCCCGCAGGCCGTCGCCGCGCAGGGACTCGACGGCGGCAAGACCCTCACCCGGATCTGCCTCGGCGACCCCGGCACCGCGGCGACGCTCGAAGCGACCGCGGCCGCCGTCACCGGCCTCGCCGAACACGGCCTGATGGCGATGATCGAGCCCTTCCTCTCGGTGCGCGAGAACGGCCGCTCACGCAATCTCCTCGACCCCGACAGCGTCATCCGGTCCATCCACGTGGCGAGCGGCCTCGGCGCGACCAGCGCCCACACCTGGCTGAAGCTGCCCGTCGTCGACGACCTCGACCGGGTGCTCGACGCCACCACGCTGCCCACGCTGCTGCTCGGCGGCGACCCGCGGGGCGACCCCCGCGACACCTACGCCGCGTGGGGCGCCGCGCTGCGCATCCCGCAGGTGCGCGGGCTCGTCGTCGGACGTGCGCTGCTCTACCCGCCCGGCGGCGACGTCGCCGCCGCCGTCGACATCGCGGCCGACCTCACCCACGGGAGCGCCAGGTGAACGCGCAGATGAGTTCCCAGATGAACGCCTGGGCGGACTCTCCGGCCGACCGCCGGGCGGACGGCGACACCCGGTGGGTGCTGCCCCGCGGCACCGCGGGCGGCGAGGGATGGGACCTCGCCGTCACCGACGCCCGCCCCGGCTGGCGCCACACCAGCCTGCGGACGGCCACGCTGACCGGCTCGGCCGAGCGCGTCCTGGACGCCGGCGGCTGGGAGCACATCGTGGTGCCGCTGTCCGGAGGGGTGCACGTCACCGTGCGGACCCCCGACGGGACCACCCACGAAGCCCCGCTGGAAGGCCGCGCCGACGTCTTCGCCGGGCCCACCGACGTCGCCTACGCGCCCGCCGGCTCGCGGATCACCGTACGGGCCGCGGCGGACCACGCGCGGGTCGCGGTGGCCGGCGCGCTGGTCCCCACGGGCGCGGCCGCCGGCGGGGCGCGGGCCTTCCGCCGGCTCGGCGCCGCGCAGGTGCCGGTCGAGCGGCGCGGCGCGGGCGGCGCCTCGCGGGAGGTGCGCAACTTCGGCACCCCGGCGGTACTCGACGCCGACGCGATCATCGCCTGCGAGGTCGTCACCCCGGCCGGCAACTGGAGTTCGTGGCCGCCGCACAAGCACGACGCGGAACACCCAGGGCAGGAGACCGCCCTGGAGGAGATCTACTACTTCGAGACGCGGTCCACCGACCCGCGCGGCGCCGACCCCGTCGGCTACCAGCGGGTCTACGCCTCGGACCCCGGCCGGCCGATCGACGTGCTCGCCGAGGTGCGCACCGGCGACGCCGTCCTGGTGCCCCACGGCTGGCACGGCCCGTCGATGGCCGCGCCGGACGCGCACCTGTACTACCTCAACGTGATGGCGGGCCCCGGCCCCGAGCGGGCCTGGCTCATCTGCGACGACCCCGCCCACGCCTGGGTCCGCGACACCTGGCGGGACCAGCCGTTCGACGGGCGGCTCCCGCTGTCCGGCCCGGCCTCAGGAGGGACGCGATGAGCAGCGAGCACACGGCCACGGTGCGGCTGACGGTGGCTCAGGCGACCGCCCGCTTCCTGGCCGCCCAGTGGTCGGAGCGCGACGGCCGGCAACGGCGTTTCTTCGCCGGCGTCTTCGGGATCTTCGGCCACGGGAACGTCGCCGGCTTCGGGCAGGCCCTGCTCCAGATGGAGCGGGACGACACCGGCGGGCCGCGCCTGCCCTACGTGCTGGCCCGCAACGAACAGGCCATGGTGCACACCTCGGTCGCCTACGCCCGGCAGCAGGACCGCCTCGAGACGTGGGCCTGCACCGCCTCCATCGGCCCCGGCTCCACGAACATGCTGACCGGCGCGGCGCTGGCGACGGTCAACCGCATCCCGGTGCTGCTGCTGCCCTCCGACGCCTTCGCGACGCGGGTGAGCACCCCGGTGCTGCAGGAGTTGGAGCAGCCGTACGCCGGCGACATCAGCGTCAACGACGCCTTCCGGCCGCTGTCCCGGTTCTTCGACCGGGTCACCCGGCCCGAGCAGCTGCCGTCGGCGCTGCTCGGCGCGATGCGGGTGCTCACCGACCCGGTCGAGACCGGCGCGGCGACGATCGCCCTGCCGCAGGACGTGCAGGCCGAGGCGTTCGACTGGCCGGTGGAGCTGTTCGCGCCGCGCACCTGGCACATCGCCCGCCCGCCGGCCGAGACCGCCAGGATCGCCGCGGCCGCCGGCCTCGTCCGCGCCGCCCGGCGGCCGATGCTGGTGGCCGGCGGCGGCGTGCACTACTCCGGCGCCGAGGAGGCGCTGCGCGCCTTCGCCGAGGCCACCGGCATCCCCGTCGGGGAGACCCAGGCCGGCAAGGGGTCGCTGCCGCACGGCCATCCGCGGCTGATGGGCGCGGTCGGCTCGACCGGCACCGCCGCCGCCAACGCGCTGGCCCGGCAGGCCGACCTCGTCATCGGCGTCGGCACCCGCTGGAGCGATTTCACCACCGCCTCACGCACCGCCTTCCAGCACCCCGGCGTGCGCTTCGTGAACGTCAACGTCGCCGCCTTCGACGCGGGCAAGCACGCGGGCCTGTCCGTCGTCGCCGACGCCCGCGAGGCGCTGACCGCGCTCACCGCGGCCGTCGCCGGCCACCACGTCCCGGCGTCCCACGAGGAGCGGCAGGAGGGCCTGCGGGCCGCCTGGGACGCCACCGTCGACGCGGCCTACCACCCGGACGCCTCGGTCACCGGCCGCCTCGCGCCGGGCGTCCTCACCCAGGCGGCCGTCCTCGGCTGCGTCAACGAGCACACCGACCCCCGGGACGTCGTCCTGTGCGCGGCCGGGTCGATGCCCGGCGACCTGCACAAGCTGTGGCGGGTCCGGGACCGCAAGGCCTACCACGTCGAGTACGGCTACTCCTGCATGGGCTACGAGATCCCCGGCGCGATCGGTGTACGGCTCGCCGACGGCACCCGCGACGTCTTCGCGATGGTCGGCGACGGCGGCTACCTCATGATGCCCACCGAACTGGCCACCGCCGTCCAGGAGCGCGTCAAGATCGTCGTCGTCCTGGTGCAGAACAACGGGTTCCACTCCATCGGTTCGCTGTCGGAGTCGCTCGGCTCGCAGCGGTTCGGCACGCGGTACCGCTACCGGTCAGCCGACGGCCGCCTCGACGGCCCGCCGCTGCCCACCGACCTCGCCGCGAACGCCCGCAGCCTCGGTGCCCACGTCATCGAGGTGCGCTCGCGCGCCGCGCTCGAAGCGGCGATCGCCGAGGCCAAGGCGTGGCCGGCGGACGGCGGTCCCGTCGTCATCCACGTCGAGACCGACCCGCTGGTGCCCTCGCCCGACAGCGAGAGCTGGTGGGACGTACCGGTCAGCGCGGTGTCCACCCTCGACTCGACGCGGGCCGCCCACGAAGGCTACGCCGCCTCCAAGGACGCCCAACGGCCGCTCCTGGCACCGGCGTCGCCGCTCGCGGAGGAGGCCGGCGGTGAGTGACCCGCGGTGGCCACGAGATCCCGGCCGCCCGGAGCGGCGGGGTCTGCTCCGGGCGGCGGGGGAGCGGGCGGTCAGCTCATGGTGCAGGTGAGGGTCGGGGCCTGGTTCGTTCCGCTGTAGGCGCCCTGGAAGCCGAAGGACGTGGTGCCCGCGGCAGGGAGGCTGCCGTTGTAGCCCATGTTCGTCGCGGTCACCGCGGCTCCCGACTGGGTGGCCGCCGCGTTCCAGGCGTTGGTCACCTTCTGGTTGCCCGCGAACGTCCAGGTGACCTTCCAGCCGGTGAGCGCCCTGGCGCCCGCCTTGACGGTGACGTCGACGGTGAAGCCGTTGCCCCAGTCGCTGGTGGTGCGGTAACTCGCGGTGCAGGCGCCGCTTCCACCGGCACTGTGCTTGAAGTCGCCGAGTTCGTCGAGGGTGATGACGTACGGGTCGCCGTAGACCCGTTTGAGGAAGTCGAGCGAGTTGCTGGCCGCGTCCTGTTCGAAGCCGCCCCAGGTCACGAAGTAGGACCAGTCGGCCTGGTAGGCGCGCAGGAGGTCCGGGTCGGGGACGGTGCCGACCTCGGAGAGGGCGGCCACCTTGGTGTCGCCGGTGAGGGACAGTTCCCTGTCGTACGTCAGCGCGACCGGCCCGTGGTCGCCGGCGGTCGGGTAGGAGTCGGCGCTGACCAGGTCGACCACGTCGTCCCCGGGGTACCAGGCGGGGTCGACGGAGTTCCACTCCCAGATCAGGTTGTGGATGCCGTCGACCCTGGTGAGCCGGTCGTGCATCAGCCGGTAGAGGGCCTTGGCCGGCCCCGGGCCCTTGGCGCCCCACCAGAACCAGCCGCCCTCGGCTTCGTGCAGCGGCCGCCACAGGACCGGCACCCCGGCGTCCTGCAGGCGCCTGAGCTGTACGGCGATGGCGTCGATGTCGCGCAGCAGCAGCTGGTAGTCGGCGGACGCCGGGTCCGCCAGCGCCGCCTGCACGTCGAAGGTGGTGGCGTCGGTGTAGAAGCCGCGCCACCACTCCTCGCCGGGCTGGTCGATCAGGTCGGTGGGGGCGTTCCAGTGCCAGACGAAGGCGGTGATCCCGCCGCGCCTGTCCCACGCGAGGGCGTTGTCGGTGTCCGTCCCCACCGTGCCGCGCTCCACCCGGCTGGGGGAGTAGTCCATCATGTCCAGGCCCTCGATCGCCGGGGCCTTGCCGACGTTGGCCTCCAGCCACTGCTCGTGGGCGGAGTCCTGCTGGCCGCTGAGGATGTCCTTGCCGTAGTTCGCGGCCAGGTACGTCATCAGCGACCTGGCCTCCGGGGTGGCCTGCGGGTCCGTCAGGCGACCGGTCACCGCGTGCGGGGGCCGGGCCGGCGCCGGGGTGAGCGAGATCGAGTCGATCAGGTACCAGCCCCAGTCGTCGCTGACGGTCACGGTGTTGGCGCCGGCCTTCAGCAGCACGTCGCCGGCGGCGGCGTCGGTCCAGGTGGCGCTGGCGGGGAGCGAGACCTCGCCGACGCCGCTGCCGTTGACCAGCAGGTTCGCCTTCTTGTCGCCGTACGGGCCGTCGTAGCGGACGGACAGGGCGTACAGACCGCCGGGGCTGTCCGGGACGGTGATCGTCAGGGTGTCGCCGGACTCGTCGAAGCCCTCGGCGTAGCCGGCGCCCTGGTAGCCGGAGACGGACGTGCCGACGCTCACGCCGTTCAGCGCGCCGTCCTCGGCCTGGTACACCGTGGCCGAGGGGGTGTCGGCGTGCGCGCTGCCCGGGGTGAGCGCCGCGGCCGCCGGGACGGCGAGCAGTCCGGCGACCAGCAGCCGCAGCAGTCTGCGGGGGTGTGGTGCGGGGGAAACCAAGGCTGTCTCCTCGAGTGGGGGGAAGAGTCGATGGGAGCGCTCCCATCGACGCAGACGGAAACGCTCCCGTCAATGGGTCGGACACACGCGGAGCCGCTGCCGCACGCCGCGTCACGCCTGCGCAAGATCGGTCGGGCGCGAGGGCGCCGCGGCGCGCGAGACTGCACGGGTGAGCGACGAGAGCACAGGCCGGGACCGGCTGCGGGAACTGCTGGACGCCGTCCTGGCCGAGGACCACCGCAGCCTCGCGGAGATGGCGGGCGGCGCGTACGCCTCGCCCTTCCACTTCAGCCGGCGGCTGACCCGCGACGCCGGCGAGCCCCCGGTGGCGATGCGCCGCCGGGTGATGCTGGAGCGCGCCGCCTGGCAGCTGCGGCACGGCTCGTCGGTGACGGACGCCGCCTTCGCCGCCGGGTACGAGTCCGTCGAGGGTTTCGGGCGCGCCTTCCGGCGGTCCTACGGCCACGCACCGAGCGCGGCGGCCGCCGGGACGGACACCGCGGCGGCCGGCGGTGTCCGCGGATACTGGCTGCCCGCGCCGAACGGCATCCACTTCCATCCGCCGGTGGCACTGTGGGTCGAGGAGCGCGACGCCTCCGCCGGCGGCCGCCCGCCGGGCGGCCCCGGTCCGCGCGCCGGGGACCTCGGCGACGTGACGTGGCTGCTGGTGCGGCACGACGTCGACGACACCCGCGCCCTGCTGGCGGCGGCCGCCGCGCTGCCCGACGAGCGCTACCGGGCGCGCCGCCTGCCCGGGACCCGCGTCGTCGTCTTCGGCGGCCCGGAGGAGTCGGCCGCCGACCTGCTGGCGGCGCTCGTCCACACGAAGGAGACCTGGGTCGCCTCGATCACCGGCGCGGACACGCCGGCGGCTCCCGCGACCGCCCCGGACCCGGCCGCCCTCGCCGCACGCCACGAGCGCGCCGCGGCCGCCTGGCTCGCCGTGCTGCGCGACGTCGACCGCCGCGGCGCCTGGACCGACCGGGTCGTGGACGCTCTCTGCGACCCGCCGGAGAGCTTCACCCTGGGCGGCATCCTCGCCCACGTCCTGACCTTCGCCGCGGCCCGCCGCCACCTCGTCCGCACCCTGCTGGGCGAGGACGGCGCATGGTCCGCGGCGACCCCCGAGTCGCCGGCGGCCACCGGCGACCCCCTCAACTGGCTGAGGAGCGACCTCGCATGACCCGCACGCACTACTACACCGCGACCTCCCTCGACGGCTTCATCGCCACCGCGGACGACTCCCTCGACTGGCTGCTGAGCCAGCAGGTGGACCCCGAAGGCCCCTTCGGCTACCAGGAGTTCATCGCCGGGATCGGGGCGCTGGTGATGGGCGCGACCACGTACGACTGGGTGCTGCGCCACCACGTCGCCAAGGGCGAGGCGTGGCCCTACGACATCCCGGCGTGGGTGATGACGCACCGCGACCCGGAGACCTTCCCGCCGGTGCCGGGCGCCGACGTCCGCTTCGCCTCGGGCGACGTCCGGCCCGTCCACGCCGCCCTCACCGAGGCCGCCGCGGGGCGCGACATCTGGGTGGTCGGCGGCGGGGACCTCGCCGCCGCCTTCGCGCAGGCCGGGCTCCTCGACGACCTCACCGTCTCGGTCGCCCCGGTCACCCTCGGCGCCGGCCGGCCGCTCTTCGCGCGCCCCTTCGACCTGCGCCTGGTCTCCGCCGACCGCAACGGCGCCTTCCTCTGCGCCCGCTACGAGGTCCTCACGCCCCGACCGTGACCGCGCCCGGCCGGCCGGGCGCGCTCACCCCTGGGGTGCGGGAACCGGCCGCCGCGGCTCTCCCGACCCCGAGGGCCGGCCGCGCAGCAGCACCCTGATCGCCCGGTCGGGGCGCAGCAGGCTCTGCGGCGACGCGACCAGCCCGGCGACCCGGACGAACGCCTCGGCGAGCGAGACGTCGCTCACCGCGGCGCCCTGCAGGCGGATCACGTAGCGGTTGACGAACCGGGTGCGCAGGGTGCGCCGGCCCTGGACGCCGGGGAAGACGAGGTCGGAGGCGGTCGCGGTGTCCCAGGGGGCGTCCACCACGGCGGAGGCGGCGCGGAAGAAGCGCCGCCAGTCGGGTGCCCCGCCGCCTGCCAGCTGCCGGGCGAGGGCCTGCGCCTGCAGGGCCGCGGAGGTCATGCCCTGCCCGTAGATCGGGTTGAACGCGGACACCGCGTCGCCGAGCACGAGCAGGCCCTCGGGGAAGTCCCGCAGCCGCTCGTAGTGGTGCCGCACGCTGGCCGGGTACTTGAACACGACCGGGTCGTCGAGCGGCTCGCCGGCCCGTATGGCGTCGATGACGTCGGGGAACAGGAGGGTCTCGGCGAACGCCTCGAACCCCTCCGAGTCGGTGGGCGGGTGGTCGCCGAGCATGCCGAGCAGCGTCACCAGGTGGCGGTCGCCCTCGATGGTCTCGACACCGCCGCCGCGGAGGTTCTGCGGGGTGCAGCCGGTCAGGACCAGCCGGTCGCCGTGCAGGAAGTCCGCCGGGATGCGGTAGCTGCGGCTCGCGTAGCCGACGTCGACGGTCATCTTCTCCACCGGAGGCGGCTGGAAGCCCAGCTCCTCCAGCCAGCGCGGCGTCCGCGACGCGCGGCCGGTCGTGTCGACCACGAGGTCGGCGTCGATGACCCGCTCGCCGCCGTCGCCGCCCGCACCTCCGGAGGCGGCGACGCGCACCCCGGTCACGGTGCGCCGGTCCGGTGAGGTGGCCAGTGCGACGACGTCGTGGCCGTCGGCGAAGCTCACCCCGGGCAGCTTCGCGACCCGCGCCCTGACCTGGCCCTCCAGCAGCGGACGGCTGCAGAACAGCAGCGGCTGCCCGATGTCGGTGCGGCGCAGCCGGTGGCCGGCGAAGAGCCAGCGGATGCCGCCGAGCAGGTCGCCCTGCTTCGCCCCGGCCGCGACCGTCTCGGCGCGCAGCCCCGGCAGCAGTTCCTCCATGATCAGCACGCCGCTGGCCTGCAGGGCGTGGATGTGCCGGCCCTGCGGCACGCCGCGGCGGTACTCGGCTCCCTCTGGCAGCGCGTCCCGTTCCACGATGGTCACCGTCGCGTACGTTCTGCTCAGCACGGTCGCCGTCAGGAGGCCCGCCATGCTGGCGCCGAGGACGACGGCGTGGTCCCTGGCGTGGCGGGGGGTGGCGCGTCCGGCGGATCGTCGCAGCTCCATCCGGGGAGCGTCCCGCGACGCGCGCGCCGCCGGCCACTTCCAGATTGCCCTGTGCGGGCGGCCGCGGAGCCGCCGCTGCGGCGCCCGGCGCGCTGTGACGCAGGACACATGAGGGCACCGAAATATCCGGGGACTCTTCCCCCGTTACATGCACGTGAATGAAAATCCGGGGGCTCAGTCCCCGGTTGTGCGTGACACGCCGACAGACCACGGCACCCGCCGGGAGGAGGAACCCACGTGACCGTCACCGACGACACGACCGCACCGGCGCAGCGCCGGGCCCCGCGGATCCGCACCGACGCGGCGCGCAACCGGGTCCGCATCCTCGCGGCGGCCCGCGAGACGCTCGTGGAGCTGGGCCCCGAGGTCCCGCTCGACGAGATCGCCCGGCGGGCCGGCGTCGGGAACGCCACCGTCTACCGGCACTTCCCCGACCGCGGCGCGCTCCTCCACGACGTGCTGCTCTTCGTGATCACGCGCACCGCGGAGTTCGCGGAAGGCGCCGCGGCCCAGCAGGCCGACCCGTTCGGCGCGCTGCGCGGCTTCGCACACGCCGCGGTCGACGAGAGGGCCGCAGCGGTCTGCGGCCTCTTCACGGCCGTGGAACAGGACGGCGCGCCCGAGGACGTGTACGCCGAGATCGGCAGGCTCCGGCTCGCCCTCGAAGAGCTGATGGAACGGGCCAGGCGCGCGGGCGCGTTGCGCCCCGACGTCACCCAGCACGACCTGATGGTCGCGATCTCCCAGCTCACCCGCCCGCTGCCGGGCCTGGAGTGCCGGGACACCGACGCCCATCGGCACCTGGACATGTTCCTGGACGGCCTGCGCCCCCATCCCGCGCCTCCCGCGACTCCCACGCCCATCGGTCCCTGAGCCCACCGGCCGCTGACCGGCCCCAGCCCGTTTCCCAGACCCAGACCCCGGCACACGCTGTCGACGGCCTCGCGGCCGACCCCTGCCAACCGTCACTCACCCGTGCCTGCGCGCACACCTAGGTGGACTGTTCCATGTCTCAAACAGCGACTCAAACAGCCGCAAACCGGCTCAAGGACACCGGAGCCAACCGCTGGAAAGCGCTGGTGTTCATCTCCCTGGCCCAGTTGATGGTCGTCCTCGACTCGACGATCGTGAACATCGCGCTGCCCAGCGCCCAGCACTCCCTGGGCATCTCGGACGCCAACAAGCAGTGGGTGATCACCGCCTACGCGCTGGCGTTCGGCGGGCTGCTCCTGTTCGGCGGCCGGATCGCCGACATGTGGGGCCGCAAGCGCGCCTTCGTGGTCGGCCTGACCGGCTTCGCGCTCGCGTCCGCCCTCGGCGGCGCCGCGGCGAACGAGGCGATGCTGCTCGGCGCCCGCGCCGCCCAGGGCGCCTTCGGCGCGCTGCTCGCGCCCTCCGCGCTGTCGCTGCTCGCGGTGACCTTCACCGACGCCAAGGAGCGCGCGAAGGCCTTCGGCATCTTCGGCGCGATCGCGGGCGGCGGCGGCGCCGTCGGCCTGCTGCTCGGCGGCATCCTCACCGAGTACCTGGACTGGCGCTGGACCTTCTTCGTCAACATCCCCTTCGCGATCATCGCCGCCCTCGGCGCGTACTTCGTGATCCGCGAGCCGGCCGGCGCCCGCAACAGCTCCACGCTGGACATCCCCGGCGTGGTCCTGGCCACCCTCGGCCTGGTCTCGCTGGTCTACGGCTTCACCCGCGCGGAGACCAGCGGCTGGACCTCGGTCTCGACGATCGGCCTGTTCGTCGCCTCCGCCGTGCTGCTGCTCTCCTTCGGCCTGGTCGAGTCCAAGGTCAAGGCGCCGCTGCTGCCGCTGCGCGTCGTCGGCGAGCGCAACCGCGGCGGCACCTACCTCTCCCTGGGCCTGGCCATCATCGGCCTGTTCGGCGTCTTCCTCTTCCTGACCTACTACCTCCAGGTCGTCCAGGGGTACTCGGCGATCAAGACCGGCCTGGCCTTCCTGCCGATGGTCGCGGCCTTCGTGACCGGCTCGACGCAGATCGGCGCCAGGCTCGTCACCCGGCTGCCCGCCCGCACGCTGATGGCGCCCGGGTTCGGCCTCGCCGCCGTCGCCATGCTGCTGCTGACCCGGCTGGACGTCGGCTCCTCCTACCCGGGCGTGATCCTGCCCGGCCTGGTGCTGCTGGGCCTGGGCATGGGCTCGGCGTTCATGCCGGCCATGTCGCTGGCCACCCAGGGCGTCCAGCCGCGTGACGCGGGTGTCGCCTCCGCGATGGTCAACACCTCGCAGCAGGTCGGCGGCGCGATCGGCACCGCGCTGCTCAACACCATCGCGGCCTCGGCCACGACGGCGTACGTGGCCGCGCACGCGGTCGGCGCGTCGGGTTCCGCCGGCGCGCAGCGGCTGCTCCAGTCGCGGTCGCTGGTGCACGGATACACCCACGCGATCTGGTGGGCCGTCGGGATCGAGGCGCTCGCCGCGCTGATCGCGCTGACCTTCGTCAACGCGCCGCGCCCCGGCTCGGTGAAGGTGGCCTCCAGCGAGGACGGCCACGGCGCCGGGGAGGCGGACGACTCCGTCAAGCTGCCGGCGGCGATGCACTGACCCCGCCAGGGGCAGCGACACGGGCACGCACCGCGGGTGGGGGGGCCGGGGCCCCCCGCGGGGGCCCCCCCGGGGCGCGCGCGCCCGGGGGCGGGCCGCCGGGGGGGGGGGGGGGCGCCCCCGCGGGGGGGGGGCGGCCCCCCCGTGCGCCGGGGCCGGGCGGGGGGGGGGGGGCGCCTGGGGGGGGGGGCCCCCCCCGGGGGGGCCCCCCCCCCCGCCCGTCCGGGACCGCCCGCGGCGGTGTGTCAGCCGAAGAGCACGCAGGAGACGGCCGGCAGCGCCAGCGAGCCGCCCTGCTTGGGGATGCCGGTGCCGGGGTCGACGTCGAACCAGGTGACGTCGCCGGAGCGCTCGTTGGCGGCGTAGAGCCGGGTGCCGGCGGGGTCCAGGGTCAGGTGGCGCGGCCAGTCGCCGCCGCAGCCGACGGTGTCGAGGAGTTCGAGCTGCTCGCCGCTCTCGTCGACGCCCAGCACGGCGATGCTGTTGTGGCCGCGGTTGGCGGCCCAGGCGAACCGGCCGTCGCGCGAGATCACCAGCTCCGAGGGGTAGTTCTCGCCGTCGGCGCCCTCGGGCAGCACCCGGACCTCAGCGAGCGGACGCAGGCTGCCCCTCTCCGCGTCCCACCGGCAGACGGTGACGACCGAGTCGAGTTCGTTCATGACGTAGGCGTGGCCGCCGTCGGGGTGGAAGGTGAGGTGGCGCGGGCCGATGCCCGAGCGCAGGCCCAGCTCCCGTTCGATCTCCAGCTCGCCGCCCGCGGCGTCCAGCTCGCAGACCCGGACCGAGTCGGTGCCGAGGTCGACGCTGACCGCCCAGCGGCCGCTGGGGTCGGTGACCACCGCGTGGGCGTGCGGGCCCTCCTGGCGTTCGCGGACCGGGCCGTCGCCCTCGTGCTCCAGCACCGAACGGACCGCGCCGAGCGCCCCGTTCCCGTCCAGAGACAGCACGCTGACACTGCCGGGCGCGGCGTAGTTGGCGGTCAGCAGGTGGCCCTGATGGACCGCCAGGTGGGTGGGCGCGCCGCCGCGTACCGGCACGGGGGCGCCGAGCAGGGCGGGCGCGGCGGGGTCGGCGAGGGAGAACGCGGCGGCGGCGCCCTCCGGTTCGGTCTCGCTGACCGCGTAGAGGGTGCGCCGGTCCGCGGACAGGGCGAGGAAGGACGGGTTCGGCACGTCGGCCGTGTCCCCGAGCACGGTGAGCGCCCCCGTGTCCGGGTCGACGGCAGCCGTGGTGAGTCCCCGGCCCCCCGCGGACGTGAACGACCCGATGTAAACGTGCCCGGCCACTGCCGTACCTCTTCCGCCTGATGTCTGTACGGCGGCTGACAGTAGTACGTGACGACCGTTACGTCGCCCCCGGGTCCTTTCCCGCGGGCGCGGGCCGGTCCCGGCGGGTGGAGGGGCCCTGGAGCAGGCCTGGCGCGTGGCGCCGGTGACCGCTGCCGTGCGGTCGGTGACGTCCGGTTCGGTGAGGGCCCGCAGCAGGTGGGTCGTCGCCGTGGACTCGTCCACGGTCGCGCCGCGGGCGGCGGCGGGGGTCGGCCGGACGGGCCGGTGCGGTGCCTCCCGTTCGGTGGACACCGCGCACCGCACGAGGCGCCGCCGCGCGGAACGGGACGGCGGGCCCTAGGCGGCGAGCGCGGTGGGGGCGGCGGGCCTCAAGGGGTCGGCGAGGGAGGTCAGTGCCGCCTCCAGGCCGTGCAGGTGTGCGAGGGCGCGTTCGGTGTGCGGGTGGGCGGGGGCCGCCGCGGCTGCGGCCGGGGCGGGCGGTGCGGGGAGCGGGCGGGCGGGGCCGACCAGGCGCTGCACCGCGTGCTCGACGCGGTGGCAGGCGGCGGTCAGCCGGGCGTCGTGGCCGGCCTGCGGGTGGGCGGCGGTCTCGGCGAGGCCGCGCACCTGGCGGGCGCAGTCGTCGAGCAGCGCGAGCACCTGGCGGGCGCGGGCGCGGCGGGCCCGCAGCGGGCTGAGCGGATGCACCAGGGGCGCCACCGAGGCGCGCACCCGGCCGAGCACCGCGTCGAGCTCCGCGACCCGCGCGGCGAGGTCGGCGTCGGGGTCGCCGCCGAGGCGCCGGCCGGCGTGCGCGGCGCACTCGCGTACTGCGTGCAGCGCGCGGTGGATCCAGGCGTCGGTGGCCGCGTGGGTGGTGACGGGCAGCACCAGCAGCACGGCGAGCGCGGCGGCGGCCGCGCCGGCGGCGGTCTCCTCAAGCCGCAGCACCAGCAGCGCGGGGTGGAGGACGCCGAGGAGGCCGTAGAGCGTCCCCGCCATGACCGTGACGAAGAAGGTCATCCAGCTGTAGGAGACGGACGCGCTGTAGAAGATCCCGAAGACGCAGGCGGCGACGAGGACGGCGGAGGGACCGGGAGCCCCGTGCAGCGGCATCGCCAGGGCGAATCCGGCGGCGATGCCGACCGCGGTGCCGAGCACCCGGCGGAAGCCCCGCACCAGCGTCTCGCCGCGGGAGGCGGTGTTGACGAAGATCCACCAGGCGGTGGCGACCGCCCAGTACCAGCGGTCGGCGGAGACCGCCTCGCCCAGGGCGAGCGCCGCCGCGGCGGCGGTGGCGGCCTGCACCGCCTGCCGCGTGGTGGGCCGGCGCAGCCCGCGCGGCTGGGCCAGGGCGGGGACGGCGGCCGGGCGGGCGCCGCGCTCGTAGCACCACAGTCCGAAGCGGACGGCGGCCGCGACGCCCAGTCCGATCGCGACGGCGGCGAGGAGCCGCGGCAGGTCGGCGGGGCCGGCGTGCAGGAACTGGGCGACGAAGAACATCATGAACGCGAAGACGCCCAGCGCGTTGCCGCGCGCGGCCCAGCGGCGGGCGTAGACGCCGGCCAGCACCACGGTGACGAACGCCGCGTCGCGCGCGAGCGGGTGGGGATGCAGCCAGGCCGCGGCGGCGAGCACCGGCAGTCCGGCGACCGGCAGCAGGGCCGTGGTGACGGCTTGCTCGCGCACGGTGGGATCGGCGACGGTGAAGAACGCCAGCAGCGCGGCCAGCGCCCCGCCGCAGGCGGCGGGCAGCGGCAGGCCGGCGAGGATCATCACGGCGACGGCCGCGCTGATGCCGAGCACGGCGCGTGCGGCGAAACGCAGCCGGACCAGGCCCGGGTCGGGTGCGGCGAACATCCTCTTCACGTGTGCGGTCCCACCTCTGCTCTCGGTCCGTTCCGGCGCGCTCGTCCCCGGGCGGAGGCGTGCCGCCGGGCATGGCAAAGGCGTTGCGGAGCGGTCCGCAACGCCATCGTTCCCTCCAGGAAAGCACCCGCGGGGGCATTGGCCCAAACGCATCGCGCCGAGCTGTGCCATTGGTAGGGTTCAGCAGCCCGCAGACCGACCACGTGAGGACCAGTGGCCCATGCCCGTCGACGCCCTGGACGCCGCGATCCTGCGGCTGCTGCTTCAGCAGCCGCGTACGAGCGTCCGCGAGTACGCCCGCATCCTCGGTGTGGCCCGCGGCACCTTGCAGGCCCGTCTCGACCGGCTGGAGCGGGACGGGGTGACCACGGCGGCCGGGCCGCGGGTGTCTCCGGCCGCACTCGGCCACCCGGTGCTGGCCTTCGTCAGGATCGAGGTCACGCAGGGGCGCCTGGACGAGGTCGGCGAGGCCCTGGCGGCGGTGCCGGAGATCATCGAGGCGTTCTCGACCACCGGCGGCGGCGACCTGCTCACCCGGGTGGTGGCACGGGACAACACGCATCTGGAGGACGTCGTCCAGCGGCTGATCCGGCTGCCGGGCGTGGTCCGCACGCGCAGTGAGATCGCGCTGCGCGAGCGGGTGGCGTACCGGGTGCTGCCGCTCGTCGAGTCGGTGGGGCGGGCGGCGGGCGACGGGCGTGCGGCCTCGCGGCCGTCGTCGGCGGCGCGGGAGCCGGAGCGGCGCCCGGCGCAGGCGCCCGCGCGGGGTCCGCGGGCGGCGGGGTAGCCCCTCACCTGGCGGGACGCCCTGCCGACGGCGACCGGGCCGCAGGCGCGCGGCGGCCGCGGGGCGTGCCCGATCGGCAGCCGGTACGCCCCGGCGGCGGTCCGGCCCGCGGCCGGCTCGGCGGGGCGCGGGGCGCGGGGAGCCGGCTGCCGGGACGCCGGGCCGCCGAGTCGCCGGGGCGCTCACATGCACGACGGCGCGGGTGCGACGTCTGGCGGACGCGCGTAGAAACGCGCATCATGGCTCTGCTCGACCTGCACTGCCGACTCATCCGACACACACGGCACAGCAGTTGCTCCCTTCGGGTCCCGTCGCGGCCCCCCACTCCACGACGGGCGCTGTGCTGCTTTCCAATTGTCATGCGCAGGTCATGTCGGCCCTCGCGCGCCGACCCGCCTGCGCCGCATGAGCGAAGGAGAGATCGACATGGCCTGCGGAACGACCAGCCTCTGGGCGGGTGAGACCACCTGGTTCTGCTGCGGCGGGTCCTGGGGACCCTGCGGCAGCACCGGCACCGGCGCCTGCGGCACCTGCCAGTCCAACGCCCACATGGCCGCCTGGCCGAACACCTCCCAGGCGTGCTTCGACATCACCCGCCCCGACCTGTGCGGCGAGAGCATCGTCCGCCGCGGCTGCGGCTCGGTGATGAACGTCAAGCACCAGTGCTCGGGCGCCAGCGTCTGCGTGACGGTGGCCGACTGCGGCCCGCGCACCAAGAGCTTCTGCGGCGAGTCCGCCTGCTGCAACGGCACCTGCCGCACCAACCGGGTCATCGACCTGACCCCGGCCGCCTTCTCGGCGATCGGCAACCTCAGCTCGGGCAAGCTGCCCGTCTACATCTACGAGTGATCCCCCCGGAAGGAGGAAGGACCGGCATGAGCCACAACCAGCAGCCCGCACGCCGCGGCGGACTCGACCGCAGGCGTTTCCTGACCACCGCCGCACTCGGCGGCGCCACCATCGTGGGGGCCTCCGCGCTCGGCGGACTCGACGCCGACGCGGCGTTCGCGGAGCCGATGCCGTCGCTCGACCCGGCGATCTCCCAGTCCGCGTTCGCCGAGGGGCGGATCACCGCCATCAAGGGCAGCGTGCTGGAGGTCGCCGGCTCCTACGGCGACCACCACCTGATCCAGATGACCAACGCCACCAGCGTCTGGAAGCTGCGCCCCACCACCGCCGCGGAGATCGGCGTCGGCGACGGCCTCTACGCGCGCGGCGTCGACATGCCCGACGGCACCATCGCGGCCGACGCGGTGTGGGTGAACATCGTGAACCTGTACTGCACCGTCCGCGGCATCGCCAAGGACCGGCTGCACCTGGCGCACGGCGACCACAACCACGCGGTGGTCGGCAGGATCGTGCCGGAGACGACCACCGCGTCATACCTGGGCGGCGCCCTCACCCCCGACCTGTCGCGCCTGCGCATCGGGCAGTCGGCGCAGGTACTCGGCGCCTGGCGGCCCGAGGACGACACGGTCGACATCGCCCGTGTCACGGTCGGGCACTGAGGGGGCGTGCCGATGATCCCGCTCCTCTCGAACCTGGCGCCGCCGGTCCTGGCGGCGCTGCTGGCGCTCACCGGCGCAGGCAAGCTCTTCGGCCGCGGCACCGCGCTCCTCGCCGCCGGCACCGTGCTGGTCCGGGTGCTGGGCGACGCGCGGCGGGCCGGACTGGTGCTGCGCGCGGTCGGCGGGGCCGAGCTGGCCGTCGCCGCCGCGCTGCTGGCCGGGCCCGCGGCCGGGCTGCCGGCGCTCGTGCCGGGCGCGGCGACCGCCGGTCTCGGCGCCGCCTTCACCGCCTATCTCGGCTACGCGCGGGCGACCGCTCCCGAGTCGTCCTGCGGGTGCAGTGCGCGCGCCGAGGGACCCATCGGGCCGCGGACCTTCGCGCGGGCCGGCGCGGTGCTGCTCGGCGGCGTGGCGGCGGCCGGCGCGGACGCGTCCTGGTGGTCGCAGGCGGCCTCGCGGCCGGTCGGCTCCGCGCTCGTGGTGGCCGCGGCCGCGGCGCTGCTCTTCGTCGTCTCCGCGGACCTGGACCGCTCCTGGCTGCTGCCGCTGCGCAGGCTGCGGATACGGCTCTTCGGCCACCCGCTGGCCACCGGCGCGGCCGGCCGGGTGCCGGTCGAGGCGTCGGTGCAGCTGCTGGAGAGTTCGCTCGCCTGGCAGGCGGCCTCCCCCATCGTCCGCTCCTCGCTGCTCGACCACTGGGACGACGAGGGCTGGCGGGTGCTGCGCTTCTCCGGTGTGTACGAGGAGGCGGTCCGCGGCGCCCGGCCGGTCAGCGTGCTGTTCGCGCTGGACCTCGCGGCGAGCATCGACACGGCTCCCAGCCCCGCGGTCCGGGTCTCGGTGATCGACGACGACACCGAGGAGGTCGTGCCGCTCGACCTGCTGGCCGCCGCCGGACGGCGCTCGGCGCTGCCGCTGGCGAACTGACCGGCGGGCCGGCACGGTGTGCGACCCCCGGCAGGAGGCACCTTGCCGGGGGTCGCACGGTCGGGGAACGCTGCCGCGCGGCGCGCGGCGGCCGCGCTACACCGGCGGGTATCCCACCGGCGCGTCGGCGTACGCCCCGTACGCCCGCAGCTCCGCGGCCGCCGCGAACGGCTGGCCGTTGAGCGCGTTCAGCGCGGTGAACCGCACGTAGGAGGCGCGGACCTCCGGGAAGTCGACGGTCTGCGTCCGCGGGGAGTCCGCCAGGGTGCCGCGGGCGACGGTCGTCCAGTTGCCGCCGTCGTCGGAGACCGCCACCTCGTAGCCGGCCACCCGACCGTTCTGGCCGCCGCTCTGCCGGTCGAGGTAGCCGAAGCCGTCCAGGTCGGCGGCTCCGGTGCTGGCCCATATGACGACCCGGCTCGGCCCGGCCTCGGTCCCCAGCGAGAACGCCTTCCGCAGCGCCTTCGTGCTGGCCGGCTTCGGCGCCGCGCTGGCCGCCCTGGTGACGCTGGCGATACCGGGGCGCCACGCCGCCCCGGCGGACGTCACGCTGCCCGCGGGCGCGGGCGAGCCGGAGACCTCGGGCACGCGCTGACCCGGCCTCAGGCTCCACCTCACCTCGACCTGGGGTCGGGCTCGCCCTGGAGGTTCGACCTCAGGTCGAGGCCGAGGCCGGTGCGGGGGTCGGGGCCGGGTGCGAGGGTGCGTCGGGTGCGGGAGGCGCGGGCGGATGCGGGTCGTCGCAGCCGTCACGCTCCGGGCTGTTTCCTGGCCCGGCTGGGCTGCACCCGCTTGGGCTCGCCGGTCATCTTGGGGTGCTCCGGCGGGTACGGCAGGTCGCCGAGGCCGTGCTCGCGCTCGTCGCGGGCGGCCAGTTCGAGCGCGGCGTCGAGCCGGAAGGCGTGCTCGTCCATGTCCGCGTGCACGTCGCCGACCTCGGCGAACCTGGCCGGCATGGTCGCCAGGTCGAAGTCGGCCGGCACCGCGCTGCCCACCTCGTCCCAGCGCAGCGGCGCTGAGACCGGGGCGTGCGGCTTGGGCCGTACGGAGTAGGCGCTGGCGATCGTGCGGTCGCGCGCGGTCTGGTTGTAGTCGACGAAGATCTTCGCGCCGCGCTCCTCCTTCCACCAGGCGGTGGTGATCCGGTCCGGCGCCCGCCGCTCCAGCTCCCTGGCGACGGCGATAGCCGACCGGCGGACCTGGGTGAAGGTCCACTCGGGAGCGATCGGCACGAACACGTGCAGGCCGCGGCCGCCGGAGGTCTTCGGCCAGCCGGTCAGCCCCAGCCCGTCCAGCACGTCGCGCAGCTCCAGGGCGGCGCGCACCGCGTCCGCGTAGTCGGTGCCGGGCTGCGGGTCGAGGTCGATGCGCAGCTCGTCCGGGTGCTCGGTGTCGTGCCGGCGCACCGGCCAGGGGTGGAAGGTGAGGCAGCCGAGGTTCGCCGCCCAGAGCACCGCGGCCGGCTCGTCCGGGCAGATCTCGTCGGCGTGGCGGCCGCTGGGGAAGGAGATCCGGCCGGTCGGGATCCAGTCGGGGAGGTTCTTCGGTGCGCGCTTCTGGAAGAAGGACTCGCCGTCCACGCCGTCCGGATAGCGCTCCAGGGTGGTCGGCCGGTCGCGCAGCACGCGCAGGATGCCCTCGCCGACCGCGAGGTAGTAGCGGACCACGTCGCCCTTGGTGAACCCGCGTTCGGGGAAGTAGACCTTCTGCGGATTGGTGACCCGGACCGTGCGTCCGCCGGCCGTCAGCTCCAGCGCCTCTGCCATGGCGTCCACGCTAGGGCCGGTCGGGTCGGTGCGCTCCCCGGCGGGCGGGGCGCCGCGGGTCGGCGGGCGCGGCGGGTCCCGGCCGAGCACAATCGTCCGCATGGACCTTCCCGTGATGCCGCCGGTGGAGCCGATGCTCGCCAGGGCGGCCAAGAAGATCCCGCCCGGCATGCTCTACGAGCCGAAATGGGACGGCTTCCGGGCGATCGTCTTCCGCGACGGCGACGAGGTCGAGCTGGGCAGCCGTTCGGGCAAGCCGCTCACCCGCTACTTCCCCGAGGTCGTCGCCGCGGTCCTCGCGAACACCCCGCGCCGGTGCGTGCTGGACGGCGAGATCGTCATCGCCCGCGACGGGCGGCTGGACTTCGACGCGCTGCTGGAGCGGATCCACCCGGCCGAGTCGCGGGTACGCCACCTGGCCGAGGCGACCCCGGCCTCGCTGGTGGCGTTCGACCTGCTGGCGCTGGGCGACGACGCGCTGCTGGCGACGCCGCAGCGCGAGCGCGGGAGCGCGCTGGCCGGGGCGCTGGCGGACGCGGCGGACCCGGTGTTCACCACGCCCGTCACCGAGGACCTCGACGTGGCCGGCCGCTGGTTCGAGCAGTTCGAGGGCGCGGGTCTCGACGGCGTCGTCGCCAAGCCCGTGGAGCTGCCGTACCGGCCGGGAGAGCGCGCCATGGTGAAGGTCAAGCACGAGCGCACCGCCGAATGCGTGGTGGCCGGGCTGCGGGCGCACAAGAGCGGGCCGGTCGTCGGCTCGCTGCTGCTCGGGCTGTACGACGACGCGGGCCGGCTGCAGCATGTCGGGGTCTGCGCGTCCTTCCCGATGGCGCGGCGCAAGGAACTCATGGAGGAGCTGGCGCCGCTGCGGATGGACTCGGCGGCGGGCCACCCCTGGGAGAGCTGGACCAGCGAGGCGGCACAGGCCGCCGGCCGGCTGCCGGGCGGGCCGTCGCGCTGGACGGGCAAGAAGGACCTGTCCTGGATTCCGCTGCGCCCCGAGCGGGTCCTGGAGGTCGCCTACGACCACATGCAGGGCGACCGGTTCCGGCACACCGCGCAGTTCCGCCGCTGGCGGGAGGACCGCGCCCCGGAGTCGTGCACCTACGCGCAGTTGGAGGAACCGGTGGGCTACGACCTGGGCGAGGTGCTGCGCGGCTGAGGGGCCGGGCTCCGGCCGCGCCCTGCGGTGGGCAGGCGGCCGCCGGGTCGGCCGGGGCCGGGCTCCGGCCGGTCAGCCCAGGAAGCTCAGCCGGACGCTGCGGTGCGGGTTGTCGACATTGGTGTCGACGAGCACCACGGACTGCCAGGTGCCCAGTTCGAGCCGGCCGCCGATCACGGGGAGCGTCGCGTGCGGCGGCACCAGCGCGGGCAGCACGTGGTCGCGTCCGTGTCCGGCGGACCCGTGGCGGTGCCGCCAGCGGTCGTCGGCGGGCAGCAGGTCGCGCAGCGCGGCGAGCAGGTCGTCGTCGCTGCCCGCGCCCGTCTCGATGACGGCGACCCCGGCGGTGGCGTGCGGCACGAAGACGTTCAGCAGTCCGTCCCTGCCGCGCGCCGCCTCCTGCAGGAAGGCCGTGCAGGCGTCGGTGATGTCCTGGACGGTCTCGGACGATCCGGTGCGGAAGTCGACGACCCGGGTGGCGAGATGGTGGCTCATGCCTCCATCGTCACACCGGTCGCCCGCCGAGGCGGCATGGACGGCGCGTGTGCCGCGCCGAGGCCGCCCGGCCGGGCGTCCCACCCCGGGCGCCGCCCGGCGAGATCGCAGCCCGTCACGGCTCGCCGCGACGCCAACCGGCCGGGCCCGTACGGCCGGAGCGCCCCGCGGCCGACGAGCGGCGGCGGATTCAGGCGCGCGCATCCAGGTACGGGTTCGGGCGCGGGTTCGGACGCCGCGTCGGGCGGGGGCGGCCGCGTGGACGGCCGCGGACGCCGGATTGCCCACCCGTCAGATTGGTCTGTACCATTCAGCGGACCTGGACACCGCCCTCCGTTGCCGCGCCCCGAAGGGGGACACCGCCGTGAACGCCGTGCGCCGGCTCACCGTACTGGTCGACTCCTGCCTGCTGCCGTCCGTCAGCGGGGCCGCCGGCAGACTGCCCGACTGGATCCTGCGCGGACTGGAACGCGGCACGCCCGGCATCGCCGTACACGCTTACGGTTCGGCCGCCCGCAGCGCCGCGTCCGCGCTGCGGGCGGCGCTGCCCGACGCGCTCACCGGGCATCCCGGGCCGCGCCGCGCGGTCGGCGGCCGCGCGGCCGCCGCCGAACTCGTCGCCACCGGCGCCAATCTGCATCTGGGCGTGCGGCCGGGTCCCGCCGCCGACGAGACGCGGGTGTTCGTCACCGACCTGCAGACGCACGGGGTGGCCGCCGCGCTGGGGCCGTTCACCGGCGCCGGCAGCCTGCGGCCCTTCGCCGAAGGCGCGGCGGCGGGCGTGCGCGCCATCACCGCGGGCCACTCCCCCGCCGACAGCGGCCGGCTGCCCGCGGCGCTCGACGTCGCGGCCATCACCGGCATCCTGCGCGGCGAACTGGGTTACGGCGGCGTCGTGGTGAGCGACGCGCTCGACGCCCCCTCGATCGTCGACGGCTGGGGGGTGCCCGGGGCGGCCGTGCTGGCCTGGATCGCGGGCGTCGACCTGGTCCGCCTCGGACCGTCCAGCGGCGCGGGCGTCCGCAACGCCATCCACGCGGCCGCGGCGCGCGCGGTGGCCGACGGCGACCTCGACCTGGCCCGTCTCGAAGAGGCCGCCGACCGCGTGGCGCGCCTGCGCCGCTGGGCCTCCGAGCCCCGCATGCCCGACGCGCCGGACCGCCTCCACGAGGCGCGACCGGCGGCCGCGCTCCCGGCCGCCGCACCGGCCACCGGCGACCTCTGAGGTCCGCGCTCCGCCACGGGACCGCGGTGAGCCCCGGCGCACGCCCCGGCCGCTCGCCGCCGTAGAGCCGCCGGCGCGACCGCGACGACGGGAATCCCGATTGACAGGTCCCGCCTTCGCTGCGGATATTTATCTGCGTCACGCAGAGATTGCGCTACGCAGACATAGGAGCCGTTCATGACCACCGCCTTGATCACCGGCAGCCGGGGCCGCGTCGCCCGCGCCCTCACCGACCTGCTGCGCGCCGCGGGCCACGACGTGCGCGCCGGGTCGCGCAGCCCCGAGGACCTCGATCCGCCGCCGGGGGTCGCGGTAGCGGCGCTCGACCTCGGCAGGCCGGAGCAGTTCCCGGCCGCCCTCGACGGCGTCGACGCGGTGTTCCTCTACGCGCACGCGGCGCGGATCGCGGAGTTCACCGCCGCGGCCGAGGCGGCGGGGGTGCGGCATGTGGTGCTGCTCTCCAGCAGCGCGGTGCTCGCGCCGGGCGCCGGGCACGACCCGCTGGCCCGCCACCACGCCGAGGTCGAGGCGGCTCTCGCCGCTTCCGCCCTGACGTCGACGGTGCTGCGGCCCGGCGCCTTCGCCGGCAACGCCCTGCGCTGGGCCCGGTCGATCCGCGCGTCCGGCACGGTCGCGCTGCCGTACCCGCACGCCCACAGCGATCCGCTGCACGAGGCGGACCTGGCCGAGGCGGCCTTCGCGGCGCTCACCGATCCCGCGCCGCGCGGCGGGACCCACCACCTCACCGGGCCGCAGTCGCTGACCTTCGCCGAGCAGCTCGCCGTCCTCGGCCGGGCGACGGCGCGCGAGGTGCGGGCCGTTCCGGTCACCCCGGCGGCGTGGCGGGCCGAGGCGGCCGTCCACATGCCCGGCGAGGTCGCCGACGCGCTGCTCGCCTTCTGGCGTCGGCACGACGGCGCGCCCGTCCCGCTCACCGGGACGCTGGAACGCATGACCGGCCGGCCGCCGCGGACCTTCGCCGCCTGGGCCGGCGAGCACGCCGAGCGGTTCGCCCCCGCGGAGCCGGCCGCGACCGGGTCCGGGTCCGCGGCCGGTGCGGGGATCAGCCGGGATCGGCGGGCCCGGGGCCGCTGACGTCGCCCGCCCGCAGCCGTGCGATCTGCACCGCGGACAGCTCGACGGTCCGCCGCATGTGGGTGAGGAGCGCGTCGAGGTGCTCCTCGTCGTACTCCTCGAACATCTGCCACCACGCGCGGCTCAGCTCGTGCCAGACCTGCCCGAAGGCGGCCATTCGCTCCGGCACGGTGGTCACCAGGACCCGCCGCCGGTCCTGCGGGTCGCGCTCGCGGGTGACGTATCCGGCGCGCTCCAGCCGGTCGACGAGGCGGGTGGCGGCGCCCGTGCTCAGGCCGGTCAGCTCGCCGACCCGGCCGATGGTGACCCGGCCGGACTCCAGGCTCAGCAGGTTGAGGCACTGCACGTCGGTGGGGTGCATGCCGAAGTGGTCGGCGAGCGCCTGGTTGAAGAGCGCGTAGGCCGCCGTGTAGTGGCGTGCGGCGACCGACAGTTCGGACAGCAGCCGGTTCCTGCGACCGGTCCGCGGGCCGGTTGGGGACATGGTGGGAAGCCTCCGACGACGTCGCCCCCGCCCTTGGCCGCGCGGTCTTCTGCGCCGCGTCGGGTGCGGGGGGTGCGGGGGCGCGGGGTCGGCGCGCCCCTTGAAGCTTCGCAGACGCGGGGCCGGGCGCATGAAGGGCGCTGCCCGGCACCGGCGGGGCGGGCGGGGCGCAGGCCGTGCACCGGGGGCGGGGCCGCTCGGGCGGGTGCGTGCGCGGGGCGCACGGGCGGGACGCCGCGGGCGCCGCGGCGCGGGAAGCTTTGCCCGGCCGGGGCGGTTGGCACGGGCATGAACGACGCAGGTGGAGCAGACGGGACGGGCGGACCGGTCCCCGCAGCGGTGCGCGACGTCGAGGTCGCGGTGGTCGGCGCGGGGCAGGCCGGGCTGTCGGCCGGGTACTTCCTGCACCGGGCCGGGCTGCGGGCGGACCGCGACTTCGTCGTGCTCGACCACTCCCCCGGCCCCGGCGGCGCCTGGCAGTTCCGCTGGCCCTCGCTGACCTACGGCAAGGCGCACGGCGTGCACGACCTGCCGGGTCTGCCACTGGCGGACGGCGACCCCGGCCGGCCCTCGGCGGAGGTGGTGGGCGGCTACTTCGACCGCTACGAGCGGACCTTCGACCTGCGGGTGCGCCGGCCGGTGGACGTCGCCTCGGTCCGCGACGGCGCGGACGGACGGCTGCTCGTGGAGACGGACGCGGGCGTCTGGGCGGCGCGGGCGCTGCTGAACGCGACCGGCACCTGGGACCGCCCCTTCCTGCCGTACTACCCGGGGCAGGAGACCTTCCTCGGCCGGCAGCTGCACACCGCGGGATACCGGGGCGCGGCGGAGTTCGCCGGGCGGCGCGTGGTGGTCGTGGGCGGCGGCACCTCGGCGGTGCAGCTGCTGATGGAGCTGGCCGGGACCGCGTCGACGACGTGGGTGACGCGCCGGCCGCCGGTCTTCCTCGACACGCCGTTCACCGAGGACTGGGGGCGGTCCGTGGTCGCCCGGGTCGAGCAGCGGGTGCGGCGCGGGCTGCCGCCGCAGAGCGTGGTGAGCGTGACCGGACTGGCCGCGACCGAGGAGGTGCGGCGGGCGCGGGCGGCCGGCGTCCTGCGCCGGGAGCCGATGTTCGAGCGGATCACCCCCCACGGCGTGGCCTGGGCCGACGGCCGCACCCTCGACGCCGACGTGATCCTGTGGGCCACCGGCTTCCGGGCGGCGCTGGACCACCTGGCGGCGCTGCGGCTGCGCGAGCCGGGCGGCGGCGTCCGCGTCGAGGGCACCCGCGTGGTCAGGGACCCGCGCGTCCATCTGCTCGGCTACGGACCCTCGGCGAGCACGATCGGCGCCAACCGCGCGGGCCGCACGGCGGTGCGCGAGGTCCTCGCGCTGCTGGCGCCGGGTCGCGCCGGCGTACGGACCGCGGCCGCCGCGACCTCGTAGGAGCGGTGGCGGGGAAGCCGTGGCGTAGGAGCGGCCGTGCGGCCCTGTCTCCAACAGACATCGGATGTCTGCTTCCCTGCGGTGACCGGTTACGGCAGTATGAGCGCATGCGTGACCGACAGCTGTACGGCCCGGCCCGCCCCGGTACGGTGCCCTCATGCGCGTAGCCCTCTTCGTGACCTGCGTGAACGACCTGCTCTATCCGGACACCGGACGCGCCGTGGTGACCCTGCTGGAGCGGCTCGGCGTGGAGGTCGGTTTCCCCGCGGCCCAGTCCTGCTGCGGCCAGCCGCAGTTCAACACCGGGTACCGGCACGCCACCGAGCCGCTGGTGCGGGACTACGCGGCGGCGTTCGCCGGCTACGACCACGTGGTCACCCCGTCGGGCTCGTGCGCGGCGATGGTGCGCGACAACTACCCGCGGATCGCCGCCAGGGCGGCCGCGGAGGGCCGGGACGAGGGGCTCGCCGAGGCGGCCGGCGCCGCCGTGGCGAAGACGCGCGAGCTGACCGAGTTCCTGGTCGACGTGCTGGGTGTCACCGACGTGGGCGCGTACTTCCCGCACCGCGTGACGTACCACCCGTCCTGCCACGGACTGCGGGTGCTGGGGCTCGGCGAGCGGCCGCGCAGGCTGCTCGGAGCGGTGGCGGGGCTGGAGTTGGCGGAGCTGCCCGGCGCCGAGGAGTGCTGCGGCTTCGGCGGCACCTTCGCGGTCAAGAACCCCGACGTCTCCACCGCGATGGGCGTGGACAAGGCGCGCAGCGCGGTGGGCACCGGCGCGCAGGTGCTGTGCGGGGCCGACAACTCCTGTCTGATGCACCTCGACGGCATCCTGCGGCGACAGCACGAGCCGCTGCGCACGGTCCACCTGGCGGAGATCCTGGCCGCCACCCGGGAGCGGCCCTATCAGCCCGTCGAGAGGGCAGGAAAGATCCGATGAGCGGTACGTTCCTGGGGTTGCCCCCGTTTCCCGAGGCCGCACGCGCCTCCACCCGCGACACCCAGCTGCGGGCGAACCTGCGCCACGCCACGCACACCATCCGCGACAAGCGCGCGACGGCGATCGGCGAACTGGCCGACTGGCCGCAGCTGCGGGCCGCGGGCGCCGCGGTGAAGGACGAGGTGCTGCACCATCTCGACCGGTACCTGCTGCAGTTGGAGGAGCGGGTCACCGCGGCGGGCGGCGTCGTGCACTGGGCGGTCGACGCCGCCGACGCCAACCGCATCGTCACCGACCTCGTCCGGGCGACCGGGGAGAGCGAGGTGGTGAAGGTCAAGTCGATGGCCACCCAGGAGATCGGCCTCAACGAGGCCCTGGCCGAGGCCGGCATCCGCGCCTACGAGACCGACCTGGCCGAACTCATCGTCCAGCTCGGCCACGACCGGCCCTCGCACATCCTGGTCCCGGCGATCCACAGGAACCGCAGCGAGATCCGGGACATCTTCCGCCGCGAGATGGCCGGTTGGGGGCGTCCGGCCCCGGACGACCTCGGCGACCGGCCGGCCGAGCTGGCCGAGGCGGCGCGGCTGCACCTGCGGGAGAAGTTCCTGCGCGCCAAGGTCGGCGTCTCGGGCGCGAACTTCATGGTCGCCGAGACCGGCACCCTGGTGGTAGTGGAGTCCGAGGGCAACGGCCGGATGTGCCTGACACTGCCCGAGACGCTGATCTCCGTGGTGGGCATCGAGAAGGTCGTGCCGACCGTGCGCGACCTGGAGATCCTGCTGCAGACGCTGCCGCGCTCGTCCACCGCGGAACGCATGAACCCCTACACCTCGATGTGGACCGGCACCACCGACGGCGACGGCCCGAGCACCTTCCACCTGGTGCTGCTGGACAACGGCCGCACCGACACCCTCGCCGACACCGTCGGCCGCCAGGCGCTGCGCTGCATCCGCTGCTCGGCCTGCCTGAACGTCTGCCCGGTCTACGAGCGCGCCGGCGGCCACGCCTACGGCTCGGTCTACCCCGGCCCGATCGGCGCCATCCTCACCCCGCAGCTGCGCGGCACCGCGTCCCCGCTGGAAGCCTCGCTGCCCTATGCCTCCAGCCTGTGCGGGGCCTGCTACGAGGTCTGCCCGGTCGCCATCGACATCCCCGAGGTGCTGGTGCACCTGCGCGAACGCGTGGTGGAGGGCGGCAGCACGGTCGTCGCGGGCACCCGCACCACGATCAGGCCGGCTCGCGGGCACGCCGCGGAGCGGGCCGCGATGCGCGCCGCGAGCTGGGCGTTCCGCCACCCCGGGGCGCTCCGGCAGGGCCAGCGGCTGGCCGCGCGCACCCGTCGGCTGCACCCGCGGACGCTGCCGGGCCCCGGCAAGGCGTGGACCGGCAGCCGCGACCTGCCGGCCGTGCCGCCGCAGTCCTTCCGCGACTGGTGGCAGCAGCGGGAGAAGGGCGGCGGCACGCCCCACGAACCGCGGCAGGCTCCGCCGCCGGGCAGGACGGCATCCGACGGAACAGCAGGCGAGGAGACGAGGGGCGGGGCGCGGTGACCGGGAGCAGCAGCAGGGACGAGGTGCTGCGGCGGATCCGCGTCGCACTCGCCGACTCCCCCGAGACCGCGCCGGTGCCGCGGGACTACCTCACCGTGCACGCGGAGCGCACCCCGGGGGAGACCGCCGACCTGCTGGCCGAGCACCTCGCGGACTACCGCGCGCGGGTGCACCGCACCGACGAGGCGGGACTGCCCGCGACCGTCGCCCGGCTGCTGGCCGAGCACGGCAGCCGCAGCGTCATTGCACCGCCGGGTCTGCCGGCGGGGTGGCTGTCACAGCTGGCAGGTGTGGAGGTGATCCGCGCCGCCGCTGAGCTGACGGCCGCGGAGCTGGACGCGGTGGACAGCGTGGTGACGGGTTGCGCGCTGGCCGTCGCGGAGACCGGGACGATCATCCTGGACGGCGGCCCCGACCAGGGGCAGCGGCGCGTCACGCTGGTCCCCGACCACCACGTGTGCGTGGTGCGGGCGCCGGCGCAGGTGGTGGACTCGGTCCCGCAGGCGCTGCCGCGGCTGGACCCGGTCCGGCCGCTGACCTGGATCTCCGGTCCCTCGGCGACCAGCGACATCGAGCTGGACCGGGTCGAGGGCGTGCACGGTCCGCGCACGCTGGACGTGGTGCTCGTCGACGGGCCGCCTGCCGCGCCGTGAGAGCGGCGCCGTAAGGGCGGCGCCGTAAGGGCGGCGCCGCGCGCCTGCCGCGAAGACGCGGAGGTCATGACACGGGCGTGGTGGCCAGCTGGGTGTCGCGGCGGACCAGCGCGGCGTAGCGGCCGCCCTTGGCCAGCAGCTCGTCGTGGGTGCCGCGCTCGACGATCTCGCCGGCGTCGAGCACGGCGATCTGGTCGGCGTCGCGGACGGTGGACAGCCGGTGGGCGATGGTGATGGTGGTGCGGCCTTCGGAGAGCGCGTCGATGGCGTCCTGCACCGCCGCCTCGGTCCTGGTGTCCAGCGCGCTGGTCGCCTCGTCCAGGATGAGCACCGGCGGATCGCGCAGGATGGTCCTGGCGATGGCGAGGCGCTGCTTCTCACCGCCGGAGAAGCGGTAGCCGCGCTCGCCGACGAGGGTGTCGTAGCCGTCCGGCAGTCCGGCGATGTGGTCGTGGATCTGTGCGGTGCGGGCGGCGGCGCGGATCTCCTCGTCGGTGGCCTCGGGCTTGGCGAAGCGCAGGTTCTCGGCGACGGAGGCGTGCAGCAGGTAGGTCTCCTGGGAGACGACGCCGACCGCGGCGGCGAGGGTGTCGAAGGACAGGTCCCGTACGTCGGTGCCGTCGAGGGTCACCCGGCCGCCGGTCACGTCGTAGAGCCGGGGCACCAGGTAGCTGAGGGTGCTCTTGCCGGAGCCGGTGGCGCCCACGACGGCGAGGGTGCTGCCCGCCGGCAGGTCGATGTCGATGCCGTGCAGGGTGGGGCGGGCCTGGTCCGGGTCGTAGGAGAAGTCGACGTTCTCGAAGCGGATGTCGCCGCGGGCGCGGTCCAGGTGTACCGGGTCGGGGCGTTCGGTGATGTCCACGGGCAGGTCGAGGTACTCGAAGATGCGCTGGAACAGCGCGAGCGAGGTCTGCACCTGCACACCGGTGGCCAGCAGCGAGACGGTGGGGCGGAACATGCCCTGCTGCAGCGAGACGAAGGCGACGAGGGTGCCGATGGACACCGCGGGGCCGCCGTGGCCCGCGGTGATGCCGGCCGCCCAGTACAGCAGCGCGGGCATCGCCGACATGACGATCCCTATCACCGCCATCCGCCAGCGGCCCTGCATGTTGGAGCGGACCTCCAGGTCCACCAGGCGCTCGGACTCGGCGCTGAAGTCGCGGGTCAGGGAGGCGCCGCGGCCCATGGTGCGGCCGAGCAGGATGCCGCTGACGGAGAGCGACTCGGTGACGATCGCGGACATCGCGGCCATCTGCTTCTGGCGCTCGGTGGCGATCTTCTTGCGTTCGCGGCCGACCTTGCGGGCCACCCAGACGAACACCGGGAGCAGCAGCAGCGAGATCACGGTGAGCCGCCAGTCCAGGGCGACCATGGCGACGACGGAGGCGATCACGGCGGTGGCGTTGGAGACCAGGGACGTCGCCGTGGAGGTGACGGTGGCCTGCATGCCGCCGATGTCGTTGGCGATCCTGGACTGCACCTCGCCGGTGCGGGTGCGGGTGAAGAACGCCAGCGACATCCGCTGCAGCCGCTCGTAGACGGCGGTGCGCAGGTCGTGCATGACGCGCTGGCCCACGGTGGTGGAGATCAGCGTCTGCAGGACGCCGAAGATGCCGTTGGCGACGGCGGTGGCGATCATGCCGAGCACCAGCAGGCCCAGCAGGCCGGTCCTGCCCTGCGGGATCGCGGTGTCGAGGATCGCCCGCAGCAGGAACGGCGAGGCGACGGAGACCAGCGAGGACAGCGCCACCAGGGCGCCGACCACGGCGAGCCTGCCGCGGTAGGGACGGAAGAGCCGGACGATGCGGCTCCAGTCGGCGGGGGGGTTCTGCGACTTCTTCTTCGGTGGTGTCCACCGGTTCACCAGGTCGTTCTCGGGGCGCAAAGGGCTCCTTGCGGGGGGTGCGGGACCGCGGCCCGGCGGCATGCCGGGCAGCGCTGACAAAGGGAGTATAGGTCACTGTTACCTATACTCACAATGAATGACATCCTGATACCCTCGGAGCCATGGAACCGCGCACCACAGCCCTCGCCGTCGCCGGCCCCGACGAGCTGACCGGACGCCTCGCCGACCAGCTGCTGGGGCTCAGCCGGCGGCTGCACCGGGCCCAGCGCCTGCTGATGGAGCCGCTGGGCGTCACACCCGCCCAGGCGCGCCTGCTGCGCACCCTCGCGCACTGCCAGGAGCCGCCGCGGATGGCGGACCTGGCGCAGCGGCTCGACGTGGTGCCCCGCGCGGTCACCACGCTGGTCGACGCCCTGGAGGAGCGGGAGCTGCTGCGCAGGACGCCGGACCCGCGCAACCGCCGGGTGATCCGCATCGAACTGCTGGAGGCGGGCGCGGCGACCGTGAGGGAGCTGCGCCGCGCCCGGCGCACCGCCGCGGCGGAACTGCTGGAGCCGCTCGACGAGGAGCAGCGCGCCGCACTCACCGCACTGCTCGCCCCGCTGGAGGAGGAGAGCGGGCCGCCCTCCTCCTCCTGACCGGGACTGCCGAGCAGGGCTACTTGGCCAGGTCGGCGGGGTCGTCGACCGGGCCGCCCTGGACGCCGATCACCGGAGCGATCTGCGCGGTGCAGGCGCTGCACCGCCTGGCGGCGGCGGGGATGGCGGTCAGGCACTCCGGGCACTCGCGCATCGGGGCGCCGGACGCCCTGGGGAAGAACTTCTCCTGCATGTGGTTCATCGGCAGCACGACCAGGAAGTAGATCACCGCGGCGACGATCACGAAGCTGATCACCGCGTCGATGAACAGGCCGTAGGGGAAGGTCACGCCCTCGGCCTTGAAGGTCTTGCTGCTGTAGTCGCCGGTGGCGCCGCTGGCCAGACCCACGATCGGCGTCAGGAACGCCTTCACGAACGCGGTCACCAGCGCGGTGAACGCCGCGCCGACGACGATGCCGACCGCCAGATCGACGACGTTGCCGCGCAGCAGGAATGTCCTGAAGCCCTTCATGGGTGGGGTCCCCTCTGTGGTCACGATCTGCGAGTGGCACAGTCTGCCAACTCCGCCACAGAGGGGCCAATCGGGAGTGCGATGCGTCACGTTTCGCCGCACTCCGGCGCCCGTTCCGGGCTCAGTTGCGCCAGGTGTCGTTCAGCGCGACCTTCCCCGAGGACGGCACGGTCGCGGTCCGGTTGGCGCCGGACTCCCAGGTGACGCTGTTGTTCCCGTCCTTCCGGATGTACTTGTACTGGAAGGCGGTGCCGGCGGCCATGCCGACGTCGAGCCTCCACACCGGGTAGCTCGCCGAGGACAGCAGCAGGGCCTTGGCGGGGTCCCAACCGCCGAGGGCCGCGTTGTCGCCGGCCAGGTAGATGTTCTGGCCGGGAGCCGTCGTCGCGTTCACCGCGAAGGAGGCGCCCGCGGCGGGCGTGGTACCGCCGGACGTCGTCGTCGCACCGGTCGAGGTGCCGCCCGAGGTGCAGGGTCCGCCGACGTAGAGGGCCACCGCGTCACCCGCGCCGACGGTGGCGGTGAACGTCCCGTTCGAGCCGACCGCGTAGGTGGCGCCGGCGTGCTGGACGTCGCAGTAGGTGCCGGCGGGCAGCGAGGTGGCGAACGTCCGGGTCAGCGCGCCGCCCTCGTGGTTGATCGCGACGAATCCCCTGCTGCCCCGGCCGAAGGCGATGGCGTTGTTGGCGTCGTCCCACCAGTTGGTGACGGCCGTGCCGGCGACGGCGTTGCGGAAGCCGACCATGCCGGCGATCTGCGGCCAGGCGTGCTCGCACTTCCAGCCGTCGCTGTAGCAGGCGTTGACGGCGCCGCCGTTCGGCGGGCCGGCGTCGTTGTCGGAGAACTCGTAGTCCGACAGGACGTTCGGCGAGCCGTAGGGCCAGGCCAGCAGGTAGACGTTGGCCAGGGTGTAGGTGGCGTTGTCCTTGTAACTGAGGGTGGAGCCGTTGCGCTCGGTGTCCCAGTTGTCGACGAAGGTGCGGGACCGGTTGCCGGCCAGGTAGCCGGCGCCCCACGAGGAACCCCAGTTGCTCAGGTAGGACAGCTTCTCGCCGGTGAACACGCGCTTGAGGTCGTAGGCGCCCTGGAAGGCGTCCACGTCACCCGTGCCGACGTACTCGCCCGGCTGGACCGCCTCACCGGCGCCGTAGATGACCTCCTGCGCCCAGTACACGCCGGGATCGGTCAGCTTGGCCTTGATGGCGGCCAGGTCGGTGGCCGCCATGTGCTTGGCGGCGTCGATCCGGAAGCCGTCCACGCCGAGCGAGGTCAGGTGGTTCAGGTACCCGGCGATGGTGCTGCGGACGTAGTCGCTGCCGGTGTCCAGGTCGGCCAGGCCCACCAGTTCGCAGTTCTGGACGTTGGAGCGGTCCTGGTAGTTGGTGATGTCGGTCCTGCAGCTGTGGAAGTCCTGGTTCTGGTAGTAGCCCGGGTAGGTGTACTTCGTGTACGCGGTGCCCGCGGTGCCGGTGCCCGACCCCGAGGTCATGTGGTTGATCACGGCGTCCGCGACGACCTTCACACCGGCGGCGTGGCAGGTGTCGACCATGTGCTTCAGGGAGGTCTCGTCGCCGAGCCGGTTCGCCAGCTTGTAGCTCGCCGGCTGGTAGGACGTCCACCACTGGCCGCCCTGGATGTTCTCGGTGGCCGGGGATATCTCGACGAACCCGTAGCCGGCCGGGCCGAGTTGGGTCGTGCACGCCTTGGCCACCGAGTCGTACGACCACTCGAAGAGCGTGGCGGTGACGTCCTTGCTGCCCGGCGGGCTCGCCTGGGCGGCCTGTGGGGAGGAGACGGCGATCAGTCCGGCCGCGGCGACGACCGCGGCGAGCATGCCGTTCAGGACGCGGGATCTCATGGGCGGCTCCTTCGGAAAAAGGGCATGGGGGTGCCCTGCGAAGGCAGCCACGCGCCAGGCCGCCGAGAGAGGGTCGGGGCCCCGTCGTCCCTCGGGGCTCCGCCGAGGAGCTTCCCGCCGTCGGCGTGGACGCGTCAATACGCGTGCGCGAGAACGCGGAAGAAGTTTCGCTGCCTTGCTGCAAGCGGTTGCCGGGCGGGGCGACGCGAGGGCTGACGGCAGAGGGGGGGTGAGGGCGCGGCCGGACTGAGGGCGGGTCAGCCCTTCAGGTGCGCGGTGTCGCCCATCACGATCACCGGGTGCGCTGACGGGACGAGCGTTCGCAGCAGATACCGCATCGCGTCCTTGTCGACGGTGACGCAGGCGGAGGTGCCCACCCCGTGATCCAGGTGGATCCAGATGCCGCCGCCCTTGGACTCGCCCTCGGGCCGGGTGGGGTCGCTGGGCGAGGTGCCGATCTGCCGGTTGTAGTCGATGGCGATCACGTAGTCGAAGTCGTGCTGGTAGCTCGCCGGCCAGGAAGGCGACGGGGTGAAGTCGGTCGAGCGCGTGTACGGCAGCTTCGAGCCGGGATCGGCCAGCAGGCCGCCCGCGTCGTGCAGGGTGAAGACGCCGACCGGGGACTTCAGGTCGTCCTCGTGGTGCTGCACGGTCCAGCCGTGGATCGCGTTGTGCGAGGGCCAGGAAGGACCGCGGTGCCAGCCGTCCGCGGCGCGGGTGAAGAGCGCGACCGTGGACTTGGACGTCGTGGGGCTCGCGCCGTAGACCACGATCGCCTGACGGGCGCTCGCGGGGACCTTCGCGGTCAGCGAGGGGCCGACACCGGGCAGCGTGCGGGTGACGGCGGGGGCCGCGGCGGCGTGCTGCCCGCCGCTGCGGTCGGCGGCACGGCCGCCGGATGCCGGTGCGCCGTCGCCGCCGGCCGAACCGCCCCCGCAGCCGGCCAGCAGGAGGGCGGCGGTCGCCGCGGCCGCCGCGGCGACCGCCGCACGCCTGGTCACCGTCCGCATCGCCACCGTCCGCCGCTCCGTCGTGTGCACCGTTCCCCGCATCGTCGTGGGCTCTCTTCCCTCTGCTGAAACGTACCGTCCCGGTCGGCCGGTTCCGTTCGGGACGCGCGGAAAACCGGTTGACCCGGCAGCGGCCCTGCGGCGAACCTTGCACGGCCCGTTGTACGGCTCTCGACCGCTCTCGGCATGTTTTACCCCGGTATGCCGCTCGGTCCGATCCGGCGCCTTCCCGCCGCCTCCGACCGCTCTGCCCTGGCCGCTGTGCCCTGGCCGCTCTGCCTTCGACTCCCCGCCCGCTCCGACCCCAGGACATCATGCCCTCGCTGCGCAGTCTTCCGTTTCCCGACCCGGGCGTGCCCGACGTGCGGTCCGGGTTCCGCTTCCTGCTCTGGCTGGAGGTCCGGCAGTGGCGCGGGCAGCTCGCCTCAACCGCCTGGGGCACCCTCCACATGGCCGCGGTCGCGGGCTTCCCCGCGGCGGTGGGCCTGGCGGTGCAGGCCGTCGTCGACCGCTCGGGGTCCCGGCTGGTGCTGGCCGGCGGCCTGATGCTGCTGCTCGGCGCGCTGACCGCGCTCGGCGACACCATGCTGCACCGCACGGCGGTGACCAACTGGATCTGCGTCGCCGCCCGCGTCCAGCAGCTGCTGGCCCGCAAGTCCGTCGAGCTGGGCTCGGTGCTGACCCGCCGGGTGGCGGCCGGCGAGGTGGTGGCGGTCAGCACCGGCGACGTGGAGAAGATCGGCTGGTTCGTCGAGGCGCTGGCACGCTTCACCTCCGCGCTGATCGCCACCGTCGGCGTGGCCGTGGCGCTGCTGGTGTACCAGCCGCGGCTGGGCGTCGTGGTCGCCGCCGCGGTGCCGGTGCTCGCCCTCGGGGTGCTGCCGATGCTGCCCACCGCGACGCGCCGGGCCGACATGCAGCGCGAGAAGGCCGGAAAGGCGACCGCGCTGGCCGCCGACACGGTGGCCGGCCTGCGGGTGCTGCGCGGCATCGGCGGCGAGGAGCTGTTCCTCGACCGCTACCGCCGCGCCTCCCAGGAGGTCAGGAAGGCCGCGGTGCACACCGAGCGGATGTGGGCGCTGATCTCCGCGGTGCAGGTCGCACTACCCGGACTGCTGCTGGTCGGCATCGCCTGGTACGGCGTCAGGCTGGCGCTCGACGGACGGATCACGATCGGTGAGCTGGTCACCGTCTACGGAGCGGTGGGCTTCCTGTCGCTGCCGCTGAACAACTTCCAGGAGATCGCCATGGCCTGGTCCTTCTCCCGGCCGTCGGCCAAGCGTGCGGCGCGGGTGCTGGCACTGAGCCGGGCGCAGGCGGTGGGCGACGGCGGGACGGCGTCGCCCACGTCCGACGCGACGACGCCGCAGGAGCCGTCGCGGGAGACGCGGTCGCGGGAGGCGGGGCAGCGGGAGCCGGAGGGGGAGCTGTACGACCCGGCGACCGGACTGCGGGCGCCCGCCGGGCTGTTGACCGCCGTGGTGTGCGGCGACCCGGACGCGGCGGGCCGGCTGGCCGACCGGCTCGGCGGGCACAGCCCGGACGGTGTCGGCGAGGAGTCGGCGCGCCTCGGCGGCAGGGCGCTGGACGCGCTCGCGCTCCCGGCGGCGCGGGCTGCGGTGCTCGTCCAGGACAAGGACCCGGTGCTGCTGTCGGGCACGCTAGCCGAGCTGCTCGACGTCCCCTCCTCCGGCCGGATCGACGCCGTACGGGCGCTCGGCGCGGCGCAGTGCGGCGACGTGCTGGACGCCTTGGTGCAGTCGCTGGCAGGCCAGGACGCGGTGTCGGGTGACGCCATGCGGGCCCGGATCACCGAACGGGGCCGCTCGCTGTCCGGAGGCCAGCGCCAGCGGCTCGCGCTCGCGCGCTCGCTGGTCACCGACCCCGAGGTGCTGGTGCTCGACGAGCCGACCTCGGCGGTCGACGCGCACACCGAGGCGCGGATCGCGCGGGGGCTCAAGGAGATCAGGGCCGGGCGCACCACCGTGGTCCTCACCTCAAGCCCGCTGGTGCTCGACCGCGCCGACCGGGTGGTCTTCGTGGACGAGGGCATCGCGACGGCCGCCGGGAGCCATCACGACCTGCTGCGCACCGACGCCCGCTACCGCGCGGTGGTCACCCGGGAGAGCGCGCCGGAGCCGTCGGACGGCCCGGCGGGAACGGCGGGGCAGGGCGCGCCTGTCGACGTCCCGCACGACCGCGGCGGCACGGGCGACGTGACCGGCGCCCGCACCGCGGCGACGACCGCACCGACGATGGAGGAGTCCGCATGATCGGCGTGCGACCGCCGGAACACGATCCGGCCGCGCCCCAGGAGAAAGCCACCCTGCCGGTCGGCTCGCCCGCCACGGTGCGCTCCTACGTGCGGGAGCTGGTCCGCCGGCACCGGCGCGACTTCGCCCTGCTGATGACCGCCAACACGGTCGCGGTGATCGCCTCGATGGTCGGCCCCTACCTGCTGGGCGGCATGGTCGAGGACCTGTCCGCCGGGCACCGCGACCTCCCTCTCGGGCGCACCATCGCCCTCTTCCTGGTCGCGCTGCTGGTCCAGGCGTGCTTCGTGCGGCTGGAGCAGATGCGCGGCGCGATGCTCGGCGAGCGGATGCTGGCCGACCTGCGCGAGGACTTCCTGGTCCGCTCGGTGGCGCTGCCGCCGGGCGTGCTGGAGCGGGCCGGCACCGGGGACCTGCTGTCCCGGATCACCACGGACATCGACCGGCTGTCGAACGCGATGCGCGAGGCGGTGCCGCAGCTGGTGATCGCCGTGGTCTGGGCGACGCTGCTGATCGGCGCGCTGACCCTGACCTCGCCGCTGCTGGCGTTGTCGGTCCTGGTCGCGCTGCCGCTGCTGCTGACCGGCTGCCGCTGGTACTTCCGGCGTGCGCCGAGCGCCTACCGCTCGGAGGCGGCGGGCTACGCCGCGGTGGCGTCGGTGCTCGCCGAGTCGGTGGACGCCGGCCGCACCATCGAGGCGCACGGCCTCGGCGACCGCCGCGAGGAGCTCTCCCGGCTGCGGATCGGGCAGTGGGTGGCGTGGGAGCGCTACACGATGTGGCTGCGCAGCGTGCTCTTCCCGGTCATCAACGCCACCCATGTGCTGATCCTGACCTCGGTGCTGATGATCGGCGGCGCCTTCGCCCTGCACGGCTGGGTGAGCGCGGGAGAGCTGACCACCGGCGCGCTGTACGCGCAGATGCTCGTCAACCCGGTCAACCTGATCCTGCGCTGGTACGACGAGCTGCAGGTGGCCCAGGTGTCACTGGCCCGGCTGGTGGGCGTGCGGGAGGTCGCCGAGGAGGACCGCGACGGCTCGGTCGTGCCGGACGGCCGCGAGGTCGCCGCCGACCGGGTCCGCTTCGGCTACCGCGCGGACGCCGACGTGCTCCACGACGTGACGCTGAACGTCGCGCCGGGCACCCGGCTGGCGCTCGTCGGCCCGTCGGGCGCCGGCAAGTCCACCCTCGGGCGGCTGCTCGCCGGGATCTACGCCCCGCGCACCGGCGAGGTGACCCTCGGCGGCGCGGAGCTGGCCCGGATGCCCGCCGAGCGGGTCCGCGCCCACGTCGCCCTGGTCAACCAGGAGCACCACGTCTTCGTCGGCTCGCTGCGCGACAACCTGCGGCTGGCCCGCGCGCAGGCCGCCGACGACGACCTGTGGACGGCGCTGCGCGCGGTGGACGCCGAGGACTGGGCGCGCGCGCTCGCCGAGGGCCTGGACACCGAGGTCGGCTCGGGCGGCGCGGTGCTCTCCCCCGCCCAGGCGCAGCAGCTCGCGCTGGCCCGGCTGGTGCTGGCCGACCCGCACACGCTGGTGCTGGACGAGGCGACGTCGCTGCTCGACCCGCGGGCGGCCCGGCACCTGGAGCGCTCGCTCTCCCGGGTGCTGGACGGCCGCACGGTGGTGGCCATCGCGCACCGCCTGCACACCGCGCACGACGCCGACGTCATCGCGGTGGTCGAGGACGGACGGATCAGCGAGCTGGGCAGCCACCACCAGCTCGTCGCCGCCGACGGCGCGTACGCCGCGCTGTGGCGGTCCTGGCACGGCTAGGGTCCCGTCGGGCCGGCCGGGACGGGACTCGTCCGGGCCGGCCGGGGGTTCAGCTGAAGACGCCCAGCGCCCCGAGCGCGCTCGCGCCGCCGACCAGGAAGAACGCCGGGGTCAGGACCTTGTACTCGACCCAGCTGCCGGCCCGGAACCGCATGAACTTCGGCGGCCCCACCGGGTACCAGCGCTTGCGCCTGATCGGTATCGGCCACAGGATCGGGCAGCCCGACACGGTGATGGAGTCACCGATGCAGTGCACGATGGCCCCGAGGACGATCGGTAGGCCGATCCACATGTAGTGCTGGCCGTGCTCGGTGAACAGCCACTCCTTGCCGTTGCCCGGGTCGTCCAGCACGTCCGCGAGCACCCAGGCGCTCGTCGCGCCCAGCAGCCAGACCAGCACGTCGCTGGAGACCCGGGCCTGCCGCCACAGCAGGCCCTCGACGGCCAGCACCATGTGGACGAAGAGGATCGCCAGCACCGCCCACCGTCCGCCGTAGACGGCCGCCGCCGAGCAGCCCGCGCCCACGAGGGCGGCCCATATGGCGGTGTGGGTCAGGGTGCGGTGCCCGCCGGAGCGCCGGGGGTCGCGCTTGCCGCGGGTCGCGTTGTAGGTGGCGTGCGCGATCGCGTCGATGACCTTGCACGCGAGACGGGACAGCGGGCCGAAGGACCTGGAGATCGTGGCGGCGTGGTGGTCGAGGTCCGGAGCCAGGGCGGCTCCCGCACTGATGAGCGCACCGACGACGAGTGTCGGCCACGGCATCGGGTGGTCGAGGCCGGCGGCGACCGCCCCGACCGCAAACCACGCCGCTGCTCCCGACAGCGAGTGCGCAGGTCCCATCATGGTGGTGCTCAGCCCCCTATACCGCCGCCCATAGGCGGAGTTGACGCGGTGTTGACGGCACACCCTACCTTTGGTGATCACGGTCCCCGCCTCCGGTTCCGCCTCGGCGGGCGCGGACGGGCAAGATGGAGGGGTGACCCTTATCGATCAGCTGCCGTCCGATGCCGACCCCGATGCCCTCTTCGACGCGTTCTCGACGTGGGCCGAGGGGCAGGGCATCACGCTCTACCCCGCCCAGGAAGAGGCGCTGATCGAGGTGGTCTCCGGGGCGAACGTGATCCTCTCCACCCCGACCGGTTCCGGAAAGAGCCTGGTCGCGGCGGGTGCGCACTTCGCCGCGCTGGCCCGCGACGAGGTGACCTTCTACACCGCGCCGATCAAGGCGCTGGTGTCGGAGAAGTTCTTCGACCTGTGCAAGCTCTTCGGCACCGAGAACGTCGGGATGCTCACCGGCGACGCGTCGGTGAACCCGGACGCCCCGGTCATCTGCTGCACCGCGGAGGTGCTCGCCTCGATCGCGCTGCGCGACGGCAGGAACGCCGACGTCGGCCAGGTGGTGATGGACGAGTTCCACTTCTATGCCGAGCCGGATCGCGGCTGGGCCTGGCAGATCCCGCTGCTGGAGCTTCCGCAGGCGCAGTTCCTGCTGATGTCGGCCACGCTCGGTGACGTCTCCCGGTTCGAGGAGGACCTGACCCGGCGCACCGGCCGGCCCACCTCGGTGGTCCGGTCGGTCAGCCGGCCGGTGCCGCTGAGCTACGAGTACCGCTCCACGCCGCTCACCGAGACCCTCACCGAACTGCTCGAAACCCGCCAGTCCCCGGTGTACATCGTGCACTTCACGCAGGCGGCGGCGGTGGAGCGGGCGCAGGCGCTGATGAGCATCAACATGTGCACGCGCGCCGAGAAGGACGCCATCGCCGACCTGATCGGCCACTTCCGCTTCACCACCGCCTTCGGCCGGAATCTGTCCCGATTCGTGCGGCACGGCATCGGCGTGCACCACGCCGGGATGCTGCCCAAGTACCGCCGGCTGGTGGAGAAGCTGGCCCAGGCGGGCCTGCTGAAGGTCATCTGCGGCACCGACACCCTCGGGGTGGGCGTCAACGTGCCCATCCGCACGGTGCTGTTCACCGCGCTGGCCAAGTACGACGGGCAGCGGGTCCGGGTGCTGCGGGCGCGGGAGTTCCACCAGATCGCCGGCCGCGCCGGCCGGGCCGGCTTCGACACGGCGGGCTTCGTGGAGGCGCAGGCCCCCGAGCACGTGATCGAGAACGAGAAGGCGCTCGCCAAGGCCGGCGACGATCCGAAGAAGCGCCGCAAGGTGGTGCGGAAGAAGGCACCCGAAGGGTTCGTCAGCTGGTCCGAGAACACCTTCGAGAAGCTGATCGCCTCCGACCCCGAGCCGCTGACCTCCCGCTTCCGCGTCACCCACGCCATGCTGCTGTCGGTGATCGCCCGCCCCGGCAACGCCTTCGACGCGATGCGCCGGCTGCTGGAGGACAACCACGAGGACCGCCGCTCGCAGCTGCGGCACATCCGGCGGGCCATCGCGATCTACCGCTCGCTGCTGGACGGCGGCGTCGTCGAGCGGCTGGCCGAGCCGGACGCGGAGGGCCGCATCGTCCGGCTGACCGTCGACCTGCAACAGAACTTCGCGCTGAACCAGCCGCTGTCGACCTTCGCCCTGGCCGCCTTCGACCTGCTCGACCCGGAGTCTCCGTCCTACGCGCTGGACATGGTGTCGGTGGTGGAGTCCACCCTGGACGACCCCCGCCAGATCCTTGCCGCCCAGCAGAACAAGGCCCGCGGCGACGCGGTGGCGGCGATGAAGGCGGACGGCGTGGAGTACGAGGAGCGGATGGAGCGGCTCCAGGACGTCTCCTACGCCAAGCCGCTCGAGGAGCTGCTGCTGCACGCCTACGGCGTGTACCGCAAGAGCCACCCGTGGGTCGGCGACCATCCGCTGTCCCCGAAGTCCGTGGTCCGCGACATGTACGAACGGGCCATGACCTTCTCGGAGTTCGTCTCCTACTACGAGCTGGCCAGGACCGAGGGCATCGTGCTCCGCTACCTGGCGAGCGCGTACAAGGCGCTGGAGCACACCGTGCCCGACGACCTGAAGTCGGAGGACTTCCAGGATCTGACCGCCTGGCTCGGCGAGCTGGTACGGCAGGTGGACTCCAGCCTGCTCGACGAGTGGGAGCAGCTCGCCAACCCCGAGGAGGAGAGCGCCGAGGAGGCCGCCGAGCGGGCCGACCAGGTCAAGCCGGTCACCGCGAACGCCCGGGCCTTCCGGGTGCTGGTCCGCAACGCCCTCTTCCGCCGGGTGGAGCTGGCGGCGCTGGAGAAGTACGCGCAGCTCGGCGAGCTGGACGAGGAGTCCGGCTGGGACGCGGACACCTGGGCGGACGCGATGGACGCGTACTGGGACGAGTACGACGACCTGGGCACCGGGCCGGACGCGCGCGGCCCGAAGCTGCTGCTCATCGAGGAGCAGCCGGAGCACGGCCTGTGGCGGGTGCGGCAGACCTTCGCCGACCCCAACGGCGATCACGGCTGGGGCATTTCGGCCGAGGTCGACCTCGCGGCCTCCGACGAGGAGGCGCGCGCGGTGATCCGGCTGACGGGCGTCGGCGAACTCTGACCCGGACGCCGTCCGGGCGGCCCGGCGGCCGCCCGCCGCCTGAACAGCAACCCCCGCAGCCGCCCGCGGGCCGGGCCGGCGCCGCCCGGCCGATCCGCCGGCCCGGTCGGCGGCGCGGCGCTCACCGGCGCGGCGCTCACCGGCTCCGCGCGGACGGGCCCGGCGAGCACCTGCGCGGCGGGCACGGCAGGCCCGACCGGCACGGGCCGCGCCCGCACAGGCTCGGGGGCAGGGAGCCGCGTCGCGTCCCGACCGCCCGGCTCGGGCACGCCGCCGTCCGGGCCCGGGGCGGGCCGCTGGGCGCGGGCCCTGCTCAGCGCGTCAGCGAGGGCGAGCAGCCCGTGGGCGATCTCGTCGGGATGGTCTGCCGTCGTGAGGTCCCTGACCCGCTGCAGGCTCGCCCGACCGGGTCTGCCCGGTGACAGGCCCGGACGGAGCCTGCGCAGATACGCCCGCTCGCGGGGGGCAGGCCCCGCTTCGGCGGCCGCCTCGGGCCCGAGCAGCGCCGCCCAGACGGCGGCCTCGTCCCACGCGTCCCAGGCATCCCTGACCAGTTGCTCGACGCGCCGCTCCCGCCAGCCCCGCGCCCGCTCGTCACGACCGTCCTCGGCGGCCGCGCGCAGCTCTGCGGGCATCCGACCCCTGAGCTGCCCCGGGTTCCGTCCGGCGAAGCCGGCCACCTCCCCGGCGGGGTAGAGCCACACCACCGCCCGGTACTGGTTGACGTACCAGCGGACGGGGCGGATCTTCCCGCAGCGGGCGAAGAGGACGAAACGCTGCCGGCCCACGCCCATCAACTCGGCCGCGCCCTCGCCGCTCACCAGCCGCAGTCGCGCCCGCAGTCCGCCCGGCTCACCGCCCGTGCCCGCGTCACCCGTACGGTCCGCGCCGCCCGCGAGGCACCGGTCGATCTCCGCGCGCGGCACCTTCCAGAGCGCCGGCCCGCACGCCACCGTGCGCACCTCGCCCAGTTGCAGCGCCACCGCGAACTCATCCTGGTCGAGACCGAGTTCGTGCCGCGCGCGATCGAGCGGCAGCAGCTCCTCGACGTGCCGCACCGCGTCCACCGCGGCCACGGACGAAGTCGTCGTCATCGTCATCGTCACTCCTCAGCTTGGATCCATCACCGACAGTGACAAATCTAGCGAGGAAGGGCGACGGTCCGTCATGGGCCTGTGGACAACCCCGAACCCGCCGGTCGGCAGGTCGCCAGGTCGGCAGGTCCGCCCCGGACCGCGAGGCGGCGCCCGCCGCGGAGAGGGCTCAGCTGAGGGAGTTCGAACCCCGCGGCGCCACACCGAGGTGCTCGCCGACCTGGTGGACCAGGCGCGTCATCTCGTAGGCGACCTGCCCGATGTCCGCTTCCATCCCGCTCAGGACGGACAGGCAGCTGCCGTCGCCCGCCGCGGTCACGAAGAGGAATCCCTCGTCGAACTCCACCATGGTCTGGCGCACCCCGCCGGTCCCGAACTGCCGGCCCGCGCCCTTCGCGAGGCTGTGGAAGCCCGACGACACGGCGGCCAGGTGCTCGGCGGTCGGCCGGTCCAGTTCGCCGCTCGCTCCCGTGACCAGACCGTCGTTCGACAGGACGAGCGCGTGCTGGACGTGCGGCACCCGCTGCGTCAGGTCGTCGAGCAGCCACGCGAGCTTGTTGCTCACCGTCATCGCCTACCTCCGGTCTCCGCTGCGGTACGCAGCCTTGTACGTACCGCCGGTCCCGGCAACCCCTCCTCCGGCCGGGGTCGTGGCCGACCAGGGCCTCGATGGCCGAAAGCAGCAGGTTTCAGCCGCCGCGCGGTGCGTACATGATGATGCTCACACCGACCAGGGCGACGAGCGCCCCGGCGATGTCGAAGCGGTCCGGCCGGTAACCGTCCGCCACCACGCCCCACACCAGCGAGCCGGCCACGAAGACGCCGCCGTAGGCCGCGAGGATCCGGCCGAACTGGGCGTCCGGTTGCAGGGTCGCGACGAATCCGTAGAGCCCTAGGGCGACCACGCCCGCGCCCGTCCAGGCCGGCCCGCGGTGCTCGCGGACGCCCTGCCAGATCAGCCAGGCGCCGCCGATCTCCAGCAGGGCCGCCAGGACGAAGAGGGCGATCGAGCGCAGGGTGAGCATGCGACCATGATGCATGGCAGGCAACGAGCACGAACGGCGGCGGCTCACCGAGTTCTTCGCGGTCAGAGCGGCCGGCTGGGAGCAGCGCTACCCGGACGACACCCCCGCCTACCGGGCGGCCGTCGCGGAGTTGGGGCTCGGCGACGGCGACCGCGCGCTCGACGTGGGCTGCGGGACCGGGCGTGCGCTCCCGCTGCTGCGGGACGCGGTCGGCCCGTCGGGCACGGTCGTCGGCGTGGACCTGACCCCGGAGATGCTCGACGAGGCCGTCGCGCTGGGCCGGAACGCCGCGGGCTCCCTGGTCGAGGCGTACGGGGACCGGCTCCCGCTGCGGGAGGAGGTCTTCGACGCGGTGCTCGCCGCCGGGCTGGTCCACCACCTGCCCGATCCGGCGGCCGGACTGCGCGAACTCGCCCGGGTCACCCGGCCCGGCGGCCGGCTCGCCGTCTTCCATCCCGTCGGGCGCGCCGCCCTCGCCGCCCGCCGCGGCCACGAGCTGCGTCCCGACGACATCCGCGCGCAGCCGCGGCTCGGCCGGGCGCTCGACGACGCCGGCTGGGAACTGGCGCTTCTCGACGACGCCGAGGAACGCTATCTCGCCCTCGCGGTCAGAGTGCGCTGAGCGGCCGCTCCCGCCGATCCCGCCTCCCGCCGCCGTCCTCGCGCCGCCGCGAGGAGGCCCGGGGGTGGACCTGCGGAGAGGCATGCACCGAACCCACCGGATGTCCCCCCTCCGTACCCCCTCGACGGGGACGTTACCCGCTGGTTAAGGTGCGCGGACCGAGGAGAGGGAGGCGACGGATGGGCGCGGCCGATGAGCCGATGGACGACACTCTGGACGACGACGCGCTGTTCGTGCTGACCGCGGCGCTGCTGACGCCGGGCCAGTTCCCCGGCGTGCTGGGCGACGACTATCCGGCGGCGTGCGCGGGACTCGGCCTCGAACCGCTGGCCGCGGGCTACGGACTGGTCTTCGGGCAGGACGGTACGGGCGCGCGCTGGACGGTCGCGACCACGGACGCGTGGATGGTGGCCTGCGCGCTGGCCGCCTGGGACTGCGGCCTGGAGTACGACCTCTCGCCCGACGAGAACAGCATGGCGGCGTCGCTTCCCGGCTGGCCGGTGCCGGTGGCGGTCTCCGTGCCGGGGCTGCCCGAGCCGTTCGACCCCGACGAGGAGACCGGCGGCGGCCCCGCGCTGACCCCGCCGGACACCGCCGTGTGGGGGCCCGCCCAACGGCGGCTGGGCGCGGACGAGATCGCGATCAAGTGGCGCGAGTGGCGCGACCAGTTCGACCGGATGGACGAGGAGGACGCGCCTGCCGGCGCGGACGCCGACGCGGATGCGGACACCGACGCCGACGCCGACGCCGACGCACTGAAGCAGCCGGCGGCCCCCTCCCCCTCGGCCGCGGAGGCCGCCGCCCCCTCCCCCGTGCGCCGGGTGCTGGACGCGGCGGAGAGCTACCTGCGCAGCCCCCCGCCGCCCGGCCGGGTCCGCGTCGCCTACGGTTCGGTGCGCGCCGACGGCCCCGGCTGGAGCCTGGTCGGCCGGGCCGACGACATGGCGTTCGTGCTGCTCGACGACGTGCCGGGCGAGGTGCTTCCGGTGCGCCCGGGACCCGCGCTGCCCCCGCTGATGGAGGCGCTGGGACGGCTGGCGTCGGCGCCCACGCCGGTCGGCGCGGCGTGACCAGGACCCGGGCGTGGACCCGGACCCGGACGGCGAAAGGGGCGTCGACGGGGCCGGGGAGGTGAACGGCTCCCGCGGCCCCGGCGGGCGCCGATGCCGCGGGAGCGGTCAGCGCTTCCTGATGTCGGCGGCCACCGCGTCCGCCGCCTTGCGCGCCGCGACCAGGACCGGGTCCCACACCGGGGAGAAGGGCGGCGCGTAGCCGAGGTCGAGGTCGACCATCTGCTGCACGGTCATCTTCGCGGTGAGCGCGACCGCCCCGACGTCGACGCGCTTGGCGGCGCCCTCACCGCCGACGATCTGCAGGCCGAGCAGCCGGCCGGTGCCGCGTTCCGCGGTCATCTTGACGGTCATGGTGTCGGCGTCCGGGTAGTAGCCGGCCCGGCTGGTGGACTCGATGACCACGGTGACGAAGTCCAGGCCCGCGGCGCGCGCCTGGGACTCCTTCAGCCCGGTGCGGGCGATCTCGACGTCGCAGACCTTGCTGACCGCGGTGCCGACCACGCCGGGGAAGGTGGCGTATCCGCCGCCGATGTTGGTGCCGATGATCCGGCCCTGCTTGTTGGCGTGGGTGCCCAGCGCGATGTGCTGGAGCGCGCCGGAGACCAGGTTGAGAACCTCCACGCAGTCGCCGCCGGCCCAGATCCGCTCGGTGCCGCGCACCCGCATCGCGCGGTCGGTGAGCAGTCCGCCGTGGGCGCCCAGCGGCAGGCCCGCGTCCCGGGCGAGGTCCGTGCCGGGGCGGACCCCCAGGCCGAGCACCACGATGTCCGCGGGGTACTCCGCGCGGTCGGTGGCGACGGCCCGCACCCACCCGCCGTCCCCGGTGAGCACCTCACGGACCGGGGCGCCGGACACCACGTGGACGCCGAGTCCTTCGAGGGAGTCGCGCACCAGCATCCCCATGTCCGGGTCGAGGGTGCTCATCGGCTCGGGCGCACGGTCCACGAGGGTCACCTCCAGGCCGTGCCGCAGCATGGCCTCGGCCATCTCGACGCCGATGTAGCCGCCGCCGACGACGACCGCGCGCCGCACCGCCTCGCGGTCCAGCGCGCCCAGCACCGCCTCGCCGTCGTCGAGGGTCTGCACGCCGAACACGCCTGGCGCGTCGATGCCCGGGACGGGCGGCCGGATCGGCACCGCGCCGGTGGCGATCACCAGGTGGTCGTACTCCGTCCACTGCTCGCCGCCCTCGGGGCCGCGGGAGCGCACCCGGCCGCGCTCGGGGTCGACGGCGACGACCTCGGTGCCCAGCCGCAGGTCGATGCCGTGGTCGCGGTGCTCCTGGGCGGTTCTGGCGACGAGCGCGTCCGGTCCCGTGGTGGCGCCGCCGATCCAGTACGGGATGCCGCAGGCGGAGTAGGAGGTGTGCCGTCCGCGCTCGAAGGCGATGATCTCCAGGTCGTCCGCGGCTCTGCGGCGGCGGGCCTGCGAGGCGGCCGACATGCCCGCCGCGTCGCCGCCGATGACCACCAGACGCTCCGTCATGTCCTGTCGACCTCTCCGGTGTGCGATCGGGTCCGCGGCCGCGGGCCCCTCCGGCACTCTACGTGCGGCCCTCGGCGGACTCCGTGCGACCTCTCGGCGCCGCCTCTGCGTCCCGGACCGCTTGCGGTGGTTCCTGCGACGGCTGGCGCCAGGAGGGCGCGGAGCCGCCGGCTGCCAGAAGGGAGCGGGCCTCCATCAGCGCGAAGCCGAGGAGGTTCAGCCCCCGCCAGGTGGCCGGGTCGGCGGCCCGGTCGTCGTCGGCGGCCAGGCCGATGCCCCAGACCCGGTCCAGCGGGCTGGCCTCGACGAGCACGCGCCGGCCGGTGCCGAGAAGGTAGTCGCGCAGCTCCGGATGGGCGGCGAACTTGTGCGCGCTGCCCTCGACGACGAGCGCGAACCGCTCCCGGCGCCACGTCTCGTCGTCGAAGCCGCGCACCGAGCGGCCCGCGTTCTTGGCCTGCTGGGGGTGGGCCGCGGCCAGGGCGCGCCGCTCGGCGTCGCCGTCGGAGAACAGGCGGGCCTTGCCGGCCATCATCCAGTGCTCGGCGGTGGCGTAGGTGGCGCCGCCCACGGTGAAGGGGGCGGGCCACCACTGGCTGAGGCAGCCGGGCCCGACGGAGCCGTCACGCTGGGGGCGGTGCCCCCAGAAGTGCAGGTACTTCGTGCGGCCGCCGGTCGCGGTGAAGGCGAGCAGGTCCTCGACGGAGCGGATCGCGTGGGCAGGCGCGGGGTCGGCGGCCGGTGCGGGCACGGCAGCGGCTCCGGTCGCACGGGGAGAGCCCGTGGCGTCGGCGGTGGTGTCGGCCGACATCGGCCTCAGACCTTTTCCAGCGGCAGGTGCGGGGTGGCGGGGAGGGTGACCTCGACCCGGTCGCCGACGTGGATCTCGCCGGGGTCGAGCACGACGCCCATGATGCCGGCCTTGCGGACGAGGGTCCCGGACTCGTCGCGGCCCACCACCTGCTGGAGCAGGCCGGGGCGGAATGCCTCGATCTGGCGGCAGGGGTTGCGCAGTCCGGTGATCTGGACCCGCGCCTCCTCCCCCAGCCGCAGGATCGTCCCCTGCGGCAGTCCGAGCAGGTCGAGGCCGCTGGTGGTGACGTTCTCCCCCAGGTCACCGGGGCGTACCTGGTATCCGGCGCGGTGCAGCTCGTCGAACAGCTCGGCGTGGATCAGGTGGACCTGGCGCAGATTGGGCTGGGTCGGGTCCTGGGCCACCCGGGAGCGGTGCTGGACGGTGACGCCGAGGTGGGCGTCGCCCTCCACCCCGAGCCCGGCGAGCAGCCGGATGGTGCTCTGGTTGGCCTTGCTGAACCCGTGGGTGGCGTCGCGGCTGACCGCCACGACCGTGCCGCTGCTCATCGGAAACGTGTCCCCTCGATCGGACGTGTGAACCGATGCCTCAGCCTATCCGGGGGCTCGCAGCTCAGCGACGGATTTGCCGGCGGCTGACACGGCGCAGCCGGCGTCGCTGGGAGGAGTCGAGCGTGAGGTAGGCGGCCACCGGGATGCCGACGATGATCAGCAGGACCGCCCAGAAGGGCAGCCACGCGAGCAGGATCAGTCCGACGACCACTCCGCCGATGGCGATCTTCGTGCGATTCGACATGTCCCCGACTCCTGTCCACGGCGGCCCGCGCCGCGCCCTCACCGTACCTACCCAGTGGAACGCGCCGCGGACCGCCGTGGTTCCCTTTCGTCCGTTCGGCCCCGGCGGTCAGCCCAGCTCGGCCGCCGGGGTGAGGACCGGCGCGGGCGCGGCGGAGCGCCTGGCGGCCGGGGTGCGGACGGCGCCGGCGGCGGGGGCGCCCGGCGTGGTGCGCAGCGCCGCCGCGCCGCCGGTCAGCGGCAGCCGCAGCACCGAGCGCGACAGGTCGACGGAGACCGTCGGCGTGCTGTCGGGCGGCAGGATCAGGCCGTTGTCGGTCCCGGCGACGATCAGGGCGAGACGGTGGCCTGCGGGCACGACGTGGTCGGTGGCGGCCAGCTGGATCGTCAGGGTGTACGGCCGTCCCGGGGTGAGCGGCACGCCGTGGGAGAGCGAGGCGTAGTGCCCGAGGTCGGCCCAGCCGCGGCTGAAGACCGTGTGGTCCACGGTCTCCTTGTCGGCGGAGGTGTCCAGGAAGCAGGCGCTGTCGCCTGCGGTGCTCTCGCCGTAGCAGGAGCGGGTGGTGCCGGTGAGGATGCCCTCGCCGCCGGCCAGGTGGTCGCGGATGGTGGCGGGGCCGAGGTCGACCAGCACCGCGGACAGGTGGGCGCTTGCGGTGGTCGACGTGGCGGTCACCGTGACGGTGCCGCCGCCGGATATCCGCAGGTCCTTGGCGAGCACGCCGGTGGTGAAGGCGGTCTTGGCCGGGGTGGCGGTGTCGGCGGCCGCGGCCCAGTCCTCCTCCCACAGGTCCGGGTCGTCGGTGAAGGACTCGGTGGCGCCGGCCGCGGGCCTGCCGTGCTCGCCGAGGGTGCCGAGCCCCGGGGTGCCGGTCGGGCCGAGGGTGAGGGCGGTGTCCCGGGTGCCCGGCGCGGGCCAGACCGGGTCGGTGGTCCAGTGGTCGACGCCGCGCTCGATGTCGGCCATCGGCTCGCGCTGGATGCCGTTGTCCACGCCGAGCAGGTAGTGGTCGAACCAGCGCTGGAGGGTGGGCACCCAGGCGCCGCGCCGGTAGTCGAAGGGGTCGACGTGGCCGGTCTGGGAGAGCCACACCTTGCGCTGCACGCCGTGCGCGGCCAGCGCGGTCCACCACTGGCCGAAGTGCTTGGTGCGGACGTTGAGGTCCTGCATGCCCTGGACGGCGAAGACGCTGGCACGGACGCGCCCGGCGTCCTTGACGTAGTCGCGGGCGGTCCAGAACGGCGTCCAGTCACCGGTGCGCGGCGAGCCGTCGATGATCTTCTGCTGCTCCGCGGCGCAGTTCGCGTGCGCGCTGTCGCTCTCCACGTAGTCCGACAGCCACTCGGGGCCGTCCTGCAGGGGCGCGCCCTGGTGGAAGTAGTAGTCGTACCAGGAGGAGATCGAGCTGATCGGCACGATGGTCTTCAGGCCGCGCACGCCGGTCGCGGCGACGCCGTTGGCGATGGTGCCGTCCCAGCTCTTGCCGATCATGCCGACCTCGCCGTCGGTCCAGCCCGCGGTGACGGCGGCGCCGCCGGAGCGGGCGGACCACCCCTTGGCGCGGCCGTTCAGCCAGTCGACGACGGCCTTGGCGGACTGGACGTCGGAGGGGCCGCCGACGTCGACGCAGCCGTCGGAGCGGTCGGTGCCCGCGAGGTCGACGAGCACGGTCGCGTAGCCGCGCGGCACGAAGTAGTTGTCGTAGAACAGCGGCGCCTGGACGATGTTCCCGGCCGCGTCGTAGGTCTTGATCTGGCTCTCGTTGCCGCGGCCGCAGCAGGAGTAGTACGGGCTGGCGTCCATGATGACGGGCACCTTGCGGCCGGCCTCGGCGGGTTCCGAGGGCCGGACGATGTCGACGGCGACCCGGTCGGTGCGGCCGTCGCCGTCGAGCCCGGTGTCGACCCAGACGGCTTCGCGGATGGCGTTCGCGTACGAGTAGTCGGGCTGGCTGAGGCCGTGCCGCACGGTGCCGGCGCTCGCCGGGGCGGCCGCCTGCGCGGGGCCCGGGGCGGTCAGTACGGCGGCGAGGGCGGCGAGTACGGCCGCCACCACCACGGGGATCCACGGTATGCGGGGTGTCCGCGTCTTTGAGATCACCCGGGGAGGCTAGCGCCTGACGAGACCACGTCAACAGGGTGCGGGTGGCGCCGCAGAGGCGGCCGGTGACGGACGCCGGGCAGGCGCGAGCGGGCGCGCGACGGCCGCACCGCGGGCGGGACCGCCGCAGTCCCGCCCGCCGCCGTCTCGCCTGCTCGGCCCCGCGGACTTCGCCCCGGCTACTTGCCGCCGGTCAGTCCCGCGCGGCGCAGGGCGTCCGCCATCGCGCCGCCGGCCGCGGGGCGGTCCTGGGCGCCGCCCCTGCGGCCGCCCTGGCCCTGGCCCTGACCCTGACCGCCGCCGCCCTGGCCGCCGCGGTTCCCGCCCTGCCGGGGCGGGTTGCCGCGGCGCTCGCCGCCGCCGCGCCGCTCGCCGCCGCCCTGGCCGCCGCGCCGGTCCTCGCCGCTTTGCGGGCGAGCCTCGTCGTCGAGGCGGAGCGTGAGCGAGATCCGCTTGCGCGGCAGGTCCACGTCCATCACCTTGACCCGCACGATGTCGCCGGACTTGACGACGTCGCGCGGGTCGGAGACGTAGGAGTCGGACAGCGCCGAGACGTGCACCAGACCGTCCTGGTGGACGCCGACGTCCACGAACGCGCCGAACGCCGCGACGTTGGTGACCACGCCCTCCAGCAGCATCCCGGGCCGGAGGTCCTTCATCTCCTCCACGCCCTCCTTGAAGGTCGCCGTCTTGAAGGCGGGGCGCGGGTCGCGGCCGGGCTTCTCCAGCTCGGCGAGGATGTCGGTGACGGTCGGCAGACCGAAGGACTCGTCGACGAAGTCGGCCGGCCGCAGGGCGCGCAGCGCGGTGCCGTTGCCGATCAGCGAGGGGATGGGGGCGCCGGCGGTGGCGCTGATCCTGCGCACCACGGGGTACGCCTCGGGGTGCACGCTGGAGGCGTCGAGCGGGTCGTCGCCGCCCTGGATGCGCAGGAAGCCGGCGCACTGCTCGTACGCCTTGGGGCCGAGCCGGGCGACGTCCTTGAGGTCCTTGCGGGTGCGGAAGGGGCCGTTGGCGTCGCGGTGCGCGACGATGTTCGCGGCCAGGCCCTCGGTGACGCCGGAGACGCGGCGCAGCAGCGGCGCCGAGGCGGTGTTGACGTCCACGCCCACGCCGTTGACGCAGTCCTCGACGACGGCGTCCAGCGAGCGGGAGAGCTTCAGCTCGGACAGGTCGTGCTGGTACTGGCCGACGCCGATGGACCGCGGGTCGATCTTCACCAGTTCGGCGAGCGGGTCCTGCAGGCGTCGCGCGATGGAGACCGCTCCGCGCAGCGACACGTCCAGTTCGGGGAGTTCGGCCGAGGCGTAGGCCGACGCGGAGTAGACGGAGGCGCCGGCCTCGGAGACCACGGCCTTGGTCAGGCCGAGTTCGGGGTGCAGCCGGATCAGGTCGGCGGCGAGCTTGTCGGTCTCGCGGGAGGCGGTGCCGTTGCCGATCGCGATCAGGTCGACGCGGTGGGCGGCGGCCAGCCGGGCCAGCGAGGCCAGCGACTCGTCCCAGCGGTTGCGGGGCACGTGCGGGTAGATCGTGTCGGTGGCCACGACCTTGCCGGTGCCGTCGACCACCGCGACCTTCACGCCGGTGCGCAGGCCCGGGTCCAGGCCCATGGTGGCGCGGCTGCCCGCCGGGGCGGCGAGCAGCAGGTCGCGCAGGTTGGTGGCGAAGACCCGGACCGCCTCGTCCTCGGCCTGCTGGCGCAGCTGGACGCGCAGGTCGATGCCGAGCCGGACCAGGAAGCGGGTGCGCCAGGCCCAGCGGACGGTGTCCGCCAGCCACTTGTCGCCGGGACGGCCGCGGTCGGCGACACCGAACCGCTGGGCGATGCTGCGCTCGAAGCTCGACGGCCCCTCGGTGGGCTCCTCGGGCTCCATGGTGAGGTCGAGGATCTCCTCCTTCTCGCCGCGCAGCATGGCCAGGACGCGGTGCGAGGGGAGTTTGGTGAAGGGCTCGGAGAAGTCGAAGTAGTCGGAGAACTTCGCGCCGGCCTCCTCCTTGCCCTCGCGCACCGCGGCGACCAGCCGGCCGCGGGACCACATGCGGGTGCGCAGCTCGCCGACGAGGTCGGCGTCCTCGGAGAACCGCTCGGTGAGGACGGCGCGGGCGCCGTCGAGCGCCGCGGCGGCGTCCTCGACGCCCTTGTCCGCGTCGACGTAGGACGCCGCGGCGGCCTGCGGGTCGAGCCCCGGGTCGCCGAGCAGGGCGTCGGCGAGCGGTTCGAGGCCGGCCTCGCGGGCGATCTGCGCCTTGGTGCGGCGCTTGGGCTTGTACGGGAGGTAGATGTCCTCCAGGCGCGCCTTGGAGTCGGCGGCGACGATCCGGGCCCTGAGCTCCTCGTCCAGCTTGCCCTGGGCCTCGATGGACTCCAGGATCGCGGCGCGCCGCTCGTCCAGCTCCCGCAGGTAGCGCAGCCGCTCCTCGAGGGTGCGCAGCTGCTCGTCGTCGAGGGTGCCGGTGGCCTCCTTGCGGTAGCGGGCGATGAACGGCACCGTCGCCCCGCCGTCGAGCAGGTCGACCGCCGCCCGCACCTGTCCCTCGCGTACGCCCAGTTCCCCGGCGATCCTGGCTTCGACCGACATGTTGCCGCTGATGGTCCCGCTCCTCATCTCGGTGCTCCGCCCGGCGTCCGCTCGCTCCGACCTGGGCTCCGCGCTGCGTTCCCTGCATCGTAGACGGCGGCGGCCGTCCGCGGACGGAGGGCCGCGGTCAGCGCAGCGGCTTCTCGAACCAGTGGTCGGCGTACGGGCTGTCGTTGTAGGCGGCGATCTCGCGGTAGCCGTGCCCGGCGTACAGGGCGCGGGCCTCGACCAGGTCCTTGCGGGTGTCGAGGCGGATTCTGCGGGCGCGCAGTATGTCCCGGGCGACGGTCTCGGCGGCGCCGACGAGCAGCCGGGCGACGCCCTGGCGACGGGCCTCCCCGGCGACGAACATCCGCGTCAGCTCGGCCGTGTCGCGGTCGAGCACCCGCAGGCCCACGCAGCCGCCGGGCACTCCCCCGCGCCGCGCGACCAGGAACTCCCCGCCGGGCAGGGTGAGATCGTCGCTGGGCTCCTGCGCGAGCACCGCGTCGACCTCGTCGTCGTCGGTCGGCCGGCCGTGGTAGCGCACGATCAGCTCGGTGTAGTAGCGGCGCAGCAGGGTCGCCGACTCCGGGTCGGACACGGGGTGGGCCGCGACCGTCCAGCCGGCCGCGCGCGGGTCATACGTCGTCACGGGTCCCATCCTGGCAGGCGGCGGGTGGGGTTATCCCCCGGTTTTCCGGCCGGTCGGCCCCCGGCGAAGCCGGGTGATGGCGTCATGGCCGCAGGTGGGCGGGGGTTCGTAGCGTCGAGGTGGCGGCCGGGTCAGGCCGCCTGCCGCCTTCCCGCCGTATCCGAGGAGCGTCCATGTCCGCCGCAGCCGGTCCCGTACTCACCGCTCCCGCGCAGGGCGGTCCGCCCACGGCGTCCGGCGGCGCCCCACCGGACGCGGGGCCCGCGGGCAGCGAGTTCGCGCCGCTGCTGCGGCAGGTCAGGCAGGCGGGACTGCTGCGCCGCAGGCCCGGCTGGTACGCGGGGCTCATCGCGGCGAACGCGGTCGCGGTGGCCGCGGTGTGGGCGGCGGTGGTGCTGGTGGGCGCGAGCGGCACGTGGTGGGTGCTGGCGCTGGCGCCGCCGGCGGCGGTGCTCTCCGCGCGCACCGGGTTCGTCGGCCACGACGCGGGCCACCAGCAGATCGCCGCGGGGCGCCGGGCGAACCGCGCGATCGCGCTGCTGCACGGCAATCTGCTGCTGGGCATGGGCGCCGGCTGGTGGTCGGACAAGCACAACCGGCACCACGCGCACCCCAACCACGTCGGCAAGGACCCGGACGTCGAGGTCGGAGCGCTGGTGTGGACGCGGGCCCAGGCGGTGCGGCGCGAGGGCTTCGCGCGCTGGCTGACCAAGCACCAGGCGTGGCTGTTCCTGCCGATGCTGCTGCTGGAAGGGCTCGCGCTGAAGGTGGCGAGCTTCCGGGACCTGCGGCGGATGCCGGCGCGGGAGCGGGCGCTCGAAGGCGGCCTGCTGGTCGCGCACGTCGCCGGGTACGCGGCGCTGCTGCTGGGCGCGTTGCCGCTGTGGCAGGCGGTGGTCTTCGCGCTGCTGCACCACGCGCTGTTCGGGGTGCATCTGGGACTGTCGTTCGCGCCGAACCACAAGGGCATGGCGATGCCGGAGGAGGGCGCGCGCTGGGGTCACCTGCGGCGCCAGGTGCTCACCTCGCGCAATGTGCGGGGCAACCCGGTCACCGACTTCCTGCTCGGCGGCCTCAACTACCAGATCGAGCACCACCTGATGCCCAGCCTCCCCCGTCCGCACCTGCGCCTGGCGCGCCCTCTGGTGCGCGCGCACTGCGCCCGCCTCGGGGTCCCCTACGCCGAGACCGGCCTCCTCGACTCCTACGCGCAGGCCTTCGCCCACATGCACGAGGTGGGCGCCCCGCTGCGCTGACCCCCGGGTCCGCCGGGTCCGCCCGTTCCCCGGCCGGGCGACCGGCCCTAGATGTGGGCGGGTTTGGCGCGGCCGTACAGCCAGGTGGTGAAGAGGGGGTTGAGGTCCTTCGCGGTGAAGTGGGCGCAGAAGGCGGTGAAGTCCTCGGTGGAGGCGTTGCCGTGGCGGTGGGCGGCGGGCCAGGCGCGCAGCAGCCGGAAGAAGGCGGCGTCGCCCATGGTGCGGCGCAGTTCGTGCAGGACGAGGGCGCCGCGGTTGTAGACCGGCGGGGCGAAGAGCTGGGCGGCGGTCGGGGAGGCGGGGGCGAAGGCCCAGTTGGCGGTGGCGGCGAAGGCCGCGGCGGCGCTCTGCTGCTCCGTGGGGCCGCCCTCGTGCGCCTTCCAGAGCCACTCGGCGTAGGTGGCGAAGCCCTCGTTCAGCCAGATGTCCTGCCAGCTGTGCGGGGTGACGGAGTCGCCGTACCACTCGTGGGACAGCTCGTGCACCAGGGTGGTCACGGGCATCGCGGGGGTGCCCTCGTTGCCGGGGAAGACCGGACGGTTCTGGGTCTCCAGCGCGTAGCCGCCCTGCCGGTCGCCGAGGTGGGCCACGATCGCGCCGGTGGAGGAGAACGGGAAGGGGCCGAAGATCCCGCTCTCCCAGGTGACGATCTCCGGGATGCGGGAGACCGCGGCCGCCGTCTGCGGGTCGTTCGACCGGGGGTCGACCGCGGTGTAGACGGGCAGCCCGCCGCCGGTGGTGGCCTTGGTGACGGTGTAGTGCCCGATGGCGACGGTGGCCAGGTAGGTGGCCATGGGCTGGGCGACGTGCCAGTGGAAGGCGGTGCGGCCGCCGGCGCGGGCGGCGGCGGCGGCCAGTTCGCCGTTGGACACCACGGTCAGCCCGTGCGGCACGCTGACGGTGATGTCGTACGACGCCTTGTCCGAGGGGTGGTCGTCGCCGGGGAACCACGCCATCGAGCCGACCGGTTCGCCGAGGGCGAGGGCGCCGTCGTCGGTGCGGAACCAGCCTTCCTGGGAGCCGTCCGGGTCGGTGATGACGCCGGGGACGCCCTGGTAGGTGATCACCGTGTCGAACCGCTCGCCGCGTTCGAGGGGCTCGGCGGGCCGCACCACCAGTTCGGTGCCGGCGCGCGAGAACTGCGCGCCCTGCCCGGCGACGGTGACGGCGTCGACCCTCATGCCGGACAGGTCCAGGTCGAAGCTGCGCAGCGGGCGGGTGGCGGTGGCGGTGACGGCGGCGGTGCCGCTCAGCCGGCCGGAGGCGGGGTCGTAGGCCAGGTCGAGCCCGTAGTGGCCCACGTCGTACCCGCCGTTGCCGGCGTTCGGGAAGAGCGGGTCGCCGACGCCGGGCGCGCCCGCCCCGGGACTTCCCCCGTCACCGGCGCACGCCGTCAGGCAGCACGCGAGGAACAGGGACGCGAGAGCGCGCGGCAGTGCACGCTGCGGGGGACGGACCCGGGGTCGAAGACGCACGCGGGCCAGCGTACGAGACCGGCGCGGCGATCACCCGGCCCCGCGCGGTACCGGCCGTGCGGAGCCGGCCCCGCGCGAGGGCGGCCGCGCAGCTGCGGCAGCCGCGGGACGGGGCCGGCCCGGGTGCGCCGGGCGCTCTCAGTCCGCGAAGCGCTCCCCGCGCTCGGCCTTCCGCTCCAGGAGCGCCGGCGGGGTGAACCGCTCGCCGTACTCGGCGGCCAGTTCCCGTGCCCGCGCGGTGAATCCGGCGACACCGCCCTCGTAGCCGTTGACGTACTGGAGCACACCGCCGGTCCAGGCGGGGAAGCCGATGCCGAGGATCGAGCCGATGTTGGCGTCGGCGACGGAGGTGAGGACGCCCTCCTCCAGGAGCCGCACGGTGTCGAGCGACTCGGCGAAGAGCATCCGCTCCTGCATGTCGCGGAAGGGGATCTCCGCCCCCGGCTTGCCGAAGTGCTCGGCGAGGCCCGGCCACAGGGTGGTGCGGCGCCCGTCGGCGTAGTCGTAGAAGCCCGCGCCGCCGCTGCGCCCGGGCCGCTGGAACTCGTCGACCATCCGGTCGACGACCTGCTCGGCGGGGTGCTCCTGCCAGACGCCGCCGGCCGCCTCGACCGCGGCGCGCGTCTCGCGGCGGATCCTGCGCGGCAGGGTGAGCGTCAGCTCGTCCAGCAGCGAGAGCACCTTGGCCGGGTAGCCGGCCTGGGCGGCCGCCTGCTCGACCGAGGCGGCGGGGATTCCCTCGCCGACCATGGCGACGCCCTCGTTGATGAAGTGGCCGATCACCCGGGAGGTGAAGAAGCCGCGCGAGTCGTTGACCACGATGGGGGTCTTGCGGATCTGCCGGACCAGGTCGAAAGCGCGGGCCAGCGCCTCGTCGCCGGTGCGTTCGCCGCGGATGATCTCCACCAGCGGCATCTTGTCGACCGGCGAGAAGAAGTGCAGGCCGACGAAGTCGCCCTGCCGCTGGACGCCTTCGGCGAGCTGCGAGATCGGCAGGGTGGAGGTGTTGGAGCACAGCAGCGCGTCGGGCGCGACGACGCCCTCGATCTCCTGGAACACCTTGTGCTTCAAGGAGGCGTCCTCGAAGACCGCCTCGATGACCGCGTCGCAGCCGGCGAGGTCGCCGGGGTCGGCGGTCGGGGTGATCCTGGCCAGCAGCGCGTCCCGCTGCCCCGGCGTGGTGCGGCCCTTGGCGAGCGCCTTGTCCAGCAGCCCCGCGGAGTACGCCTTGCCGCGCTCGGCCGCCTCCTGCGTCACGTCCTTCAGCACCACGTCGATCCCGGCGCGGGCGCAGGAGTAGGCGATGCCGGCGCCCATCATGCCGGCGCCGAGCACGGCGACCCTGGTGACCTGGCGGGGCGGGATGCCGGCGGGCCTGCTGGCGCCGGAGTTGACGGTCTGCATGTCGAAGAAGAACGCCTGGATCATGTTCTTCGAGGTGCGGCCGCAGGCCAGTTCGGTGAAGTAGCGGGCCTCGATGGTGAAGGCGGTGTCGATGTCGACCTGGGCGCCCTCGACGGCGGCGGCGAGGATGTCGCGCGGCGCGGGGTAGGGGGCGCCGGCCAGCTGCTTGCGCAGGTTCGCCGGGAACGCGGGGAGGTTGGCGGCGAAGGCGGGGCTCTTCGGGGTGCCGCCGGGGATCTTGTAGCCGGGGACGTCCCAGGGCTGCCTGGCCTCGGGGTTCGCGTCGATGAAGGCGCGGGCGCTCGCGAGCATCGCCTCGTGGTCGGCGGCGACCTCGTGGATCAGACCGGCCTCCAGGGCGCGCCGCGGGGTGTACTGGCGGCCCTGGAGCAGCACCTTGAGCAGGGCGTCGGCGATGCCGAGCAGCCGGACGGTGCGCACCACTCCGCCGCCGCCGGGCAGCAGCCCCAGGGTCACCTCGGGACAGCCGATCTTGGTGCCGGGGGCGTCCAGGGCGATGCGGTGGTGGCAGGCCAGGGTGATCTCGAAACCGCCGCCGAGGGCCGCGCCGTTGATGGCGGCCACCACGGGCTTGCCGAGGGTCTCCAGGCGGCGCAGCCGGCGCTTGATGCGCATCGACCCGGCGAAGACCTGCTCGGCGCTCTCCGGGGTGGCGCGGATCAGGTCGCGCAGGTCGCCGCCGGCGAAGAAGGTCTTCTTGGCGGAGGTGACGATCACGCCGCGGATCCCGTCGATCTCCGCTTCGAGCCGGTCGAGCACGGCGTCGAGGGAGTCGGCGAAGGCCGCGTTCATGGTGTTGGCGGACTGGCTGGGGTCGTCCAGGACGAGGGTGACGACGCCGTCGGCGTCCTGCTCCCAGCGGATGGTGGTGGACTCGCTCATGGTCTGCTGGCTCCGTTGGGTCCGTGGGGCAGGGGTCAGATGCGCTCGACGACGGTGGCGACGCCCATGCCGCCGCCGACGCAGAGGGTGGCGAGCCCGTACCGCTGGTCGCGGCGCTCCAGTTCGTCGATGAGGGTGCCGAGGATCATCGCCCCGGTGGCGCCGAGCGGATGGCCCAGCGCGATCGCGCCGCCGTTGACGTTGACCTTGTCGATGCTGACGCCCATGTCGGCGGCGAAGCGCAGCACGACCGCGGCGAACGCCTCGTTCATCTCGAACAGGTCGATGTCGTCGACGGTCAGTCCGGCCTTGGCCAGCGCCTTGCGGGCGGCGGGGGCGGGGCCGGTGAGCATGATGGTCGGCTCGGAGCCGGACACCGCGGCGGAGACGATCCGGGCGCGCGGGGTGAGGCCGTAGCGCTCGCCGACCTCGCGGTTGCCGACGGCGACCAGCGCGGCGCCGTCCACGATGCCCGAGGAGTTGCCCGCGTGGTGCACGTGGTCGATCCGCTCCACCCAGTGGTACTTCTGCAGCGCGACCGCGTCGAAGCCGCCGAGGTCGCCGATGCCGGCGAAGGACGGCTTGAGGCCGGCCAGGGTCTGCGGGGTGGTGCCCGGCCTGACGTGCTCGTCGTGGTCGAGGACGGTCAGCCCGTTGCGGTCGAGCACCGGCACCACGGAGCGGGCGAACCGGCCGTCCTTCCACGCCTCCGCGGCGCGCTCCTGCGACAGCGAGGCGTAGGAGTCCACGTCGTGCCGGGACCAGCCGCCGATGGTGGCGATCAGGTCGGCGCCGATGCCCTGCGGGACGAAGCCGGTGTCGAAGGAGGTCATCGGGTCCATCGCCCAGGCGCCGCCGTCGGAGCCCATGGCGACCCGGGACATCGACTCGACGCCGCCGGCCAGCACCAGGTCCTCCCAGCCGGAGCGGACCTTGGCGGCGGCCAGGTTGACCGCTTCGAGGCCGGAGGCGCAGAAGCGGTTCTCCTGGACCCCGGCGACGCTGTCGGGCAGGCCGGCCGCGATGGCGGCGATCCTGGCGATGTCCGAGCCCTGGTCGCCGATCGGGCTGACCACGCCGAGCACGACGTCGTCGATGGCGGCCGGGTCGAGGCCGGGGAAGCGGCGCCGCAGCTCGTGGATGAGGCCGACGACGAGGTCGATCGGCTTGGTGCCGTGCAGGGATCCGTTCGCCTTGCCGCGCCCGCGCGGGGTGCGTACGGCGTCGTAGACGTAGGCCTCGGTGCTCAACGTCGTGCCTTTCGGTGAGGGTGCGGGCGGGGCTCGGTGCCGGGGGCGCCGCGGCGGAGCGGCGTCTTGTCGGACGGTCCGGGGGCCGGCGCTTCAGCCGGCGCCGTTCAGGGCGGGGACGTCCCAGTCGCGCGCCACCTGCGCGGTGTGCGCCCCGGGCGGCGCCGGTGGCCGGCGCAGCGTCGTGGGCGTGGCGGAGAACCGGGGGGCGGGTGCGGGCTGGACGGCGCCGTCCGCGTCGGCGAAGGTGCCGCGGGCGGCCAGGTGCGGGTGCAGCGGCGCCTCGCCGAGGGACAGGACGGGCGCGGTGCAGGCATCGGTGCCGTCGAAGAGCGCCGTCCACTCGTCGCGGGTGCGGGCGCCGAAGCGGGCGGCGACGGCGGCCCGCAGTTCGGGCCAGCGGGCCGGGTCGGCGCGCAGCGCGCTCTCCTGCGCGGTGAGGCCGAGCGTCGCGGCGAACTGCGCGTAGAACCGCTCCTCCAGCGCTCCGACCGCCATGTGGCCGCCGTCGGAGGTGCGGTAGACGCCGTAGAAGGGCGCGCCGCCGTCCAGCAGGTTGGCCTCGCGGCGGTCGTGCCAGGCGCCGGCCGCGCGCATGGCGTGGATCATCGTCGCCAGGTGCGCGACGCCGTCCACGATGGCGGCGTCCACCACCTGGCCCTCGCCGTGGGCGCGGGCGTGGTGGAGGGCGGCGAGGACGCCTGCGACGAGGTAGAGCGAACCGCCCGCGTAGTCGCCGAGGAGGTTGGCGGGGGCGGCCGGCGGGCCGTCCGCGGGGCCGGTCATGCCGAGCACGCCGGTGACCGCGATGTATCCGATGTCGTGGCCGGCGGTGGCGGCCAGCGGCCCCTGCTGGCCCCAGCCGGTCATCCTGCCGTAGACCAGGCGCGGGTTGCGGGCCAGGCAGGGCTGCGGGCCGATGCCGAGGCGTTCGGCGACGCCGGGCCGGTAGCCCTCGATGAGGATGTCGGCGCGCGCGGCCAGGTCGAGCACGGCGCCGGGCCCCGCGCCGGACTTGAGGTCGACCAGCACCGAGCGCTTGTTGCGGTTGGTGAGGTCGTGCGCGGGGTCGAGGCCGAGGCCGGGACCGCCGGGGCGGTCGACCCGTACGACGTCGGCGCCGAGGTCGGCGAGCAGCATCGCGGCGAAGGGGCCGGGACCGATGCCGGCCAGCTCGACCACGCGCACGCCCGCCAGCGGGCCGGCCGTCGCGGACCGCGGTGACGGAGGCGGCGCTGCTGATGTCACATCAGTGATACTAAGAACGTGTTCCAGTTTTGGCAAGGACTGACTGAGCGCTCGCTCAGTCGTCCTCGCCGCCGCGTCCGCCGTCCGGGTGGCACGGCCGGGCGCGGGACGGCCCGCCGCGCCCCGAGGGGCGGGCGGGCCGTCAAGGGAGCGCGGGCGGGCCGTCGGGCAGCGCGGTCAGGCCGGCGTGCCGGAGCCTTCGGCCGGGCCGGCGGGAGCGGCGGCGGCCGAGGCGGCGGCCGCGGCCTTCTCCAGCTGGAACGCCTCGTTGCCCTGCCCGATCCTGGCGTGCACCTCGGGCCGCTTGACGCGCAGCACCAGGCCGTAGACCAGGCCGATCACCGCGGCGAGCGCGATGATCCCGGGCAGGATCCAGCGCAGCCCGTGGCCGGGGTTGGCGCCGAGGAGCACCGAGAAGTCCTTCACCGAGTAGACGAAGATGACCCCGAGCGCGACGGCCGCGACCCCGGAGGTCACCAGCCGCCACGCCTGCACGCCGGCCGCGCCGCGCTTGACGAAGAAGGCGATGACGGCGACGGCGGCGGTGCCCATCAGCAGCACCACGCCGAGCGCGCCGACGTTGCCCGCCCAGGTGAACAGCCGCAGTACGGGCGCGGTCGGGTCGCCGTTCGGCTTGTCGTCGGTGACCGCGAAGACGATGACGACGGCCAGCGAGACGACGGACTGCAGGAAGGAGCCCATCGCGGGGGCGCCGCTGGACTTGGCGGTGCGGCCGACCGCGGAGGGCAGCAGGCCGTCGCGGCCCATGGCGAAGGCGTAGCGGGCGACGACGTTGTGGAAGCTGAGCATCGAGGCGAAGATGCCGGTGATGAAGAAGACGTTCAGCACGTCGGTGAAGCCGTTGCCCAGCCGGTCCTGGTTCAGCGCGAAGATGAGGTTGGCGGACTGCTTCTGCGAGTCGCCGACGACGTGCGCGGGCCCGGTCGCCACGGTGATCGCCCAGGAGCTGAAGGCGAAGAAGACCGTCGCGAAGCCGATCGCCAGGAACATCACCTTGGACACCACGCGCTGCGGGTCGCTGGTCTCCTCGGCGTAGACCGGCGCCTGCTCGAACCCGACGAAGCCGGCGATGACGAAGCACAGGGCGGTGCCCAGGCCCGCGCCGCTGAGCGTGCCGGGGCTGAAGGCGTGCAGGGACACGCCCTGCGGGCCCGGGTCGGTGACGAAGCTGAAGTCGAAGACCAGTGTCAGCACGGTCTCGATGAGCAGCAGCACCCCGAGGGTGCGGGCGTTCAGGTCGATCTTCAGCGCCCCGAACACCGCGGTGATCGCGACGCCGCACAGTGCCGGGATCCACCAGGCGACGTTGTGCTGCCAGTGCTCGGCGATCTGGCCGGATATCTCGAAGCCGAAGATGCCGTAGGTGCCGATCTGCATGATGCTGTAGGCGAACAGCGCCACATAGGAGGCGCCGGCGCCCATGGTGCTGCCGAGGCCGCGGGAGATGTAGGCGTACAGCGCGCCGGCGTTGTGCACGTGGCGGCTCATCTCGGCGTAGCCGAAGCTGAACAGGGCGAGCACCGCGCCGACGATCACGAAGAGCAGCGGCACGCCGACGATGCCCATGGCGCCGAAGGTGGTGGGCACCACGCCCGCGACCACCATCAGCGGGGCGGTGGCGGCGAGCACCGAGAGCAGGAGGGCCGGTGCGCCGATCCGGTCCGCGCGCAGTGCGCGTTGCTCGCCCTTGAACGTGCTGATCTCGGTTGAACTGCCCGTCAGCATGGCTGCGGTCCTTCCTGAGATGTGCGGTGTCGGGTCTTACGAGGAACCGAAACCGAGCGCGTAGTTGCGCGCGGTGCGGAACGCCTTCTTCGGGTCGCGGTCGCGGTACGACCAGGGGGCGCGGGTGGCGAGGGCGCCGATCCGGTTGAACAGGGCGGCGGCGGCCACCGTGTCGCCGGAGTGGAACTTGCCGAACGCCAGGTAGTTGAGGTCCAGCGCCAGCCGCGGGTGGTCGCCGCCGTGCGCCCCTCCCCCGCCGCTCCCGCTGGAGCCGCCGTTGCGGTCCAGCCACCAGTCGAACGCCCAGCGCAGGCTGGTCCTGGCCCGTGCGCTGGTCCAGTACGGCTGCCGGGCCGGGTCGCCGGGCAGCGCGCCCGCCTCGGCCAGCACCCGGAACCGCTCGACGAGAGCCACCAGCGGCAGGACCGCCAGCGGGGATCCGGCGCCCGCCTCGCCCGCCGCCCACTCGGCGAACTCGTACACCTCGTGGAACGGGTCGTCGCCGTCGGTCTTCTGACGCTCGGCCAGACACATCGTCATCAGGTAGTGGGCGTGGTGGTGGCCGCGGTGCCGGCCGCGCACCTGGTCGAAGGCGCGCACCTGCTCGTCGTCGGTGCCGGTGCGGCGGGCCAGGATCAGCAGGCCGAGCCACGGCGTGGGGTCGCCGGGCGCCATCCTGGCCGCGCGCATGCACTGTTCGCGCGCGGACTCCGGGCTCTGCTTGCCCGCGGCGGCGCGGAAGACCGCCGCCGAGGCGGACAGCGCGGCGGCGTCGGTGCTCTCCGGCTCGGCGAGCTGCCACTCGTGGGCCCAGGCGGCGGCGGACTTGCCCTCGCCGAGCACCACCAGGCGGTGGCCGCGGCTGTCCCAGTCGGCGCCGGTGCGGGCCAGCAGGGCGCGTACGTCCGTCCAGCGGCCATGGGACAACGCGGCCCGGGCAGCGATGAGTTCGTCATCGCCCAGGGCGGGGTCGAAGGCCACGTCGTCCTTGCCACGGGCAAAGCGGAAGGGTGGCGGCGGTGGGGTCATCCGCGGGCAGCCCTCCACGGCGCGCGTTACGTCATGTGATCGCGAACAGCCAATCGGTATCCGGGGCCCGGCTACAAGGCTGCACCTGTTGTCTCGGTGTAGTCCCGTATGGTTGCCGGGGTTTGGGACTCGCAACCGCACAGAATCGGACGCCGCCCGGCTGGCGCGGACGGCGCAACACCTGATATTCGAAAGCCTGATCGTGGCGTGATGGCACGCGGCAGGGGGGACCGGGTGGAATGGACGGCAACAACGTGGCTCACGGGGACGACGCCGCGTCCACCCACCCTCTCGCCTATGTGCGGCGCAGACACGGCTGGAGCTACCAGGACCTGGCGCGGGTGATCGCGGACCACGCCAAGGCGCTCGGCGTCCCGATGGCGGCCCGCCGGGAGAAGGTGTGGCGCTGGGAGCACTGGGGGGTGGTCCCGGAGGCCGACAGCCAGCGGGCGCTGGCCAGGGCGCTCGGCATCCCGGCCAGGGAGTTGGAGACCAGGCCGTGGCCGCGCTGGCTGCCGGCGCACGGCGGCATGCCGGACGGGCTGCCGTGGACGGTCGAGGGCAGCCGCGCCGCGCTGTCCGCCCTGGTGGACGACGCGACCGCCGACCCGCGCGGCTTCCCGATCGCCGACGGGCCCGCGCTGCTCGACGCGATCGCCGACTGGGACGCGGCGGAGGCGGAGGGGGCCGCGGCGCAGGTCGCGGTGGCGGCGGGGCTCGCCTCGGGCCTCGGGGCCGCGACCGGAATCGTGTCCGGCGGCCCGGCCGCGCCGGGCGCCTCCCGGCCGGAAGTGGGAGAGGCGGCCCCGGTCGCGACGGGCCCCAGCGGCGTGGTGACGGGCAGCCAGACGGCTGCCGCACCCGGGATGTCGGCGCGGACGTACGGCGGCGCACTGCCGGACGGTTCCGTCCGGCGCGAACCGGCGCGCGGCGACGGGACGGTGACCGGCCGTCCGGTCGGTGGCCGGCCTCCGGTCGGAGGCGGGGAAACCGGTGGCCGTGACATCGGCGGCCGGGTGCCCGCGCAGGGGGCGCAGCCCGCCGGCGGGCAGCTCGGACCGGCCCCCCGGACGGCCGCCGGGACACTCGACGGTCCGGTCGTGGAGTGGCTGGAAGCGGGCGTGCTGGGCCTGCGCCGGCTGGACGACCGGCTCGGCGGCGCGGCCGTACGGCACCGGGTGGAGGCCGATCTGCGGCTGGTCTGCGGCCTGCTGGCGCGCGGGGCGCACAGCCCGCCGGTGGAGCGGCGGCTGCTGCGCGTCGCGGCCGACCTCGCACAGCTCGGCGGCTGGGCGGCCACCGACACCGGCCGGCACGGCGCCGCCCAGCGGCACTACCTCACCGGGCTGCGGCTCGCGCACAGCTGCGGCGACGGCGCGCTGGCGGTCGCGCTGTGGGGCGGGCTGGCCCTGCAGGCCGTCATCGCCGGCCGCCCGCAGGACGCACAGGCCGCGGCTGAGGCGGCGGTCCGTGCGGCGGGCGGTACCGCCCCGCAGGTCAGGGCGCTGGCCGCCAGCCGGCTCGGCCGGGCCCACGCGGCTGCCGGCGTGCTCGGCCCGTTCCGGCGGGCGGCTGCGGAGGCCGAGCGCCAGCTGGACCTGGCGCGGACCGATCCGGGTCCCGCCTGGCTCTACTGGTTCGACGAGGCCGAACTCGCCGCGCAGAGCGGGCTGGCGCTGCTCGACCTCGGGCAGGCGTACGAGGCCAGGCCGCTGCTGGAGCAGGCGCTGGCCGTGCAGGACCCGGCCTTCGTCCGGGACCGTGCGGTGTACTCGGCGCGCGCCGGGCAGGCCCGGGCCATGACGGGGGATCCCGAGGGCGCGCGTGCGCTCGCCCGTGAGGCGGCGGCGCTGTCCCGTGTCTGCGGGACTCCGCGGCTGACCGCGGCGCTGGACGCCCTCCGCTCCCGCCTGCCCTGAGCCGGCGCGACCCGGCCCGGCCCCAGCCCCCGGCATCGCCCTGCCCCGCCCACGGCGCCTCGCCCCCGGCCGGCGACCGGGCGGCGCACGTCCGCGGGGGGATGACGGATAACGCGCCGGGTGGCGCGCGGCAGTTGCCTAAGCGTGACTGATTCGCCGGCCGGCGCCGGCTCCTACTGTCGTGACCTGCAAGGAGACGGCGCGACAAGGCGCCGGCCGAGGCAGGGAGAACCCGTCATGAGCGACGTCCGTCATCTCGTCGAGCAGTACCTGGCCGTGTGGAACGAGACCGACCCGACCGCCCGCCGCCGTCTGATCGGCGAGGTGTTCGCCGCCGACGGCCGCTACACCGACCCGCTGGCCGACGTGCGCGGCGCGGACGCCTTCGACGCGGTGGTGGGCGCGGCGCAGGCGCAGTTCCCCGGCCTGGTCTTCACGCTGGGCGGCGCGGTCGACGCGCACCACGGGATCGCCCGCTTCACCTGGGAGCTGGGCCCGGCGGGCGGCGACGCCCTGGTGGTCGGCTTCGACGTCGCGGTCACCGGTGCGGACGGCCTGATCCACAGCGTCCTCGGCTTCCTCGACAAGGTCCCCGCGGCGGGCTGAGCGCGGACCGTCCGCCGGGCCGGCGCCGGCGCGCTGGTGATCGCGGCGGGACTGTCCGCTCGTGGGCGGCGGTGCACGCCTCCGGCACCACGGGCGGGCTGTGGGAGCGGGTGCCGGGTCTGTTCGTGGACGGCCTCGGCATGGGCCTGGTGATCGCGCCGCTCACCCACGCCGCGCTCGCCGGCGTGCCGGCCGCGGTGGTCGGCTCGGCCCGCTACCGCCACGCCCTGGGCCGGTGCCTGGCCTTCCTGCTGGCGCTCGAACTCCTGCTGGCGGCGCTGACCGCGGTGGCGTCCCGCCGCCGGCAGCAGCCCTGACGTGCCGGGGCGCCGGCGGCGCGCCTGCGCCCGCCAGGGCGCCCACCTCGGTGGGCGCCCTGGGGCGTGGCTCCCGGCGCGGCGTCAGATCCGGGGTCAGATCCGGCGTCAGATCCGGCTGAGGCGCACCACCGGGATGTCCCGGTCGGTCTTCTCCTGGTACTCCGCGTACGGCGGGTAGACCTCCAGCAGGTGCGGCCAGACCCGCGCCTTGTCCTGCGGGGGGAGCACCTCGACGCGGGCGGTGAACCGCTCGGTGAGCACCCGGACATGCACCTCGGGGTGCTCCACCAGGCTCTTGAACCACAGCGGGTCGTCGGGAGCGCCGCCCTTGGAGGCGACGATCAGGTAGTCGTCGCCGTCGCGGCCGTAGATCAGCACCGTGCGGTGCCAGGTGCGGCTCTTGCGTCCGAGGTAGTCCAGCAGCAGGCAGGGGTAGCCGTCCCTGTCGGTGTACTCGGTGCCGTTGGACGACTCGTACGCCTTGGCCTGGTCGGCCACCCACCCCTGGCGGTTGAGCGTCACGTGGGCGGGGTCGTAATCGGTCATGCCGGTGCCTCCACGGTGTTGCGCGCAGCTGACGATCTCCACCTTAGGCACCTCGGCCCCCTCCTGGCTCACAACCCGGGTGCGCCCCACACCGGGAACCAGCGCGACAGGTCCTCCTCCAACCGCAGGTCGTCGCGGACCAGCGCCTTCACCTGCAACTCCAGGGAGTTGTCGCGCTTCTCGCCCGGCTGCGGCGCGAACGGGTAGAAGCTGCCGCGCTTGTAGAGGTAGACGAGCGCGAGCGAGCGGCCCTCCGGGTCGGTGAAGCCGACCAGGGAGCAGAGGAGTTGCGGTCCGAAGCCCTGCTGCTCCAGTGCGGAGTTGATCGCGTGCAGGTCGGTGACGAGTCCGGTCATGTCCTCCGGATCGTGCCGGGAGAGCAGCCAGGTGTAGCCGTAGGAGTCGCGGCTGGACTCGGTCGCCAGCAGGGTGTGCAGGTCCTGCTGGATCTCGGTGAAGGCGCCGCCCTCGACCGCGGCGAAGCAGACCGAGCCCAGGCCGGTGGGCCGCAGTTCGCTGGCGGCGCGCAGCGTGATGGCGGCCGAACTGAGCCCGAAGAGCTGGTCGAGGTCGGGCCTGACCGGCTTGCTGCGGCCGAGGAGTACGTCGAGCAGGCCCATCAGCGGCGGTCCAGTTCCGCGGTGATGCGGCCGAGCTGCTCCAGCCGCGCCTCCAGCGTGGGGTGGGTGGACAGGAGTCGGGAGAAGGAGGCGCCGCCGCTGAGGGCCGGCGCGAAGTAGAAGGCGTTGAACGGCTGGGACCTGCGCAGGTCTTCGGTGGGGATGCGGGCGATCTGCCCGCTGACCTTGGTGAGCGCGGAGGCCAGCGAGGACGGCCGGCCGGTGAGCAGGGCGGCGCTGCGGTCCGCGGACAGCTCGCGGTACCGCGACAGCATCCGGGTGAGCAGGAAGCTGATGGCATACACCACCGCGCTGACCAGGGGCACCAGGATCGCGATCATCGCGGCGTTGGCGTCGCGGCCGCCGCGTCGGAAGCCGCCCCACAGACCGATCCGGGTGATGACGCCGGCGAGGATGCCGAGGAAGGACGCGATCGTCATCACGGCCACGTCCTTGTGCGCGACGTGGGACAGCTCGTGGGCGATGACGCCTTCCAGCTCGTCGGGCTCCAGCCGGCGCAGCAGGCCGGTGGTCGCGCACACCAGCGTGTTCTTCTGGTTCCGCCCGGTCGCGAACGCGTTGGGCACGTCCGAGTCGGCGATGGCGACGCGCGGTTTGGGCATGTCGGCCAGGGCGCAGATCCGGTCCACCACGCCGTGCAGTTCGGGTGCCTCCTCGGGGGTCACCTCGCGGGCTCCCATGCTGAAGGCGGCGATGCGGTCGCTGAACCAGAACTGTGCCACGAACAGCAGTCCGGCGATCACCAGGATCATCGGCCACGAGCCGCGCAGCAGCGCGAGCAGTGCACCGACGAAGACGACATAGAGCAGTCCGATCAGGAACATGGTGACGACCATGCGGGTCGTCAGTCCCCGGTCTGCCGCGAAGCGGTTCCGGTTCAAGGCCCCTCCCGGGATCCTTCTGGGCACGGGTCACATGGGCCACGGCCCGGCGTACGCCGTTGTGTTCCGGTAGAGCTGAAGTCTCTCCTCACATGCTCTCTACCCAACGGTGCAACGAAAAGGAAGGCCCGCCGGGTTCCGTCTCAACGGGTTACATCGAGCACCAGCTTGCCCCGGGTGCGACGGGAGCGCAGGTCCTGGTGCGCGCGGGCCGCGCCGGAGAGCGGGTAGACGCCTCCGACCTGGGGCTTCAGCGTGCCCTTGACGGTCATCGCGAGGAGTTCCGCGATCGGTTCGCGGTACATCCCGGGCCGGCCGAGGCAGTGCGCCAGCCAGAATCCGACGACGGCGCGGGAGCGGCCCATCAGCTGGGCGGGCGCGACGGGCGTCGCGGGCTCCCTCGACGCCATGCCGTAGGCGACCATGCGGCCGAACGGGGCGAGGGCGGCGAGCGAGGCGTCGAAGACCGGTCCGCCGGTCATCTCCAGCACGATGTCCACCTTGGCGCCGCCGTTGGCCTCGACCAGACGCTCCTTGAGCCCCTCGGCGGCGCCGTCCACCGCGACGTCCGCGCCGAGTTCGAGGGCCAGGTCGCGCTTGGCGTCGGTGGAGGCGGTGGCGATCACCCGGCCCGCGCCGAACTCCTTGGCGAGCTGGACGGCGAGCGAGCCGGTGCCGCCGGCCGCCGCGTGCACCACGACGCTCTCGCCGGGGACCAGCCGCGCGGAGGTGCGCAGCAGGTGCCAGGCGGTGAGGCCCTGGACGACCAGCGCCAGCGCCTGCGCGTCGGAGACCCCGTCCGGCAGGTCGTGCGCGAGGTGCTCCTGGACGGCGGCCTTCTGCGCGTAGCCGCCGTTGTCGGTGAGGGCGACGACCCGGCGTCCCTGTGCGGTGCGGCCGACCACCTCGGCGCCCGGCACCATGGGCAGCGAGGAGCGCGAGAGGTACGAGTTCTCCACGGTGTGCGTGTCGGCGTAGTTGACGCCGGCGGCGGAGACGTCGAGCAGCAGCTGCCCGGGGCCCGCCACCGGGTCGGGCAGCTCGGTCTCGTGCAGCACCTCGGGGCCGCCGAACTCGGTGATCTGGATGGCGCGCACGCTCACTCCTCTGCCGGCGCGATGGCCTTACCGGCTGGTACGGCCCTGCGCCGTAGAGACTACCGACTGGTAGGTATGTGGTCCACGAGGCCCCCCGCGGCGCCGGCCGGCGGGCCCGGGCCCGGGCCCGCCGGGCGCAGACCCGACGGGCTCCGGCCGCCGCCCTCAGGCGGCAGGGACCGGGCGCCCCGGCGGCGGGCCGACGTACCGGGCGGCCGGGCGGATGATCTTGCTGTCCTCGGCCTGCTCCAGCACGTTCGCGCTCCAGCCGACGACCCGGGCGGCCGCGAAGGTCGGCGTGAACATGTCCCGGGGCAGCCCGCACAGCTCCATCACCACGCCGGCGAAGAACTCCACGTTGATGTGCAGGTCCCGGCCGGGCTTCAGCTCGGCGAGTATCGCCTCGGCGCGCTCCTCGACCCGCACCGCGAAGTCGACCAGGTCGCCGCCGAAGGAGCGGGCGATGCCCTTGAGCATGCGCGAGCGCGGGTCCTCGGTGCGGTAGACCGGGTGGCCGAAGCCCATGATCCGGTCGCCGGCCAGCACGCGTTCGCGCAGCCAGCCGTCGATCCGGTCGGGGCTGCCGATGGCGTCCAGGGTGTCCAGCGCGCGGCTGGGCGCGCCGCCGTGCAGCGGCCCGGACAGCGCGCCGATCGCGCCGACCAGGCAGGCCGCGAGGTCGGCGCCGGTGGAGGCGATCACCCGCGCGGTGAAGGTGGACGCGTTGAAGCCGTGGTCCACCGTCGAGATCAGATAGCGCTCGACCGCCCGCGCCCGGGCCGGGTCGGGCTCCTCGCCGGTCAGCATGTAGAGGTAGTTGGCCGCGTGCGGCAGGTCGTCGCGCGGCTCGACCGGCTCCAGGCCCCGGCCGAGCCGGTGCAGTGCGGTGAGCAGCGTCGGCACCAGCGCGCAGGCGGCCAGCGCGTCGGCCTGGCGGCGCTCGGGGTCGATGTCGTAGAGCGGCCGGAACCCTGCCGAGGCGCCGGCCAGCGACAGCGCGGTGCGCAGTCCGGCGAGCGGCCCCGACAGGGCGGTCGAGCGCGCGACCGCGGGCAGGGCGTCCCGCACGTCGGCCGGCAGCCGGCGCAGCGCGGCGGTGCGGGCGGCGAACGCGGCGCGCTGGGCGGCGTCGGGCAGCGCGCCGTGGACCATCAGGTACCAGACGTCCTCGAACGTCCTGGTCTGCGCCAGTTCGACCGCGGAGAACTCCCGGTAGTGGTAGAAGCCCTCGGCCCCGCGGACGTCGCCGAGCGAGGTCTCGGTGACGACCACGCCCTTCAGGCCGCGGGGTACGTCGATGGGGGCGCCCGGCGCGGTCGGGTCGCTGTGCTCGGTGGTCGGCATCGTGGTCCTCCTGGGGTATGTACTTGACTGTCCATGATTGATTATCATGGTGTCAACATTGATTAAGCATTGATTGGATCGGAGTGAAGGTGGCCCCGATGCGGATACGGTGTGGCCCATGACGGAGGAGACCGCGCGGCACGGCGACGGGAACGGCGCTGTCGGCGGAGGCGGCGGGGACGACGGGCACAGCGGCGGGCGGATCGGCACCCAGGAGGCGGCCCGCAGGCTCGGCGTGAAGCCGGAGACGCTGTACGCCTACGTCAGCCGCGGGCTGCTGGACAGCAGGCGCGCGGCCGGCGGGCGTGGCAGCACCTTCGACCCGGGCCAGGTCGCGGCGCTGGCCAGGCGCGGCAACAAGGCCGGCGCCGCCGGTGGACCGGCGGCCGCGGCACCGGCCGGGACCGGCGCCGGGACCAGGGCCGGGACGGAAGCCGGGTCCGGTGTGGGCGCTGGTGCGGGAACGGCCGGTGACGCCTTCCGGGTCCGCACCGCCATCACGCTGATCGAACCCGACCGCTTCTCCTTCCGCGGGGTCGACGCGACCGAGCTGGCCGCCGCCTGCTCCTTCGAGGAGATCGCCGCATGGCTGTGGTCGGGGACGATGCGGCGCAGCGTGCGCTTCGAGGCGCCGCGGGAGCAGCTCGCCGCGGCGCGGGCGGCGGCCGCCTCACTGCCCGCCGGGTGCGGTCCGATGGACCGGCTGCGGGTGGCGGTGATCGCCGCCGCCGCCGCGGACCCGCTGCGCTTCGATCTGGCGCCCGAGGCGGTGCTCGGCACCGCGCGCGGTCTGATCCCGACCATGGTCGACGCGCTGCCGCCGGCCGGGGAGGCGGACCCCGGCGGCGGACCGCTGCCGGCGCGGCTGTGGTCGCGGCTGACCACGGAACCGCCGGACCCCGCCTGGCTGCGGGTGCTGGACACCGCGCTCGGGCTGCTCGTCGACCACGACCTGGCCGCCTCGACGCTCGCGGCGCGCGTCGCCGCCTCGGCCCGCGCGCACCCGTACGCCGTGGTGTCGGCCGGACTCGGCGCGCTCGACGGCCCGCTGCACGGCCAGACCAGCGCGCTGGCCCACCGGATGCTCGCCGAGGTGCTGGAGCGCGGCGGCGCGGCGCCGGTGGTCGCCGCGTACCTGCGGGCAGGACAGCCGATTCCCGGACTCGGCCACCGGCTCTACCGCGGCGAGGACCCGAGGGCCCGGATGCTGCTGGACCTGCTGGCGCGGGCGCCCGGGGCGGCCCCCGCGCTGGAGGCGGCCCGCGACCTGGTGGCCACCGCGGCCCGGCACGCCCCGCTGTACGCCAACGTCGACCTGGCGCTCGCGGTGCTCTCGCTGTCCCGCGCGATGCCCGCCGAGGCGGGCGAGACCGTGTTCGCCGTGGCCCGCACGGTCGGCTGGATCGCGCACGCGCTGGAGGAGTACGACGAGCGTCCGCTGCGCATGCGCCCCTCCGGCGCCTACGAGGGGCCCCGGCCCGGCCGCCCGCTGCCGGCGCCCGCGCCCGGCCCCGGCTCCGAGCCGGCGTCCAGGTCCGGGGAGGCGTGACCCCCCGAACCCCCCTCGGAAGCACCGGGGTCGGGACCGGGACCGGGGTCCTGCGGCTCCCGCGCGGCGGATCAGAGGCCGGTCAGACGCCGGTCAGGCGGGGGACGGCGCCCACGATCCGGGCCCACTCGGCGTCCGTCTGGCCGGGCACCATCCGGCCCGCCATCCGCCACTGGTCGGCGAGGGCCGCGTAGAGCGGGGCGTCGGCGCCGTGCAGAAGCGTTCCGCCGCGGGTCGGACGCCATCCCTGGCCGTCCGCCGCCGGCCCGATCTCTTGCCTGATCCACTTGGTTCCTGCCATACGCCGACCAACGAGCGCACGCCGGACCGCGCCACTACGCAGCGGGTGCGCACCACTCGGATGAGTGAACGACGGACCCCTGGCGCCAGGAATTTCCGGCTGCCTCGGCCCGTTGTGGGGGCATGAGCACTCTGGAGCTGACCAAGGAGAACTTCGACGAGGTCGTTTCGTCCAACGACTTCGTCCTCATCGACTTCTGGGCGGACTGGTGCGGACCGTGCAAGATGTTCGCGCCGGTGTACGACAAGGCGTCGGCCACGCACTCCGACCTGGTCTTCGCCAAGGTGGACACGGAGGCCCAGCCGGAGCTCGCGGCCGCTTTCCAGATCCAGTCGATCCCCACGCTGATGATCGTGCGCGACAAGGTGGCGATCTTCGCCCAGCCCGGCGCGCTTCCCGCGCCGGCGCTCGAGGACGTCATCGCCCAGGCCCGTGCCGTGGACATGGAAGAGGTGCGCAAGTCCGTAGCCGAGGCCCAGCCGGGCTCCTGAGCGGACGCCCCCGCCCACCCCTTGCCCTGCCCCGGGCGTAGCGTCACCGGCATGCCCGGCATGCCGGTGACGCCGCGCTGACCCCTGCCCTCGTCCGCTGCGTCGGCCCGCGTTGTCAGTGGGGCCGCCTAAGGTCGGTGGCTGGGAGGAGTCGTGGCTGGTGGAGAGCGTGTGGCGGTGGTGCCGGACCCGGTGGGTGCCGGCGGGCGGCTGCGTGCGCTCACCGAGGACGGAGTCCCTGCCGGCGCGGTGGAGCGCCATCCGGACCTGGCAGCCGAGGTGGCCCGGCGCGAGGCCGCGCGGCCGCCCCGCTGGGTGTGGGCCGCCACCGACGAGGTGTATCCGTGGCTGCTGGAGCGCTCCGGGACACGCCCGGCCCGCTGCCACGACGTGAAGCTCGTCGAGTCGCTGCTGCTCGGGCAGGAGGGCAGGCACCGGCGGCCGCGCTCGCTCGGCGCTGCCTGGGCCAGACTGCACGGGCTGCCGGAGCCGCGGGACGCGCCCGAGCCGGGCGCCGACGACCAGCCGGTGCTGTTCGCCGCCGACCGGCGCCATCTCCCGCCGCAGGCCGATCCGCTGGAGGCGCTCGTCGCCGTCCACGCCGACCAGCGGCGGCGGACCGGCGCGGGTGAACACCCCGACCGGATGGCGCTGTTGTGCGCCGCGGAGTCCGCGGGGGCGCTGGCCGCGGTGGAGATGGGACGCGACGGCCTGCCGTGGAGCGCCACCGTCCACGACGAGCTGCTGATCGGCCTGCTGGGGCCCCGCCCCGCCGGCGGGGCCCGACCCCCGCTGCTCAGCGAGCTGGCCCTGCAGATCCAGGACGCGCTCGGCGGCCGGCCGGTCAACCCCGACTCCCCCGCCCAGGTGCTGCCGGCCTTCGCCCGGGTCGGCGTGCTCCTCGACTCGACCCGCTCGCACGCGCTGCGGGCCGTCGACCACCCCGCGGCGGCGCTGCTGCTGCGCTACAAGGAACTGTCCAGGATGCACGCCGCACACGGCTGGGCCTGGCGGGAGAGCTGGGTGCGCGACGGCCGGTTCCGCGCGGAGTACGTGGTGGGCGGGGTGGTCTCCGGCCGCTGGGCGACCCGCGGGGGCGGTGCGCTGCAGATCCCGCGGCTGCTGCGCGCCGCGGTGGTGGCCGATCCCGGGCACCGGCTGGTGGTGGCCGACGCCGGGCAGCTGGAGCCGCGGGTGCTGGCGGCGATGTCCGGTGACCCCGGCCTCGCGCGGGCCTCGGCCGCGGGCGACCTGTACGCGGCGCTGGCCCAGGACGCCTTCCAGGGCGACCGGTCGCGCGCGAAGATCGCGCTGCTCGCCGCGATGTACGGGCAGACCAGCGGTGCGGCCGGCCAGCTGCTCGCGGTGATGCGGCGGCGCTTCCCCGCGGCGCTCGCCCTGGTGGAGTCCGCGGCCCGCACCGGCGAGGCGGGCGGGGTCGTGCGGTCCCGGCTGGGCCGTACCTCGCCGACGCCGTCCGCGTCGCGCCTGATCGACGAGGAGGCGGACCTGTCCGACGGCGCGTCACCCGATCTCAGGGCGGCCCGCTCCTGGGGGCGCTTCACCCGGAACTTCCTGATCCAGGCCAGCGCCTCGGACTGGGCGCTGGCCATGCTCGCCGCGCTCCGGCGGCGGCTCACCGCCATCGGGCCGGAGCCGCGGCTGGTGTTCTTCCAGCACGACGAGGTGATCGTGCACACTCCCGAGGCGCTGGCCGGTGCGGTGTGCGAAGCGGTGACGGCGGCGGGCGAGGAGGCCCGCCGCCTGGTGTTCGGCGACACCGCGGTGCGCTTCCCGCTGGAGACGCACGCGGTGGAGTGCTACGCGGACGCGAAGTAGCCCGCGCGGCGGCCCACCTGACGCCAGCGCTGTCGCTCCGTCCGGCGCGCCGCCGATCGCGTCACTTGTCGCCCGCGGCGTCCGACTCGGCCGCCGCCGCGGCGGAGTCGGCGTCGTCCACGAGCTTCTGCATGTGCGCCAAGTCCGACGCGGACGGCGCGGGCGAGGTCGACCCCTCCGACGGCGCGGCCGACCCGGAGTGCCCGCCGCAGCCCGCGAGCACCGCGAGCGCGAGCGCCGCGGCGGGCAGTGCCGCCAGTGCCCTTGCCCTGCGCGTCACTTCGCCTTCCCGCTGGTCGCGTCGCCCTGGGTGCCGCACCAGGTGCGGACGGCGTCCAGGTCGGTGCTGCGCTTGTCGAGCGTCGGGATCAGGGACTGCCGGAAGGTCAGCCGGTCCTTCAGGAACGTCGCCACGGCCGTGTCGCCCTTGGCGTTCGCGTTGTCGACCCGCTTCTGCAGCCGGGCGACGGAACCGCGGACGGTGTCATTGCCGTTGAGCCGCTGCAGGGCGCGGTCGATCCGCGCGTCGATCTTCGGCACCCGCTTGCAGAGCGCCTTCGCGCCGTCTCCGGTGGGCGCCTTCGCGGCGGGGTGCGCCTTCGCCGACGGCGACGGGGTGCTGCCGGTGTCGGCGGCGGCGGTTCCCGCGGCGGTGAGCAGTGCGGCGAGCGCCGCGGCGGCCGCGACCGCGGCCCGTGTGGTCTGCATGGGTTTCTCCTCTTCGACCGGCGGCGGCGCACCTTCGCGGCGCCGCTCGTCCCGGAGCGTAGGAACCCTCTTTGTGGAAACCTTGTGGCTCCGGCGGGGCCGCGGTGCCAAATCGTTCAGCCCTGGCGCAGCGCCCCCGCTCCTCCCGCGAGCAGCGTCAGGTCCTCGTCCCGCGCCAGCCGGCGGCCGGTCAGCAGCTCGTGTCCGCCGCCCAGTACGGCCGCGGGCACCGGCACCGGCGCGTCGGTGTGGCTGAGCAGGAACAGCCGGCGCCGCGCGCCCGCCTGCGCCCATCGGCGCACGGCGTCGACACCGCCGAGCGGACCGGGACGCAGGCCCCGACGCGAACTCGGACGCGGGCCGGAGAGCGGGGCGGACCCCCACCTCCGCCGTGATCCGCGCGAGCAGCGCGGCGTGGCCGGCGTCGTCCGGTTGGGGGTCAGCCGCCCGTGCTCGATCCGGTCAGCCAGTCGCGGTGGCGCGGCAGCGTCGGCGGCGCGGTCGCCCGTGGCAGCTCCAGGACGAAGCAGGCGCCCGGCCTGCCGTCCGGGCGGGCGGTGACGGTGACGGCGCCGCCGTGCAGGGCCGCCTGCTGGGCGACCAGCGCCAGGCCGAGACCGGAGCCGTCGCTGTCGGGGCGGCGGTGGAACCGGTGGAAGACGGCGTCCCGGGCGTCCGGCGGGACGCCGGGGCCGTGGTCGGCGACGGAGATCCGCACCGCGCCCGCGGCGCCGACCGGGCGCACCGCGACCTCGACGGTGCCCGAGCCGTGCACCACGGCGTTGGTGAGCAGGTTGTCCACCGCGGAGCGCAGCCCCGGCGGCCAGGCGACCACCGGGCACGGTCCGGCGGCGTCGCTGGTCACCGGCAGCCGCGGGTGGTCGCGCCGCAGGTCGCGCACCGCGGCGTCGACCAGCTCCACCAGGTCGACAGGCGCGAACGCGTCGGCCTCGACCAGGTCGCCCTGCGCGAGGGTGCGCAGCATGACGAGCAGCCCGAGCAGCCGCTCGTGCTCCGCCCGCAGGTCGGCGACGATCTCGGCGCGCTCGGCAGGGCCGGGCGCCGGATCGCCGTCCAGCACGTCGAGGTTGATGCGCATGCTCATCAGCGGGGTACGCAGCTCGTGGGAGGCCGCGGCGGAGAAGGAGCGGGCGCTGGCGAGCGCCTCGCCGGTCCGTGCGGCCTGCTCGTCGTAGCGGGCGAGCACGGTCTGCAGGGTACGGGCGAGGTCGTCGATCTCCGGTACGCCGCTGGCGGCGTGATCGAGGCGGGCGGCGCTGACCCGCGGGTCGAGTCCGGCCGCGCGGCGGCGCAGCAGCAGCAGCGGCCGGGCCAGCCGCACCGCGGCGAACCAGGCGACCGCGCCGGCCACCGGCGCGGTGAGCACGGCGACCCCGAGCACCCGACGCCGCACCTGGCTGATCTGCGCCTGGCCCGCGGTGTCGCCGGCGAAGAGCCAGAGCGTGCCGGGCGCGGCCGTCCGGGTGCCGCGGACCGGTACCGCGAGCACCCGCCAGCTCTGCCGGCCGGCCCGCACGGTGACCGGCGCGGCCGCGCCCTCCACCGACGGCAGCGGGACGGAGGCGGCGGGCTGCGGGCCGCCGGACACCGTGCCGCCGGGGCCGGTGACGCGGATGCCGACGTCCAGGGCGGCGGTGAACAGCCGCCGGCTGCGGGCCTCCTCGACGCCGGCCGGGCGGTCGTTGGCCATCGCCCGCAGCAGGTCTTTGGCCTCCGGCTGCACGTCCGCGGCGCGCTGCCGCAGATGGGCGTCGGCCTGCCGGTGCACGTCCCCCGCGACGAGCCGGACCATGATCCAGCCCGAGGCGAGGACCAGCAGCGGCACGAGCACCCCGACGGCGAGCGCGATCCTGGTCGACAGCCTCATGCCGTGCCGCCCGACCGCGCGGGGCCGTCCGCCGCATCCCGTTCGGCGGCCCGCTCGCCGGGGCCTTCGGCGTGAGCGTCGATGCCGTCGGCGGGCCGCAGCACGAAGCCCACGCCGCGCACGGTGTGCAGCAGCCGGGGGCGGCCGCCGGCCTCCAGCTTGCGGCGCAGGTAGCTGACGAAGGTGTCGACGGCGTCGCTGCGCACCTCGAAGTCGTAGCCCCAGACGCGGTCGAGCAGCTGGTCCCTGGTCAGCACGATGCCGGCGTTGCGGGCCAGCACCTCCAGCAGCTCGAACTCGCGCCGGGTGAGGTCGAGCGGTTCGCCGTCGCGGGCTGCGGTGCGGGCGGCGGGGTCGAGGACGACGCCGCAGGCCCGTATCCGGTCGTCGGACTGCGGCGGGCGGCGGCGCAGCAGGGCGTGCAGCCGCAGCACCAGCTCCTCCAGGGCGAACGGCTTGACGAGGTAGTCGTCTGCGCCTGCCTGGAGTCCGGCGACCCGGTCGGCCACCTCGTCGCGGGCGGAGAGGACCAGCACCGGCAGGTCGCTGCCGCCCTCGCGCAGCGTGCGGCAGACCTGGATGCCGTCCACCCCGGGCATCGCGATGTCCAGGACCAGCACGTCGGGCGGGGAGGCGGCGAGCAGGTCGAGCGCGGCTGCTCCGCCGTCGGCCTCGCTGACGGCGAAGCCGCGCAGCCGCAGCGCGCGGGTCAGCGAGCGGCGGATCGCCGCGTCGTCGTCCACCACCAGGACCCGCCCGGTCGCCCCGCCGCCGGCCCCCGCTGTTCCCGCTGTTCCCACTGTTCCTGTCATCCCGGTCTTTCCTGTCGGCTCCGCCACCCGGACGCACCTCCGCTCCCCGGCCCGCAGCATGGTTGCATCGCGGGAACCATGTGTGCACGGCCGGGGAGCGGAGAGCGTTGTGCCGGGGACGTCAGCCGGTGTACTGCGCGAAGGTGCGGGTGAAGTCCCAGGCGTTCTGCGAGACGCCCGAGCAGGTGTCGTCGCCCGGGTAGCCGCCGGGGCACGGCCGGTCCCGGTTGGCCGACCAGAAGGTCAGCCGGGCCAGGTGGTGGGCCTGGGCGTAGGCGAGGATGGTCCGGAAGTCGTTGACGGTGACGGTCTCCGGGTTGTCCCCGTCGGTGATGCCGTTCATCGACGAGATGCCGCTGTGCCGGTAGGCCGTGTCGTCGCTGTAGCCGTAGGCGCTCTTCAGGGCGTTCTTGAGCCCGTCGGCGGCCTTGGTGGTGAGGTTGCCCATGTTCTGGCCGGCGCCGCCGAAGTCGAACGGCATGATCGTCCAGGCGTCGACGCTCAGGCCGGAGGCCGCCGCCTTGTTGATCAGCCCGGTGTCGGGTCCCGACTGGCCGGTGCCGATGGTGACGTAGACCGCGATGCCCGGGTTGTTGGCCTTGATCGTCTTCAGCGCGTCGACGGTGCGCTGCTGGACGGTGCCGTTGCTGTAGGCGTCGGCCTCGATGTCGATGTCGATCGCCTTGAGCCCGTAGGCGCTGATCACCTTCTGGTAGGCCCCGGCGAGCGCGCTCGCGCTGGTGCAGGACTGCTCCAGCTTGTTGCCGCTGTAGCCGCCGAAGGACGGGACGACGTCGCCGCCGGCCGCGCGCACCTTGGTGATGGTGGTCTGGTCGACGCCGCCGGTGAGCGGCCGGCCGCCGTCCCACTGCGGGTTGCAGGTGCCGTTGGAGAGCACGAAGGCCAGCGTGAACCACTTGACCCCGGTGGCGTTCATGATCGTGGTCGGGTCCGGCGGGTTGCCCCAGCCGTTGTACAGGTAGGGCGCGACGGCCTGCACCGTGGTGCCGGTCGGCGGGCTGGTGGGCGGCGTGGTGGTGCCACCGCCGCCGGTGGGCAGCGTCCACTTCTGGTTGGCCGAGCCGGCGCAGGTCCAGATCTGCAGCCGGGTGCCGTTGGCGGAGCTGGGCCCGGTGGCGTCCAGGCACTTGCCGGACCCGGCGTTGACCAGCGTGCCGCTGCTCGCGGTCCACTTCTGGGCGGCGGTGCCGTTGCAGTCGTAGAGCTGGATCTGCGCGCCGTTGGCGGTACCGGCCGAGGTGACGTCCATGCACTTGCCGAGGGCCCGCAGGGTGCCGTCGGAGGAGACGGTCCAGGTCTGCGCGGCGGTGCCGTTGCAGTCGTAGAGCTGGACAGCGGCGCCGTTGGCGCTGCTCGCGGCGGCCACGTCGACGCACTTGCCGCCGTAGCCGGAGATCGCTCCGGCCGGGTCGGCGCCGAAGGCGCTCTGGGCGATGCCGAAGGCGCCGAGGGCGCCGGCGGCCAGAGCCGCGGCGCTGAGGATGCTGGTGGACTTCTTCATCAGCCGGTGTACGTCCACTTCTGGTTGGCGCCACCGGTGCAGGTCCAGATCTGGAGCCTGGTGCCGTTGGCGGAGCTGTTGCCCGAGGCGTCGAGGCACTTGTTCGCGGCCGGGTTGACGATGTCGTGGGCGCTGGTGACCACCCACTGCTGGGCCGCGGTGCCGTTGCAGTCGTAGAGCTGGATCTGCGCGCCGTTGGCGGTGCCGGCCGCGGTCACGTCCAGGCACTTGCCGAGCGCCCGCAGCGTGCCGCCGGTGCTGGTCCACGCCTGGGCGGCGCTGCCGTTGCAGTCGTAGAGCTGGACAGGGGTGCCGTTGGCGCTGTTGGCGGCGGCCACGTCGACGCACTTGCCCGCGATGCCGGTGATGGCGTGGCCACCGCCGCCGGTGGTGCCGCCGGTCGTGCCGCCGGTGCTGCCGCTGTCGCTGGTGGTGACGTGCACGTAGTCCACGACGAGCTGCTGCGGGAAGGTGGTGCTGCCGTCGGGGTCGCCGGGCCAGTAACCGCCGACCGCGAGGTTGAGGATGATGTAGAAGGGGTGGTCGAAGACCCAGCGGTTGCCGCCGAGGTCGGCGGGGGTGCGGGTCTCGTAGACGGTGCCGTCCACCGACCACTTGATGGAGTTCGGCGCCCAGTCGACGGCGAAGGTGTGGAAGGCGTCGGAGAAGCTCTGGCCGTTCGGCAGGGTGTATCCGGCGCCGATGCCGGCCGAGCCGGAGTACCCGGGGCCGTGGATGGTGCCGTGCACGCTGCCGGGCTCGAAGCCGACGTTCTCCATGATGTCGATCTCGCCGTCGGTCGGCCAGTTGCTGCCGCCGAGCAGCCAGAACGCGGGCCACATGCCCTGGCCGCGGGGCAGCTTCATGCGGGTCTCGAAGTGGCCGTACGCCTGGGTGAACTTCTGCGGGGTGGACAGCCGGGCCGAGGTGTACTGGCAGCTGCCGTACCAGCACTGGTAGTTGGCCGGGTTCTCCTTGCGGGCGGTGATGACCAGGTCGCCCTGGCCGTCGAGGGCGGCGTTGTGGGCGCCGCTGGTGTAGTACTCCCGCTCGTGGTTGTTGACGTTGTCGCCGGTCTCGTACCCCCACTTGGAGCTGTCGGCGGCGCTGCCGGCGGCGCCGTTGAAGTCGTCGGTGAAGGTGGCGGTGGCGGCCGCGGGCGCCGCGTCGGCGGCGGCCGCGGTGGTATGCCCGGCGCCGGTCTGCAGCCAGCCGCCGACGAGCAGGGCGGCGGCGGCGAGCAGGACGAGCGGACGGGGGCGGAATCGTCGGGTGGGGGGTGATGCCGACATGCCGGAACTCCTCGGTCGGGGGGAACGGCGGCCGTACGAAACGGCGAAAGTGGTCATGCGCCTGACAGTCCATGAGGCGGCGCACACCCAGGGAGACTTACATCACGTCTTAGTTCAGGACGTGATTTAAATGGCGGGGATGTGGCCCGTCAAGGGATACGGCAAAGGTCCGTACCTAAAGTTCCCTGCAGCGCACCAGCACCGCCAGCACCACGACCCCCGGGATCAACGGCAGCCAGGCCGTGACCAGCCGGTAGCCGAGCACCGCGGAGGTCGCCGCGACGGCCGAGGCGCCGGCCGTCACCAGCGCGAGCCCGAGGGCGGCGTCGAGCGAGCCGAGGCCCGCGGGCGTCGGCAGCCAGCCGGTCGCGGTGCTCGCGCACAGGTACGCCACCACCACGCCGCTCACCGGCACCGGAGCGTGCACCGCGCGCACCACCGACACCAGCACCGCCGCGTGCATCGCCGGGAAGGCCAGCGAACCGCCCCACAGCGCGGCGATCCTGGCCCGGCTGCAGTGCAGCGTCCGCACGTCGGCCGCCACCGAGGAGAGAAACGCGCGCAGCCGGTCGCGCAGCCTGCGCGCCCACCGGGTCAGCACGTAACCGCAGGTCAGGACGGCCGCCACCACCACGCTGACGACCAGCGGGTGGTCCGGCACCGAGGCGCCGCCCGAGGTGACCCGGCGGATGTGCAGCGCGCCGGGGAAGGAGGCCAGCACCACCAGCAGCAGCACGATCCGGCCGATCACCGCGGCGCAGGCGCGGACCGCGAGCGCGGCCACCGAGCGGGTCGGGCTCAGTCCGCGGCGGACCAGGAAGCGCAGGTTGACCGCGTTGCCGCCGACCCCGGCGGGCAGCACGTGGTTGGCGGCGGAGGCCGCGAACTGCGCGGCCAGCAGGCGGCCCGGCGGCAGCGTCTCCACCACCGCGCCCTGCTGGGCGGTGGCCGAGCACACCCAGGTCATGACGGCCGCGGCGACCGCCGCGGCCAGCCACTCGCCGTCGGCGGAGCCGAGCCGGCCGGCGCTGGAGTCGATCAGCGGCCACTTGACCGCGAGCAGCGCCGCCACGGCCGCGAGCGGGAGCGCCATGGCCGTCGACCGCACCGACGTGCGCTGCCACACGGCACTCTCACTGCGGGCGATGGACACGGGGACTCCTCGTCGCGAGAGCGGGCGCGGCGTGCGAGACGGCATGTGCAGCGTAGGCGTTCCGTGCCCGCGGGTCCCACCCGCGCAGGGCCACTTGGGTCAACGTTCAGCCGAACATCAGCCGACGAAACGGTTCGCCGCCGCACACCGCCCGGCCTGGGGGTATCCGGGCGCGACCCAGCCGCCGGCCCGCGTGGTGCGTGCGGACCGGCGGCTGCTTCCCTCGGCGCGGCCGGCCGGCGGTGAGAGGGCCGCCGGCGGCCGTTCATGGGCGCGGTGGATCAGGCGGCGGGCGCCGTCCACTGCTGGTTGGCCGCTCCGGTGCAGCTCCAGATCTGCAGCCGGGTGCCGTTCGCCGAGCTGGGCCCGGTGGCGTCCAGGCACTTGCCCGAGCCGACGTTCACCAGGGAGTTGTTCGCACCTCTGGTCCACTGCTGGGCGGCCGTGCCGTTGCAGTCGTACAACTGCACCTGGCTGCCGTTGGCGGTGCCCGCGGACGCCACGTCCATGCACTTGCCGAGCGCCTGCAGCGTGGTGCCCGAGGCGGTCCAGGACTGCGCGGTGGTGCCGTTGCAGTCGTAGAGCTGGACGGCGGCGCCGTTGGCGCTGCTCCCGCCGGCCACGTCGACGCACTTGCCGCCGTAGCCGGTGACGGTGCCGGTGTGGCCGGGCGAGGTGCCGCCGCCGCTGCCGGGCGTACCGGCCCAGGTGAAGGTCGCCGACGCGCCGGCGGGCAGGGTGTAGGCGAAGCTCTCGTTGCCCCAGTTGACCCGCAGCTGCTGCGGCGAGGTCGCCTCGTTGTAGGCCACCAGCGCCTTGGAGCCGTCCGGGTTCTTCCACGCGACGTTGCGGATCGTGGAGTTGTCGTTGGAGTTGATCCGGTGGGCGCCGGGCTTCACGAACTTGGTCAGCTGGCCCATCGTGTAGTACTCGATGGTGTAGTCGACCTTCCCGCTGCCGTCGTTGTGCACGGTGATCAGGCCGGTGCAGGTGCCGCAGCCGCCGTTGTGCGGGCCCATGTTCTGATCGACCGCCAGGCTCCACTTCACCCAGCTCTGGCCCCAGTTGCGGGTGTAGTCGATCAGGTTCTCCATGTCCTCCTTCTGCTGGTTGCCGATCCAGGTGCCGCCGGAGTGCTCGGTGTCGAAGGAGGGCACGTTCGGGTACTGGTTGTGGATCGTGGTCTGGGTGCTCACGCTGCCCGCGTAGCCGTGCCAGGCGATGCCGCCGAAGTTGGGGTCGTTGCGGATCGAGGCGTCGTCCACGGTGGGTGCGGCGAAGCCGGCATAGGAGTCAGGGTTCCAGTCCAGCGCCAGCACCTTGGTGGACAGGCCCGCACCGTGCAGCGCCGGCAGCAGGTTGGTCTTGGTGAAGTACGCCAGGCCGGAGCCGTTCCAGTTCGCGCCGGGGTAGTCGCCGCCGACGGTGGGCTCGTTCTGCGCCGAGATGTAGTCGATGGGCACGCCGGCGGCCTGGTAGGCCTGGATGTACTTCACGAAGTACTGCGCATAGGCGGCGTAGTACTGCGACTGCAGCCAGCCCTGGACGTAGCTGCCGTTGTCCTTCATCCACGGCGGCGGGGTCCAGGGGGTCGCCATCACCTTCAGGTTGGGATTGAGCTGCTTGGCCTGCTTGGTCAGCGGCACGATGTCCGTCTGGTCGTGCGCGATGGAGAAGTGCGCCAGGCTCGGGTCGGTCTGCCCGGAGGGCATGTCGTCGTACGTGTAGCTGTACCGGGCCAGGTCGGAGGCGCCCATCGGGTTGCGCAGGAAGTCGACGCCGATGCCGTTCACCGGGTCGAAGAGCTTCTGCATGACGGTGCTGCGGGCGGACGCGGACAGTGCGCCGCTGGAGTTCAGCAGATAGGCGGCCGTGTCGGTGAACGAGGCGCCCGCGCCGGTGAACTGCTGGTAGGTCGTGCCCTCGTCCACCGTGACGTTCTGCCCCGAGCCGCCGGTGCCCGAGCTGAAGGCGATCGGCGCCTGCTGCTCCAGGCCCTTGGCCACGGTGCGGCCGCCGGAGTCGCTGGTGGTGGTCAGGTAGACCTGGACGTTCTCGCCTGCGGCGTGGGCGGTGGAGGAGACCGCCAGGACCGGGGTGAGGGCCGCGGCCGCGGCGGTGAGCATCCCCAGGAGGATGCGCCGCGGCCGGCGTCGCGTGCCGCGGTGATGGATGGCTGCGCTCATGGGTCGTTGCCTTTCTCGGCAATGGCATGGGCCTGACACGTGCGACCGTGCAGGAACGACCGTGCAGCGAGGGGGTCTGCACGCTTGTTTCACTACTTGTTTCACGCCTTATATCGCGTCGTGATTTAACTCGCGCGCATCACAGGACGTCAAGGCATCGGACAGGGTTCGGAGTGGTGAAACAACGTGAAACACGATGGCGCGCAAGCGCGCCGAGAGGTGGGCGTGCCGTGACCTGCACCGACCCGCGCGCTGCGCGGGAAGGGGCGGAAGGGGCGGTCGCGCAGCCCGCGACGGCTAATTCCCCCCGCCCGGGGGCGCGCACCCCGGCGCCGCGCCGAACCGCCGGCCGGGCCCGGAGCCCGTGGGGAGCCACGCGCGGCGTAGCGACGGGAAGCCCCGCGGGGCGGGCGGGTCCGCCTACCGGCGCGGGGCCGGAGCGCCGCGCGGGCCGGTACGGGCCGGACCGGCGGCCGGGCCCGGCGCCCACGCGGAGCCACGCGGGGCGTAGCGCTGGCAAGCCCGCAGGCCGGCGGGTCCGCCTACCGGCGCGGGGCCGGAGCGCCGCGCGGGCGGGTACGGGCGCGCAGCCCGCGCCGGGCCGGATCGCCGGCCGGGCCCGGAGCCGACGCGCGGCGCAGCGCTGGGAAGGCGCGAGGGGCGGGCGCGTCGGCCTGCCGGCGTCCCGACCCGAGCGACGTGTCCGCGACGGTCGGCGAGAGGCCGCCGCCGGGGCGGCGCCGACAGCCGGTCCCAGGCAGGAGGAAGGGCGCCGACGCCAAGTCCCGCCGGTAGCGGGCAGAAACGGACCGTCGCAGGACGGTGTCGCCGCCGGGCACGGGAGTCCGCGCGGCTCGCATCGGCGGAGGCCGCCGGGGGCGGCGTGCCCATGCGGACGTGGGCGTCCCTGTGGGCGCCGGGGCCCGAGCGGCGCGCCGGCGGACGCAACTGCCGGGACGGCAGCGGCCGTCGGCGCGCCGCTCGGGCCGGAGGGGCGGGGGCGGTGTCGCCGCCGGCGGCGGGCCCGGAGCGTGCGAGGCGGCGGGGCGAGGTAGCGGCAGCGTCAAGGGCGGGGGGCGGGGGCGGTGCTGCCGCGGGGGACGAGGACCGGGGGTTCGAGCTGGATGTCCGGCACGGCCTCGCCCCCGACCAGGGCGAGCAGCGCGGCGGCGGCGCGGCGGCCGTACTCCGGGACGCTGCGGCTCACCGCGGTGAGCGAGGGATGCACCAGCCGGCACAGCTCGCTGTCGTCCCAGGCGACGAGCGACAGCTCGCCGGGAACCGAAATGCCCATCTCCTGGGTGACGCTGAGCGCGGCGACCGCCATCACGTCGTTGTCGTAGATCACCGCGGTGGGGCGGGCGGCGCCGGAGAGCAGGCGGCGGGTCGCGCGGGCGCCCTCCTCGCCGGAGTAGTCGGTGTGGACGCAGTCGACACCGGACAGGCCGAGTTCGTGCGCGGACCTGGCGAAGTCCTCGCCGCGCTCGCGGGTGTGCACGAAGTGCGCGGGCCCGGCCACCCGGGCGATCCTGCGGTGGCCCATCGCGGCCAGGTAGGCGAGCACCTCGCGGACCGCCGCGCCGTCGTTCATCCACACCGAGGGCGCCTCGGGAACGCCCGCGTGCCCCACCACCACGGCGGGCAGGCCGAGTTCGGCCAGCAGCGCCAGCCGCGGATCGTCCTCGCGCAGGTCGACGAGGAGCACGCCGTCCACCCGCCGCTCCCCCCACCAGCGCCGGTACGCGGCCTCCTCGGCGTCGGCGTCCTCGGTGACCTGGAGCAGCAGCGCGGTGCCGGTCGCCGCCAGGCCCGACTCGACGCCCGAGATCAGCTGCATGAAGAACGGCTCGATGCCCAGCACCCAGGCCGGCCGGTCCACCACCAGGCCGATCGCTCCCGACCGGCCGTCGGACAGCGCACGGGCGGCGCTGCTGGGGTGCCACCCCATCCGCGCCGCGATCTCCAGGATGCGCGCGCGGGTCTGCTCGGAGACGCCCGGCTTGCCGTTGAGCGCGTAGGAGACCGCGCCCTTGGAGACGCCCGCGGCAGCGGCGATGTCGGCGATGGTGGGGCGCTTCAGCGGGCTCATGCGGCCTCGGACGGTGCGGGGCCCGCGCGGGCGGGCGGTCGGGAGTACGGGCCCGCACACCTTAACAACGCTGAACCGGAGGCGGCACCGCCCCCGGCGGAGCCGATCGCGGCGCGGGACTCAACCGATTCAGCTCACGCCCTACGCGTCGCCCCGCGACCCATCCGCCCCAGCGGTGCGGGCCGCTCTCCCTCTCCGGCCGGACGCCCTTGCGGGACGCCCCGGCCTCAGGCACGCACCGCGGAGATCTCCAGGCGCACGTAGTCCACCACCGGCTCGGCCAGGCGCGCGGCGACCGCCTCGACGAACGGTTCGCGGTCGTGCGGCGCCATCGCGTCCAGCTGTGCGCCGAGGATGACGGTGGCGAGGAACGCCTCCAGCTGCCCGCCCGGCGCGAACCGCGCCGGGTCCGGCCGCAGGCGCACCTCGATGTCGGTGAACCCGGCGGCCTCCAGGCGCGCTTCGGTGTCCTGGACGCCCGCGAACTCCCAGCCGCCGGCGGAAGCGCCGCTGACGTCCGCGACGGCGGCGTTGACGGAGGCGATGTTGCCGCGCCCGCCGCAGTCGCTCACCAGGCGGCCGCCGGGGCGCAGCCGGGCGGCGAGCGCGGAGAAGAGCGCCGCGTGGTCCTCGACCCAGTGGAAGGCCGCGACGCTGAACACCGCGTCGACCTCGCCCTCGAAGGGCAGCGGACGCGTCAGGTCGGCGTGCACCACCTCGACCCGGTCCAGCCGTCCGTCCAGCCGCCTGCGCAGTTGCTCCAGCATCCGCTCGGAGCCGTCCACCGCGACCACCCGGCCGTGCGGCAGCAGCTCCAGCAGTCCTTCGGTGTCGCGGCCGGTGCCGCAGCCCGCGTCCAGCACCCGTTCGTCGCCGCGCAGCGGCAGCCTGCCGAGGGTGCGCCGGCCCCAGCCGAGATGCGGCAGCGGCAGGGAGTCGTAGGTCGTGGCGTCCCACTCGCGGGGCATGGCGCTCCAATCGTCGTGACGTCGTCGTCGGGGAGCGGCCGGAGCACGGTCGGCTGCGCGTGCAGCCGGCGTGCCGCGGCCGCAGACCCGGCGATCACGCTACGCTGCCCGTCCGCATGATGACACCCGCATCTCACATAGTGGCCGACCTGGCCGCCGACCAGGCCGGCTTGCGGTCCTTGTCGATGAGCAGGGCGCGTACACCCTCGTGGAAGTCCGGTTCGCGGGCGGTGCGCACGGCCAGGTCGAGTTCGCGGGCCAGGCAGTCCTCCAGGCTCGACCCGGCGCCCGCGAGCAGCAGGTCCCAGGTGATCCGCAGGCTCATCGGCGAGGCGCCGCCCAGTACCGCCAGCGTCTCCTCGGCCCACTCCCGGTCCGCCTCCTGGGCGGCGAGCCGCTCGCGCACGCCGGCCAGGTCGGGGGCGCCGAAGCAGCGGTCGACGGCCGCGCGGCGCCCGGCGAGCTCCGAGGGCGGCGGCGTGGTGGCGAACCGGTCAAGCGCCGCGGCCGGCGGCGCGCCCTCCAGCAGCAGGGCCTCCAGCGCGGGCAGTTCGGCGGCGGGCACGTAGTGGGTGGCCAGGCCGGCTTCCAGCGCCGCGGCGCCGGAGATCCGGGCGCCGGTGAGGGCGAGCCACCGGCCGACCGCGCCCGGCAGCCGGGGCAGGAAGTAGCTGGCGCCGATGTCGGGGAAGAAGCCGATCGCGCTCTCGGGCATCGCCAGCAGCGCCCGCTCGGTCACCGCCATCGCCGAGCCGTGCACCGACACGCCGAGGCCGCCGCCCATCGCGTAGCCGTCGACGAGCGCGGTGTAGGGCTTGGGGTAGCGCGCGATCAGCAGATCGAGCGCGTACTCGGCGGAGAAGTAGCGCCTGACGGCCTCCTCGTCGCCGCGCACCCCCGCGTCGCGCACCGCCCGGATGTCGCCGCCGGCGCAGAACGCCTTCGGCGAGGTGCTGCGCACCACCACCGAGCCCACCGCGTCGTCGTCCCGCCAGCGCAGCAGCGCCTCGGTGATCAGCCGCACCATGGTGAGGTCGAGCGCGTTGAGCGCGCGGGGCCGGTTCAGCTCGATCACCCCGGTGCCCGCGTCGACGCGGGTGAGGACGGGCGGGGCGCTCGGATCGGTCGGCGCGGTCGGAACGGTCGTGTCCATGCTTCCATCCAAACACCCCGGCGCCGCGTCCCCGTGTCCCGGGCCGCGGCCGCCCCCGCACATGGCCCGCACAGGGCCCGCAGGCCGCCCGCGCGCGGGCGGGCCGTCCGGGTGGGACCGCGTCTCGCGGAGCGGTCGAGGTCGCCGGGGCCGAGAGCGCGTTGGTAGGCTCCCGGCGAGCCGTGACTGGCGCGCTGGGATGGGGTCAACCATCGGGGAGCGGCTCGTTCAGCACCACAGTGCCGTGCGCCTGGGCCGTCCCCTTCCCACCATCCGGAGGACCGCCATGGCCGCGCAGGACACCGCGTACAGCACCGAGTCGATCGCCTTCCGCAGTGCGCTCGACGTCATCCGAGGGGTCGAGCCGCGGGTCGCGGACGCCATCGCGAGCGAGATCGCCGACCAGCGCGAGATGCTCAAACTGATCGCCAGCGAGAACTACGCCTCCCCCGCCGTGCTGCTGACGATGGGCAACTGGTTCAGCGACAAGTACGCCGAGGGCATTGTCGGCCGCCGCTTCTACGCCGGCTGCCGCAACGTGGACACCGTCGAGGCGCTGGCCGCCGAGCACGCGAAGAGCGTCTTCGGCGCCGCGCACGCGTACGTGCAGCCGCACTCCGGCATCGACGCCAACCTGGTCGCCTTCTGGTCGGTGCTCTCCCAGCGGGTGGAGAGCCCGGCCCTGGCCAAGGCCGGCGTACGGCAGGTCAACGACCTGTCCGAGCAGGACTGGGCGCAGCTGCGGGCCGACTTCGGCAACCAGCGCATGCTCGGCATGGCGCTGGACGCCGGCGGCCATCTCACCCACGGCTTCCGGCCGAACATCTCCGGCAAGATGTTCGACCAGCGCAGCTACGGCACCGACCCGCAGACCGGGCTGGTCGACTACGACGCGCTGCGCGAGAGCGCCCGCGAGTTCCGGCCGCTGATCATCGTCGCGGGCTACTCCGCCTATCCGCGGCTGGTCAACTTCCGCATCATGCGCGAGATCGCCGACGAGGTCGGCGCCACCCTGATGGTGGACATGGCGCACTTCGCCGGGCTGGTCGCGGGCAAGGTGCTGACCGGCGACTTCGACCCGGTGCCGCACGCCAACATCGTCACCACCACCACGCACAAGTCGCTGCGCGGTCCGCGCGGCGGCATGGTGCTGTGCGACGACTCGCTCGCCGAGCACGTCGACCGCGGCTGCCCGATGGTGCTGGGGGGCCCGCTGCCGCACGTGATGGCGGCCAAGGCGGTGGCGCTGGCGGAGGCCGGCCGCCCGGAGTTCGCCACGTACGCGCAGGCGATCGTCGACAACTCCCGGGCGCTGGCCGAGGGCCTGCTCAAGCGCGGGGCGAAGCTCGTCACCGGCGGCACCGACAACCACCTCGTGCTGATCGACGTCTCCTCCTACGGGCTGACCGGCCGCCAGGCCGAGACCGCCCTGCTCGACGCGGGCATCGTCACCAACCGCAACTCGGTGCCGCAGGACCCGAACGGCGCCTGGTACACCTCCGGCATCAGGATCGGCACCCCGGCGCTCACCACCCGCGGGCTCGGGACGGCGGAGATGGACGAGATCGCCGGGCTGATCGACACGGTGCTCGGCGCCACGAGCGCCGCGCCCGCCGCGAAGGGCGGCTTCTCCAAGGCGCACCACGTCCTCGACGAGGCGGTCGCCGCGCGGGTGGCCGCGCAGGCGGCGGAGCTGCTCTCCGGCTTCCCGCTGTACCCGGGCGTGGACCTGACCTGACCTGAACTGCCCTGCCCTGAGGGGGCGGACGGCGGACGGAGAGGAGGCGGCGCCCACCGGTGGTGGGCGCCGCCTCCTGGGGCGCCGCGTGTCAGCTGAAGGACCAGATGACGCCGTGGTCGGTCACCGCGAGGGCGACCAGGACCACCAGGTCGGCCACGCCCAGCAGCAGCCCGAGCAGGGCGCGGCCGCGGCGCCGGGTCCCGCGCGCGCAGGCGGTGAGGGCCAGCGCGATCGCGGCGGGGCCGAGCACGATGTTCATGACGAGCAGGCCGGGGAGCCCGAGCAGGAAGGCCGCGACGGCCATGCCGTCGGCGTCACGGCGGCCGCGCTCCGCGGCGGGGACGGCACGCGCGGCGGCGGCCGCGGCGGGAGCGGCCTCGGTACGGGTGTCGCGCGCGGCCGACAGGCCGGCTGCGACCGGATGCGCTGCGGTGTTCACGGTGTTCCTTCCCGGAAGGGTGGTGGACGGGACGGGGGAGGTCAGCCGCGGCGGCGGCCGACCCGCTCGCGGACGGCGAATCCCAGCAGCCAGGCGGCGATGGCCGCGGCCGCGACGGTGAAGACGGTGAGCGAGGTGTGGGCGGCGGCGCCCATCAGGACGCCCATGCCCAGGAGGAGGACGACGAGGCTCATGTCTGCTGCATCTCCGGAGAGTTGACGTTTCGGATGACAGTTGTTCACTGACTTCTCCACCCTACGCTGGCCAAAGTCGGCGAACGGTTGTTTACTGAATGACATGAGTCACACGTCCGGGGTGCGCCAGGCGCAGAAGCAGCAGACCCGACAGGCCCTGCTGGACGCCGGGTTGCGGCTGCTGGAGCGCCAGAACCTCAGCAGCCTGGGCCTGCGCGAGCTGACCCGCGAGGTCGGCGTCTCCCCCGCGGCCTTCTACCGGCACTTCCCCGGCATGGCGGACCTCGGCGTGGCGCTGGTCGGCGAGTCGCTCGGCAGCCTGCACGCGGTGGTGCGGGCGGTGATGGCGGAGAGCACCGACTCCGAGGACATCATCGACCGGACGGTGGCGATCATCGCGTCGTACGCGGTGGAGCAGCGGCCGCACCTGCGCTTCATCGCCCGCGAGCGCTACGGCGGCGTGCAGGCGGTCCGCGCCGCCATCGCCGCCGAACTCGACCGCTTCGCCGACGAGGTGGCCGCGGGCCTGGCCGCGCAGCCCGCGTCGGCCGGCTGGCGGCCGGACGAACTGCTGGTACTCGCCCAGCTCTACGTGGACCACATGGTGATGACGGCCGCGGCCTTCCTCGACGCGCCCGCGGACGACCCGACCGCCCACGAGGCCATCGTCCGGTCGGCGCGGATGCGCATGCGCATCATCAGCATCGGAAGGGCGCACTGGCCCGGCTGAACGCAAGGCGGAGCCGGTACGGGCAGCCTTGCGGCCCCGCACCGGCTCTCCCCCGCTGCCCCGCCACGAATCCCCCGTGCGGGCGCCGCGGCGCGCGAACGCCGCTGACCTGATCATGTACCGGACACTCCGGTATCAGGGAGGACAGAACGTGCCAGCCACCGGACAGAACGCGCCACTTCGCGCGTAAGCTGCGAGAACACCGCCCGCAGGGGGTATGCGAACTGCCCCTGTCCACCGACCCGCCGGAGGTGCCCGGCATGCCGTCCGCAGAACCGTCCCCACCTCTCTCCCCGCAGCCCCAGGCGGTCCCTGCGCTCACCGAGAGCGTGGTGATCCCCCGCTTCATCGCCACGGCCAGCACCTCGGGCCGGACCGAAGCGGAGCGGCTGGTGCGGGCGGCCGGGCTGCCAGGAGCGCTGCGCGACCCGGAGACGGCACGGACGCCGTCCGCCAACACCTACCGGCTGTGGGGCGCGGTGCTCGCGCGCACCGGCAGGGCGGACGCCGGGCTGCTGGCCGCGACGCACTACCGCCCCGGACTGCTCGACCTCTTCGACTACCTGCTGCGCACCGCGCCCACCGTCGGCGACGGACTGACCCGGGCCGCCGCCCACATCCACCTCGTCAGCAGCAACTCCGTGCTGACCGCACGGGAGTCGGGCGACGAGTTCGAGGTCGCCTACGGGGTGCGCCACGGCGACGCCGAACTGCGCGGGGTGGTGGCCGAGTTCGCGCTCGCCGTGGTCACCTCCCAGCTCCGGCACGCCACCGGCACGGTGTTCTCGCCGGTCCGCGTCAGCTTCGCCCACCGGGCGCCCCGCAGGGGCGACGGGCACCAGGGGTACGCGGAGGCGTTCGGCTCCGCGGAGATCGAGTTCGGCGCCGAGCACGACGCGCTGACGCTGCACCGCGGCGCCCTCGAACGGCCGTTGCCCACCGCGGACCCGGCGCTCGCCGGGATCATCCTGCGCGCCGCCGCCGCGGTGCCGCCGCCGCGCCACACGCCGGACTCCGCGGTGCCCGGCCTGCATTCCGCGATCAGGGCCCAACTCGCCGACGGGCGGCCCTCGCTGGCCGACGCGGCGCGCAGGCTCGCGGTCAGCCCGCGGACGCTGCAGCGCCGGCTCGGCGAGTTCGGCACGACCTGGCGGGAGGAGCTGGACGCGGTGCGCCGCGAGCAGTCGGCGGGGCTGCGGCACGTCGGCGCGGGCAGCGCGCAGCGCGCCGCCCGGCTGGGCTTCGCCGAATCGCGCTCGCTGCGGCGGGCGATGAACCGCTGGGACGCCCGCGAGGTCCGGCCGGCGGGACGCGCCGAGCCGCGGGCCGAGGCCGCCGAGCACCCCGCCGGCGCCGAGCACGCGGTGGACGCGTCGTGACGGGCCACGGCCGCGCCGGACGGCCGGGCGAGCCGAAGGAGCCCGCCGCGCCCGCGGGCCCCGCGGAGTCCGCCGCGCACGACGGGCACGCCGAGGACGGCGATCCGGTGTGCTGGCTCGACCACGTCTGCGACGCGTGCGGGGCGTTCCGCGAGAACCCGCGCTCCCCGGTCTGCGCGCGCTGCGGCGCCGCCTTCGCCGGCGCGCGGGCGGCACCGGCCGCCACAGCGCTCACCGCGCCCCGCCCGGGGTCCGGAACCGCCGCGGTGGAGGCACCGCAGACCGTCCTGGTCTTCACCGCCACCGCCGGCTACCGGCACGACTCCATTCCCGCCGGGGTCGCGGCCCTGCGCGAACTCGCCGCGTCCCGCGGCCTGTCGGTGCTGCACAGCGAGGACCCCCGGGACCTGCGGCCCGGCCGGCTCGACGGCTGCGCCGCGGTCGTCTTCCTCTCCCCCACCGGCGACGTCCTCGACGACGGGGCCCGCGCGAGCCTGCGCGGCTACGTGACCGGCGGCGGCGGTCTCCTCGGCGTGCACGCGGCGGCCTGCGCGGAGTACGGCTGGCCGTACTACGGCGAGTTGCTCGGCGCGCGCTTCGACGGCCACCCGGAGATCCAGCGGGCGGCGGTCACCGCGGTGGACCGCGCCCACCCGGCGACCGCGCACCTGCCGGAGGAGTGGGTGTGGACCGACGAGTGGTACGACTTCCGCGAGGGGCCGGCCGGCCGCGACGTGCGCGTGCTGGCCACCGTCGACGAGGACACCTACCAGGGCGGCGGGATGGGCGCGCCGCATCCGCTGGTGTGGTGCCGCGAGCCGGGCGAGGGGCGTGTCCTCTACACCGCGCTCGGCCACCTCGCCTCCGCCTACAGCGACCCCTGCTTCCGCCGGCATCTGCTGGGCGCGCTCTCCTGGTGCGCACGCGCCGAGGGCTGACGCGCCGCCGGACGCCGCACGGGGGGCGCGTGGACACCGGCCGCACGCCCGTATTTCTCGTCGTTCACGGGCGCGATCGGCGACGGCGCTACTACCCTGAGCCACCAGCAGGAGTGGCGACGTCGGAGCCGGGAGGCCGTATGGACGCAGAGCCTGCACGGGCAGAGGACGCCGTACGGGCCGGCGGCGGACCTGCACAGCAACTGGCCGCGCTGCTGGCGCGCGCGGAGAACGGCCGGCAGGCGGCCCTGTCGGCGCCGGACGCGAAGGCCCCGCTGATGCACCACCGCGCCCTGCAGTCGTGCCGCCACGCCAAGGGCGATCCGCGTCCGATGAACCGGCGTACGTACCGGCACAGCTTCCTTCTGCCGGACGGCGGCGTACGCGTATTGTGGGAGCTGGAGCACGACACGGGTCCGGACGGGACCACCACGTGTGCCGTGTTCGCCGACCGCGAGGACCTGGCGGTGGCCGAGTGGCAGGTGGACGCGGCGTTCGGCGGCTCCGGCGGGCCGCCGGAGCTGCCGCCCGGCGCGCAGCCGCCCTGGCAGGCCGCCGGGACGTACGACTTCGGCCGGCTCACCGACACCTGGGCCGCCGAGGCCGGCCCGTTCGCCGCACCCCCTTTCGCCGAGCCTCCGTTCGCCGAACCGCCCTCCCCGGAACCGCCGTTCGGCGAGCTGCCGCCCGCCGGTCCGCGGCAGGCGCTGCGCCGCACGTACACCGAGGGCGACTCGCCCGAGCACGCCCGGCGGTTGCTGCGCCGCGCGACGAACGCCGAGGCGACCGGTGACGACGTGCGCGACCGGCTGCGCACCGCGATCGCGCACGGGATCAGCATCGTGGCACGGCGCAGCACGGTCGTCGCGGGGCGCCCGGTCTCCTGGTCGCTGTACGAGCACGCCTTCCTGCTGCTGGACGGCGGCGAGTTGAGCCTGTGGGAGCTCGACCACACCCGCACCCCGAGCGGCGACCCGGAGTGCGAGGTCCACGGTTCGCAGGACGCCGCGCTGGACGCGGCGGTCCGCAGGATCGAGGCGGGCTGACGGCGGCCTGTGGGGGCCGGTCAGGCCGGTCACCCGGTCCGCCGGTCAGCCGACCGCCGCGGGGTCGCCGGCGTGCCGGGCGCGGGCGATGGCCGCTGCCAGCTCCGGCGCTCCGATGACCTCCTCGTGGGTGCCGGGCGCGCCGCAGGCGAAGGCGCCGGAGACCGCTCCGGCGAGCACGCACGCCGCCAGGTCGCCGCCGCCGAACCTGGTGTGCAGGAACGCCGTCACGAACGCGTCGCCCGCGCCGTTGCTGTCCACCACCGGGCGCTCCGGCGTCACGGCGGGGAAGCGCAGCGGCTCGTGCTGTCCGCGCTCCAGCACATGGCAGCCCGCCGCTCCGTCGGTGGCGACGACCAGGTGGGCGCGGCCGTGCTCGAGGATCCGCCGCATCACCTCGGGAATGCGAGCACCGACGGCCGCCGCACTGAGGAAGACCAGGTCGGCGCCGTGGGCCCACGGGTGCGCCGAGGGGGTCTCGCCGTCCCAGGCGTGCAGATCGGTGGAGGTGGTGACGCCCCACCGCGCCGCGTCGGCGAACACCTCGCGGGCGGGCCCGGAGCGCGAGACGTGCACGTGGCGCGCGCGGCGCAGATGCGGGAGGTAGAAGTCCCTTGGCAGCCGCAGGTCCTGGGGGTGCCGGGCGTCGTGGAAGGAGAAGCGGCGGCCCTCCCGGTCGACGAGGTTCACGCTGCGCGGGGTGCCGTTCGGCGCGGGCAGGTGGCTGAAGTCGAGCCCGGCGGCGGCGTACCGCTCCAGGATCAGCCGGCCCTGCACGTCGTCGCCGAGGAAATCGACGAACTTCGTCGCCAGGCCCAGCGCGTGGAAGCCGAGGGCGACCCCGTTGCCGGTGTGCGCCGGGTAGTCGAGGATCGGCGGCACCCCGACGGAGTCGCCGACCGGGAGGGCGAGTTCGTCGACCCTGACGATGGTGTCGACGCCCGCGCCGCCCACCACCAGCACGTCGTACTCGGGCGGTTCCGGGTCCCCCTGCGGCTGGTCAGCCTCGTCGGTGCGGGGGGTGGCGGCGCTGGTCATCGTGCTGCTCCGTTTCCGTGCCGGACGGGCCGGCGCCGTCCTCGCCTTCCCGCTCCGGCCCCTGCCGTGGCGGCTCCTGCTGCTCCTGCAATTGCTCCTGCTGTTGCTCCAGCTTCTCCGGCTCCTGCCATTCCGGCGCGTCCTGCGGCCGTGCGCTCTTCTCCTGGGCGGTGAGCACCAGCAGGGACAGCCGGGACAGCGGCGGCACCGGTCCGCTGCGGCCCGCGTGGTACCAGGCGACGATCAGGGTGAGCCGGATCATCCGCCGCGCCACGAACAGCAGCAGCGCGGCGAGCGGGAGTTCGGCGAAGACGGCGGTGAGGATGGAGCCTGTCAGGTCGCCGGTGTTCCAGTCCAGGACGATGTCGAACCAGGCGTCGCAGCCCAGCAGCGCCGCCGTCGCGATGGCCCAGGGGATGAAGATCTGCAACCGCCGCCAGGCGCACAGCGCGGTGACCCCGAGCGCGACGATCAGCATGACGTCGAAGCCGACCCACGCCAACCGCCACTGGTCCACCTCGCGATGGGTGGGCAGGCTCGTCGACAGGTAGCCGATCCAGGGGATGAGGAACAGGAAGCTCCCGGTCACGACCGCGAGGAACATACGGCGCATGGTGCGCAGGTGCGGGTCGTGCGGAGACGGGACGTGGGGCAGCATGATCTCCACTGTGCCGGAAAGGACCGCGCGTCGCCCTCGGACGCGCGGCCCTACAATCTCACAGCGCGCATCGCGCCGAAACAGTCACAGCGACCCGACCGGTCCGGCTGCCGGCCGCCGTCGGAGGCGCTACGGCAGCAGCGCGGGATCGGCGTTGTGCACCAGTTCCAGGGCCTGCTGGGGGAACCACGCGCCCGCTGCCGGGTCCTGGTAGCCGCGCTCGGGGTCCTCGGGGCCGGCCGTGCCGCGGGTGCACTGGCCGTCGGACTCGCCGGGGATCTTCACCCACAGCCGGGCGTCCTCGAGGGGGTCGCCGGTGTTCAGGGTGGGCCGCGCGCCGGTGCCGCGGCCGGGCGGGTTGCACCAGTCCTGCGGGTCGGAGTAGACGCCGGCCGGCGGGGTCCACGGCCCCTGGCCGTTGCGGCTGGTGTCGGTGACGAAGTGCTTCATGGCGGAGGGCGCGGCGTGCACGTTGGCGTCGAGCCAGCTCTGGGCGTCGGCGGTCGGCCAGTACTGGTTGGGGCACGCGGCGGCGTCGCCGCCCGCCGAGACGTAGCTCAGGCAGGACGAGACGAGCTCGCCGTACCAGGCGAGTTCGGCGTCGGAGCGGTAGTTGGAGATGTTGAGGAAGAAGCCGGTGGCGTCGTCGATCCCGCCGCTGATCAGCCGCGGCACGATGTCGTTCACGCTGTGCCAGGAGCTGTGGCCGGCGTCGAGGTAGACGTGCGTGCCGGCCGGCGGCTCCAGGGCGTCGACGGCGTAGTGGATCTGGGCGTAGCGCTCGGCGGTCTTGCTGCCCTGCGCGTCGTCCATGCCGCAGTCGGCGGGCACCAGGGCCAGCGAGTCGGGTTCGAGCACGACGTCCGCGGGCCGGCCGCCGATGCCGTCGCGCACCGCGTCGATCCACGCCTGGTACTGCGCGGTGTCGGCGGCGCCGCCCGCCGAGTACTGCGCGCAGTCGCGGCCGGGGATGTTGTAGAGCGAGAGGACCGGCAGGCGGTGCGCGCGGGCCGCCGCGCCGACGGTGGCGTCCACTGCCTTGCGGGTGTCGGCGGGCGAGGTGCCGCCGTCGAACCAGACGGCCTGCGGGGTGAGCGTCATCGCGAGCACGCCGGCCGCGTCCTTGAGCTTGCCGTGCCGCAGCAGGTCCAGCACCTGGGCCTTGGAGTCGGCGTTGGCGGGCGGGGTGAACAGCCCGGTGGGCGCCGCGCCCCCGTGCGCGGGGCGGCCGTCGTGCGCGGGGGCCGCGGCGTGCGCGGGGACGGCCGCGGTCATGGCGGCCAGGGCCGTCGCGGCCGCGGCGGCGGCGGCGGACAGCGTACGGGTGCGGATACGGGGGCGGGTGCTGGCGCGTGCGGTCATGAGGGTCGGCTCCTGGTGACGGCGGACACGGGCGCCGCGGGTGGGCGGTGCACCCGGCATCGGAGTGGGAGCGCTCCCACCCGCGGCACAAGGAATTAACTCCTCACCGCGGACCGCCGTCAATCCCCCGTGCGGGCTTCAAGAAGTGAAGCGTCGTGAAGCCCGCACAGGGTCGGGGCCGGGCACAGGCGCGAGCCGCGGTCCCCTACTTGAGGGCTCCTGTCACCAGATCGATCCGCCAGAACCGCTGGAGCGACAGGAACAGCGCGATCACCGGCAGCACCGAGAGCAGGGTGCCGGTGATCACGAGCGAGTACAGCGACGCCTCGGCCGCGCCGTGCCGCAGCAGGCTGTAGAGCCCGACGGTGAGCGGGAACTTGTCGTCGCTGGTGAGCATCGTGTAGGGCAGCAGGAAGTTGTTCCAGATCGCGATGAACTGCAGCAGGAACACGGTCACCAGGCCCGGTCCCATCAGCCGCAGTCCGACCGAGAAGAACAGCCGCCCCTCGCCGGCGCCGTCGATCCGCCCGGCCTCCAGCAGCGACTCAGGGACCGCGGACAGGGCGTAGATCCGGCACAGGTAGATGCCGTACGGGTTGAACAACTGCGGCAGCAGCACGCCGATCAGACTGTCCGTCAGGCCCATTTTGGAGAGCAGCAGGTACTGCGGGACCGCGAGCACGATCTGCGGCAGCAGCACGCCGGCGAGGATGGTGTTGAACAGCGCGGTGCGGCCGCGGAAGGCGTACATGGCCAGCGCGTAGCCGGTGGCGGCGGAGACGAAGGACGCCAGCGCCCCGCCGACGCCCGCGTAGAAGAAGCTGTTCAGCATCCAGCGCCAGAAGATGCCGCCCTGGTAGTCCGACAGGTCACGGATGTTGTGCACCAGGCCGAGGTCGAGCGAGGGCACGTAGGTGTCGGTGGAGAACAGCCTGGTACGGGACTTGGTGGCGGCGATCAGGATCCACAGCGTCGGCACGACGCAGTAGAGCGCGCCCAGCACGAGCGCCGCGGTGGGCAGCAGTGCGACGCGGGGGCGGCGGGCGGGCGGCGCGGTGGCGGCGTCCGTCGCGGCGCGGTCGCGCGCGGGCGCCTGCGCCCCGGTCGCGGTGCTCACCGGGCCTCCTGCTGGACCCGTGACTGGATGAGGCGTGCGGTGGCGAAGGAGACCGCCAGGGCGGCTGCGGTCAGCACCACGGACGTCGCCGCCGCGGCGTGGATGTCGGAGTTGCCGAAGGCGTCGTCGTAGATCTTCATCAGCGGCACCCAGGTGGAGGAGACGGCGTTGGAGAGCGGCTTGAGGGTGTTGGGCTCGTTGAAGACCTGCAGGGCGGCGAGCACCGAGAAGAGGGTGCACATCACCACTGCCGGCATCACGAGCGGCACCTTGATGCGCAGCGTGATCTGCCACTCGCCGGCGCCGTCCAGCCGTGCGGACTCGAAGAGTTCGGCGGGCAGGGCGCGCAGCGCGGTGTGGATGACGATCATGTTGAAGCCGACCGCGCCCCACACCACCACGTTGCTGACCGAGAAGTACACCGCGACCTGGCCGAAGAAGTCGACCCGGTCGCCGCCGATCGGGCTGGTGGCGGGCAGGTAGAGGAAGCCCCACATCAGCGAGGCGATGACACCGGGGACGGCGTAGGGCAGGAAGATCGTCAGCCGGGCGATCCGCCGGAGCCGGGCCCGCTCGAAGTCCAGCAGCACGGCGAAGAGCAGCGCGAGCAGAACGGTCGCGGGCACGGTGACGGCGCCGAGCGCGAGCATCCGCAGCACGCCGGACCACAGTGCCGAATCGCCCAGCACGTCACGGTAGTTGGCCAGGCCCGCGAAGACGGTGTGGGCACCGCCGCCGAGCAGGCCGCCGTTGACCTTGCGCTGCTGGAGGCTCAGCACCAGCGCGTACAGGCCGGGGGCCGCCACGAAGGCGGCGAAGAGCAGCACGGCGGGCAGGACCAGGAGGTACGGGAACCGGCTGGTCCTGCGCGCGGGGACGGGGGTGGGCGCCATCAGCCGACCGTGAATCCCTGCTTCTTCATGTCCGCCGTGCTGGCGCTCTGGATGGCGCTCAGCGCGGCGTCGAAGGAGCCGCCGGACTGCAGGGCCCTGCTGAAGCCGTCGGTGTACCCGGTGAAGGTGACGGTGACGTTGGGCCCCCACATCGGGAAGCTGCGGGCGCTCGGGGCGACCTTCTCCACCTCGGCGTAGAAGTCGGGCTGGTTGGGGAAGAAGGCGGGGGCGGCCCGCAGCACGGGCAGCGCGCGGCCGCCTTCCGCGGCCGGGTAGACGTTGATCTGCCGGACCTGCGCGGTCAGCGCGGCGTCGTCGGTGTTCAGCCAGGAGGCGAACCGCGCGGCCTGCGCCGGGTGGTCGGAGTCGGCGGTGACGGTGGTCGCGGAACCGCCCCAGATGCCGGTGGTGGTGTCTCCCGGGGTCCAGGCGGGCAGCGGCGCGACGGCCCACTTGCCCTTGGTGGCCGGGGCGATGCCGCCCAGCTGGGCCGGCGCCCACGCGCCGGAGATCCAGGTGAGCAGCGTGCCGTCGTTCATCTGCTTGTTCCACTGCGGGGAGAACGAGGGGTTCTTGGCGATGTCGCCCGCGGTCACGAGTCGCTGCCAGTAGTCCGCTACCTTGCGGGTCTGCGGCCCGTCGATGTCGACCTTCCAGCTGTCGCCGTCCGCGGCCCACCAGTCGGCGCCCGCCTGCTGGGCCAGGCCGGTGAACCAGCCGGGGTCGGCCGCGTCGAAGTTGGTCAGGTACGCCTTGGGCGCCACGGTGCGCAGCTGCCGGGCGGTGGCCGCGTACGCGTCCCACGTGGTGGGGACCTTCAGGCCGTACCGCGCGAACAGGTCGGTGCGGTAGAAGAGCATCAGCGGGGCGACGTCCTGGGGGACGCCGTAGACCTTGCCCTGGAAGACGGTGCTCCTGAGGGTGTTCCGGTCGTACGCGGCGACGGTGTCCGCGGTGTAGCCGGTGATGTCGCGGACCACGCCCTTGGCGACGAGCGCGGGCAGCGACTGGTACTCGACCTTGGCCAGGTCGGGTCCCTTCCCCGCCTCGTGCGCGGTGATCATCTTGGCCACCAGCTGGTCGCCGCCCGCGGGGTTGGAGAGCCTGACCTGGATGTCGGGGTGGCCCGCGTTCCACTTGGCCACGACCTTGTCCATGTTCGGGTCCCAGTCCCAGAAGGTCAGCGTCACCTTGCCGCCGGAGGTCCCCGCGGCGTCGTCGCCGGCCTTCTTGCCGCCGCCCCCGCCGCCGCAGGCCGCGGTGGTCAGCAGCAGTCCCGCGGCCAGCACGGCGGCGGCCGCCGCGGCCCGCCGTCTTCTCGGTGTCACGCTCATGGGTGTCCCTCAACTCTCTTGTGGGGCCGGTGCGGTGGCCCAGTCGGGCAGGTCCAGCGGGGTGCGTTGCAGGCCGATCCACTGGCGGCGGGTGAAGCCGGGCATCTGGTTCTCCGCGCCGTGCCGGGCGTGCGCGTCGTTGACGTGCACCTCGCCGGCCTGGAGTTGCTCGGCGACCCCGTAGCCGCGCATCAGGTCGCGGGTGAACACCGAGTTCATCAGCATCGGCAGGCCGTTCGTCAGCGCGACCGCCTCGGCCTCGGTGTCGACCGCGGTCACCGGGATGACCGGGCCGAAGACCTCCTCGCGGAAGGCCGGCATCCCGGGGGTGACGTCCGCGAGCACGGTGGGCCGGTAGAACAGCCCGTCGTGGCTGCCGCCGGTGACCAGCCGGGCGCCCATCGCCAACGACGGCTCCACGATGGTGCGATGCAGCCGGTCCACCTGCGCCGCGCTGATCAGCGGGCCCAGCGCGGTGCCCGGCTCGAAGGGGTCGCCGACCCGGAGGGCGGCGGCCCTTCGGGCGACCGCGGCCACGTAGTCGTCGGCGACCGCCCGCTGCACGATGTGACGGCTGGCGCTGATGCAGGTCTGGCCCTGGAACTCCAGCGAGGCCACCATCGCGCAGCTCGCGGCGAGTTCGATGTCGGCGTCGTCGAGCACCACGAAGGCGTTGGAGCCGCCGAGTTCGAGCCGGATGTCCCGCAACTCCCCCGCCGCGGCGCGGGCGATGGCCAGGCCCACCTCGCGCGATCCGGTGAAGTCGAGCATGTCCAGGCCCTGGTGGCGGGCGAGCGGCCAGCCGGCCTCCGGTCCCTCGCCGGTGACGACGTTGAACACCCCGGCCGGCAGCCGCGCGTGGTCCGCGGCGGCGGCGAGCACCTGCCCGCCGATCACCGGGGTCAGCTCCGCGGGCTTGAGCACGACGGTGTTGCCGAACGCGAGCCCCGGCGCCAGCGCCCGCATGGCCAGGTTCATCGGGTAGTTCCACGGGGTGATCAGGCCCAGCACGCCCAGCGGCACCGCCCGCGACAGCGACAGCTTGCCCGCCTTGTACGGCGGCAGGATGTCCCCCGCGTGCTCGCTGACCTGGACGGCGGACAGCGCGAGCTGGCGGACGGAGGTGCCCACCTCGTCCACCGCCTTGGCCCGCACCCCGCCGGTCTCGCGCATGCTCTGCTCGACCAGCTCGTCGTGGTGCGACTCCAGGTAGCCGCAGAAGTCCCGCAGGTACCCGGCCCGTTCGGGCGCCGAGAGCGCCGCCCAGCCGGGCTGCGCGGCCCGCGCGGCGGCGACCGCGCGGTCGACGTCCTCGGCCCCGCCGCGGGCGTACGTCCCGATCGGCCGCCCGGTCGCCTTCTCCTCGACGACCCCGGTCCTGCCGGAGGCGGCGGGCACGAACGCGCCGTCGATGTACAGCCGGCCGTCGCCGGGGTGGAAGGGCATACGGGCTCCAGGGGCAGGCAGCGGCAGGGGGCAGGAACGCGGCGGAACAGGGCAGCGTGGAACAGGGCAGGGCGGCGCGGGACGGCGTGCGGGGCCGTGCGGCCCCCGCGGCGGGAGGCCGCGGACACGTCTTTTTACGCGACTTAAACTAAGTAGCTATGGATGGGGGGTCAATCGTCCTGCGGGTAATTTCTTCGCCGGACGGGCCGGACGGGCCGGACGGGCCGGACGGGCCGGACGGGCCGGACGGGCCGGACGGGCCGGACGGGCCGGACAGGTCGGCGAACGCGCCCCGCGCGCCTACGTGCCGGAAGCCGTTCGGGCGCGGCCGCCCGCGGTGAGCAGTTCGTGCACCGGCAGGGTCGCCGCCCCCAGCGCGACCGCCTCGGGGCCGAGCCGGCCCATCTCCAGCACGGTGCCCGCCGCCATGTAGTCCAGCGTGTGGCGGCGCATCGCGTCGCGCACGGCGGGCAGCATGGCCGGCCCCATCGCGGCGCCGGCCCAGCCGGAGAGGATCACCCGGTCCGGGCTCAGCAGGTTGATCAGATTGGCGATGCCGATGCCGAGGTACTCGGCGGTCCGGCGCACGGTGTCGGCCGCGGGCCCCGGGGCGCCGGCGGCCGCGATCAGTTCGGCCAGCCGCCGTTCGGTGCCGGCCGCGGTCAGCTCCTGGGCGCCGGGCAGGCTTTCGTAGTGCTCCAGGATCGCGTCGGCGCCCACGTACGCCTCCAGGCAGCCGTGCGAGCCGCAGCGGCAGGGCGCGCCGCCCGCGGCGACCACGGTGTGCCCCCACTCGCTGGTCGTGCTGGTCACGCCACCCGGCGAGCCGGTCGCCACCGCGGCGCCGACGCCGACCGCGAGCAGCGCGACGATCGCCCGCTGCGCGCCGCGCCCCGCGCCCCGCCACATCTCGGCCTGGCCCAGCGTGCGGGCGCAGTTGTCCAGGTGCAGGGGCGCGGCGACGTGCGGGCGCAGCAACGCGTCGAAGGGCTCCCCCGACCAGCCCAGGGTGGGCGCGTGCACCAGCCCGTCGGGCAGTACGGTGCCGGGCACGCCGACGCCCACGCCGAGCAGCTCGGCCGGGTCGGCGCCCGCCCTCGCGGTGACCTCCTCGATGCCCGCGGTCACCAGACCGGCCAGCACCGCGGGGTCGGGGCGGCCCTCGTCCATCGGGTAGGTGGCGGTGGCCAGCGTCGCCAGGGTCCAGTCGAAGAGGCCGACCTGGACGTGCGTCTCGCCGATGTCGACGCCGACGACCTGCGCGTAACCCGGCCGCACCTCCAGCAGGGTGCGGGGGCGGCCGCCGTCGGAGTCCAGCAGCCCGGCCTCGGCGACCAGGCCCTCTGCGACCAGGTCGGTGACCACGTTGCTGACCGTGGCGGAGCTGAGGCCGGTCGCCCGCAGCAGGTCGAAGCGGCTGGCCGGGCCGTGCAGGTAGAGGCGGGTCAGCACGGACGTGCGGTTGTGCCGCCGGAGGTCCCTGGTCGTCCGGCCCACCTCGCGCTTCACCGGGGTCCCCCTCACGGGTTCGGGCTCGATGCCGGACGGCGCCGGCCGGGCCGCGCGCCGCGGCCCGCCGGCCCCTGCCTGGTAAGGGGCTGCGGCGCCGCTACGAGACACGGCACCCCCCGGTAGATCGCAGCACATGGCACATAGTGCCAGATCGCGGGCGCTCCCGACTCTGTGAGGGAGCGCTCTCCCAGCCGCCGCGCCGAGCGCCGCGCGGGCTCGTACCGAGCAGACCTCCGATGGCTGTCGAGGGTCGGTCTCCCCGGTGGGGCCGCCGACCCGGCAGCATCGGGCCGGGCTGCCTCCGGCCCGGCGGTCTCCGGCCGGGCGGTCTCCGGCCGGGCGGTATCCGGCCGGGCGGTATCCGGCCGGGCAGTCCGTCGGACACGGCCTGCACCGCGGTGGAGGTCGAGTTCGCCGTCCAGCTCCACCGCGAGCACCGTGGCGTGCGGGTGGAGGTGGGCAGCCGCGGGCGCGTCGATCCACAGCACCCCGGGCACCTCGTGCAGGCCGCCGGTTCATCGGAGGTGTTACCGGCTCGCACTGACCCTACGGGCGGCCGTGGAGGGCGACAATCCCGGGTTCGGAGGCGCCTCCCGCGGGTCAGGTCGCGGGAGGCGCCGGCTGCCGGGGTAATGCCCGCGGCGGCCGCATCCCGCAGCCGCCGGCTCTTGGGCCGCACCTCCGCCGCCTGGTCAGGCGAGCGGCCGGGAGAGCGGTTGCCGGGCGGCGGAGGGACCGGCGTGCAGGGTGTACGGGCCCGGGCGCGGCACCCACCGCTGCTCCTCGGGCGACCAGCGCTGGAAGGCGCGCGCCGCGATCCGCACCCGCGCCACCGCGCTCGCGCCGGGGTCCGCGTGGACGGCCGTGTACCCGGCGAGCCGCGGCCCGCCGTCGTCGTACCCGTCGGGCCCGGTGGTGAGGTAGACCTGCACCACCTCCCGGCCCGGCCGCGGCCCGGTGTTCCGCACGCGCACGCCGACCACGGCGCCGTCGGCGGCGGGGCCGCCGTGAGCCGCGGGGCCGCCCGGGGCGGCCCCGGAGTCCGCCGGCTGCACGTCCAGCCGCTCGTAGGACCAGGTGGTGTAGCCGAGCCCGTGGCCGAACCAGTAGGCGGGCGCGGCTCCCGCGCGCCGCCAGGCGCGGTGGCCGAGGTACGGGCCCTCGGCGTAGTCGAGCACGCCCGCCACCGGGGTGGTGGCGGGGAGCGGCGCGCCCTCGGCCCGAGCCGCCCAGGTGGTGGGGAGCCGGCCGCCGGGCTCCGCCCTGCCGAAGAGGACGTCGGCCAGGCCGAGTCCGGCCTCCTGACCGGGGAACCAGCTCAGCAGCAGCGCGGGAACGCTCTCCCGCCACGGCAGTTCCACCGGCCCGCCGGAGTTGACCACCACGACGGTCCTGGGGTTGGCGGCGGCGACCGCGGCGACCAGTTCGTCCTGCCGGCCGGGCAGGGCGAGCGAGGTGCGGTCGAAGCCCTCGCTCTCGATCTCGCCGGTGGTCCCGACCACGACGACCGCCGCGTCCGCGCCGCGGGCCGCCGCGACCGCCGCGTCCAGCAGCGCGTCCTCGTCGGGCCGCGGCGGGTCGGCGGCCAGCGCCACCGCCCGGCCGTGCGCCGGCTCCCAGCGGCGCACCGCCTCCAGCAGCAGTTCGTCGCCCGCCGCCACCTTGCGGACGGCGGTGCTGAACGACGGGGCCACGTGCACGTACGTCGGGTCCTCGGACTCGGGTACGACGTAGGTGTCGACCAGCGTCTCGCCGTCCGCGCGCAGCGTCACCGCGCCGAGGCCGACCACGGAGAACCGCCACTCCCCTGCGGTGGCGGTGGTCACCAGGGCGCTGACCTCGACGGCGGCGGCGCTCCCGGCGAGCGCCGGGGCGTCGCCCGACTCCAGCACGCTGCCGCTGAGCCGGTGCTCCGCGTGGATCTCGGCGCCGGCCGCGTCGAGGTAGCGGACGAGCACCCCGGGCTCCGCGGTGCGCGGGTTCCGGGCGTTGCCGGGGTGCAGCGGCGTGGGGCGGGTGGTGAGCAGCACGCCCTCGGCGTGCACGACCTCGGCGCCGCCGTGGGAGAGCGCTTCCCTGATGCCCGCGAGCGGCGAGACGACCGCGGCCGGGAAGACCGCCGCGCTGCCGCCGCCCTGGACGCGGGCGGCGGCGGCGTTCGGGCCGATCACCGCCACCTTCAACGCGGCCCTGCCCGGCGGGGCCTGGGCCGGCAGCGGCAGCAACTCCCCCTCGTTGCGCAGCAGGACGCACCCTGCGGCGACCGCGCGGCGCAGCAGCGCGCGGGCGTCGGCCGGCGCGGGCGCGGCCACCGGGCGCGGACCGGGGGCCGCGTCCAGCGCCCCGACCCGGGCGGCGAGCAGCAGCAGCCGCCGCACCTTGTCGTCGACCGCCTCCTGCGGCACCCTGCCGTCCCGCACCGCGGCCAGCAGCGGTTCGCCCCACAGCGGGTGGGGGCCCGGCATCGCGAGGTCCTGCGCGGCGCGGGCGGCCGCCACGGTGGAGCGCACCGCGCCCCAGTCGGAGACCACCACGCCGTCGAAGCCCCACGCTCCCTTCAACGGCTCGTCGAGCAGCGGGCTCTCGGACATGGTGACGCCGTTGACCCGGTTGTAGGCCGACATCACCGCCCACACGCCGGCCCGCACCGCCTCCTCGAAGGGCGCCATGTACACCTCGCGCAGGGTGCGTTCGCCGACCCGGGCGTCGAGGGTGAGCCGTTCGGTCTCGGAGTCGTTGGCCACGTAGTGCTTGGCGGTCGCGGCGACGCCGCCCGCCTGGACGCCGCGGATCAGCGCGGCGGCGGTGCGCGCGGTCAGCAGCGGGTCCTCGGAGTAGCACTCGAAGTGGCGGCCGGCGGCCGGGCTGCGGTGCAGGTTGAGGGTGGGCGCGAGGAGCACGTCGATGCCCTTCGCGCGGGCCTCCGCGGCCAGCAGGCCGCCGAGTTCGGTCACCAGTTCCTCGTCCCAGCTCGCGGCGAGCGCGGTCGGCGAGGGCAGGGCGAGCGAGGTGGCGCGTTCGTCCCAGCGTTCGCCGCGGACGCCGGCCGGGCCGTCGGAGAAGGTGACGGCCCGCAGCCCGATCGCCGGCTCCGCGGGCAGCCGGAAGGTCGCCGCGCCGGACAGCAGCCTGATCCTGGCGGGCAGGTCGAGCCGGGCGACGAGCGCGTCGAGCCGGTCGCGGCCGATGCCTGCCGGGCCACGGTCGCGGCCGCCGGGGTCGGCGTCGGCGGCGTCGTCCGTGGCGTCGTCGGCGTCGGTCATGGGCATCCTTTCGGAAGGCTCGGCGGGGAGCGGCTGCGCGCTCGGCGTGCGGAACCGGCGGGCGCCGGCCGGCGGCGCGCGGACCTGGCATCCGGGGCGGACAACCGAGATCGGAGAGCGCTCTCCGAGTCGACTCACTCTCAGGCCGAGGTCGATGCCGTGTCAACCCCGTGACCCGCCCGCAGGGCCGCGGGGCGGCGGGCGTCCGTCCGCAATCCCCGTCACTCTGACCCTATTTGGCAGCTAATGCCCGTTCGCCGCACGGCTCTCGCGTCCGATCTCTTGACACCCCGGAAATCGAGCGGCAACCATCGGGGCGACTGAGAGAGCGCTCTCCCATCCCCCAGCCTCCACCCGGGAGCGGCGCCTCACCGTCCTGCTGACCGTGCCTCACCGCCGTCCTTCCCCCGCTCCTCCCTCCCCCCTCAGGAGACCGGTATGAGAGCCTCGCCCGCCCGCGCCGCACGCTTCGGCGCCCTGCCGCCGCCGTTGCGCGTCGCCGTGCTCACCCTGATCGCCGTGGCCCTCGCGGTGTACGCCCTGGCGGCCCCCGCGCCGTCGGCGCACGCCGCCGACGCCCTGCTCTCGCAGGGCAGGCCGGCGACCTCCTCCAGCACCGAGGGCGCCGGCTACGCGGCGTCCGCCGCGGTGGACGGCAGCACGGCCACCCGGTGGGCCAGCGCCTGGAGCGACCCGCAGTGGCTGCAGGTGGACCTGGGGGCCACCGACACCCTCACCAAGGTCGTGCTGAACTGGGAGAACTACGCGACCGCGTACCAGATCCAGGTCTCCGACGACGCCTCGCACTGGACGCCGGTCTACTCGACGACCACCGGCACCGGCGGCGTCCAGACGCTCGACGTCACCGGCACCGGCCGCTACGTGCGGATGTACGGGACCACCCGGGTCAACGGGTACGGCTACTCCCTGTGGGAGTTCCAGGTCTACGGCAGCGCCGCGGGCACCACCGGCGGCACCTCCAGCGGCACCTCCAGCGGAACGTCGAGCGGCACGTCCAGCGGAGCGACCGGCGGCAGCACCACGGGCGGCGCCACCGGCGGTTCCACCACGCCGCCCGGCAACTGGACCACGGTGTGGAGCGACGACTTCAACGGCTCGGCGGGCTCCGCGCCCAACGGCGCCGACTGGACCGCGGACACCGGCACCTCGTACCCGGGCGGCGCCGCGCAGTGGGGCACCGGCGAGGTGGAGACGGCCACCAGCTCCCCGTCGAACCTGAGCCTGGACGGCAGCGGGCACCTGGCCATCACGGCGCTGAAGTCCGGATCGGCGTGGACCTCGGCGCGGGTGGAGACCCGGCGCAGCGACTTCGCGGCCCCGGCGGGCGGGCAGTTGCAGATCTCCGCGACGCTGAAGCAGCCGGACCCGGCCAAGGCGCTGGGCTACTGGCCGTCGTTCCGCGCGATGGGCGCCGGCTACCGCGGTGACACCACGACCTGGCCCGCGGTGGGCGAGAGCGACGTCATGGAGGACGTCAACGGCCGCAACCAGGTGTCGGCGACCCTGCACTGCGGGAGCGCGCCGAACGGCAACTGCCGCGAGTACAACGGCATGACGAGCGGTCTGGCGACCTGCGCCGGCTGCCAGAGCGGCTACCACACGTACTCCGAGGTGATCGACCGCAGCACCTCGGACGAGCAGATCCGCTGGTACCTCGACGGCCGGCAGATCTGGCAGGTCAGCGAGTCGCAGGTGGGCGTCTCGACCTGGAACGCCGCCGTGCACCACGGCGTGTACCTGGACTTCAGTCTGCGGATCGGCGGTTCGTACCCGAACGCGGTGTGCGGCTGCACCTCGCCCGGCGCCGACACGTCCTCCGGCGGCGTGCTGAGCATCGACAACGTGACGGTCTCGCAGGCCACCGGCACGGCGCCGGCGCCGCTGACCGACCCGTCGGTGCCGAGTGGCGCGAGCAACGTGCACGTGACCGGCTCGCAGGGCAACTGGCAGCTGACCGTGGACGGCAGGCCCTGGCAGGTCAAGGGCGTGACGTGGGGTCCCTCGACCTCGACGGCCGACGCGCACATGCGCGACCTGAAGGCGATGGGCGTCAACACCCTGCGCACCTGGGGCACCGACGCGAGCAGCAAGCCGCTGCTCGACCAGGCCGCCGCGTACGGGATGAAGGTGGTCAGCGGCTTCTGGCTCAACCAGGGCGCGGACTACGTCAACGACACGACGTACAAGACCAACACGCTCAACGACATCAAGAACTGGGTGACCACGTACAAGAACCATCCGGGTGTGCTCATGTGGGACGTCGGCAACGAGGTCATCCTCACCACGCAGGACCACTGGACGGGCGCCCAGATCGAGCAGCAGCGCGTCGCGTACGCGAAGTTCGTGGAGCAGGTGGCGCAGGCGATCCACGCGATCGACCCGAACCACCCGGTGACGTCGACCGACGCGTGGACCGGGGCGTGGCCGTACTACAAGCAGTACACGCCGTCGCTCGACCTGTACGCGGTGAACTCCTACGGCGCGGTGTGCAACGTCAGGCAGGACTGGATCAACGGCGGTTACAGCAAGCCGTACATCGTCACGGAGTCCGGTGAGGCCGGCGAGTGGGAGGTGCCGAACGACGCGAACGGCGTGCCGACGGAGCCGACCGAGACGCAGAAGCGGGACGGCTACGTCAACGCGTGGAACTGCATCGCCGGGCACACCGGGGTGGCGCTGGGCGCCACGATGTTCAACTACGGCGAGGAGAACGACTTCGGCGGGATCTGGTTCAACCTGACCCCGGAGGGCTGGAAGCAGCCGACGTACTACTCGGTGGCGCGGGACTACGGCGGCAGCCCGCAGGCGAACACGCCTCCGGTGATCGGTTCGATGACGGTGGGCAACGCCGCGTCGGTGCCGGCCGGCGGCACCTTCACGGTGAACGCGCCCGCCGCCGACCCCGACGGCGACCTGGTGCGCTACACGCTGATGTACACGTCGAAGTACGTGGACGGCGGTACGGGCCTGCAGCAGGTGACCTTCACGCAGACCGGTGACGGCGCCTTCACGGCGACCGCGCCGAAGACGCTCGGGGTGTGGAAGGTGTACGTGTACGCCTTCGACGGGCACGGCAACGTCGGGGTGGAGACCCGGTCGTTCCGGGTGGTCGCGCCGACGGTGGGCGGCACGAACGTGGCGCTGGGCCGGCCGGTGACGGCGTCGTCGTACCAGCAGACCGGCAACGGCGCGCCCTATCCGCCGTCCAACACCGTGGACGGCCGGTGGGACACCCGCTGGGCGAGCGACTGGAGCGACCCGCAGTGGCTGCAGGTCGACCTCGGCCAGGTGACCGCGGTCAAGCACGTGCAGCTGGGCTGGGAGTCGGCGTACGGCAAGGCATACCAGGTGCAGGTGTCGAACGACGGCAACGCCTGGTCGACCGTGTACACGACGTCGAGCGGCACCGGCGGCGTCGACACGCTCGACGTCAACGCCTCGGGCCGCTACGTGCGGGTGACGATGACCCAGCGCGGCACGGCGTACGGCTACTCGCTGTACGAGTTCGGAGTCTACGCCTAGGGTCCTCGCGAGGATCTCCTCGGCGTCGCCCGGTGGGGCGGGGTACGGCCGGCCTGTGGGGGGTCGGCCACCCCGCCCCATCAGGGGATTGTCCGGGAGAGCGCTCTCCTACGTGGTATAAAGGCGCTATGACGAGCAGCCGGCCACGCCTGCCGACCCTGGAAGATGTCGCCCGGTCCGCGGGGGTGTCGCGCGCGACGGTCTCCCGTGTGGTGAACGGGACCCGGAACGTGGACCCGGAGATCCAGCGGATCGTCCAGGAGGCGGTCGCCGCGACCGGCTACGTGCCCAATCGCGCGGCCCGTTCGCTGGTGACCCGCCGCACCGACTCGGTCGCCCTGGTGTTCTCGGTCCCCGACCACCACACCGCGAACGACCCCTTCCTCGGCAGGGTGTTCAGCGACCCGTTCTTCGGCAGGATCGTCGGCGGCCTGCTGACCGTGCTGCGCCCGCGCGGCGTGCACCCGGTGCTGATGCTCGCGGACTCCGAGGACGCGCGGCACGAACTGGTGGCGAACCTGCGGCAGGAGCACATCGACGGGGTGGTGCTGGTGTCGATAGCGCCGGGTGACTCGCTGCCGTTCCTGCTCACCGAGGCGGGCCTGCCGACGGTGCTGTTCGCCCGGCCGACCACGCCGCTGCCGATCAGCTTCGTCGACATCGCCCAGCAGGCCGGCGCCCGGCAGGCGGCGGACCGGCTGGTGGAGCGCGGCTGCCGGCGGATCGCGACGATCTCGGGGCCCTTCGACTCGCCCGCCGGCCAGGACCGGCTGGCGGGGTTCCGCAACGCGATGGCCGAGCACGGGCAGCCGTATGTGCCCAGCACCGAGGGCGGGTTCACCCAGGAGGGCGGCGAGCACGCGATGCGCGAGCTGCTCCGGGACCATCCCGACACCGACGGCGTGTTCGTGGCCAACGACCTGATGGCGCTGGGGGCGTTGCATGTGCTGCGGGACCTGGGCCGCCAGGTGCCGGACGACGTGGCGGTGGTCGGTTTCGACGACAGCAGCGCGGCGACGGCCTCGCGGCCGCTGCTGACCACGGTGCGCCAGCCGGTGGAGGACATGGCGGCGGAGATGGCGCGGCTGCTGATGGCGCTGATCGACGATGCGGCGCAGCAGACCCGGTCGGTGATCTTCAAGACGACGCTGGTGGTCCGCCAGTCGGCCTGACCGGCGCGGGGGGGAGCGGCCTGATCGGCCTGGTGCTGGCGGCCGGTCGGACGGCCGGTCAGCGGGCGGGTTCGCGGTCCTGCGGCGGCCGGCTGTCGCGGGGGACCGCGATGGCGGTGACGACCAGGCCGTCGTGGGCGATCCAGCGTCCGGTGAACACGTCGGGTCCCGTGCCCTCGGCGAGCAGCGGGCCGGGTATCAGCAACCGGGCGGTGTAGGTGCCGCGTTGGGCCGTCCCGGGAGCGGCGGGGCCGGGTTCGGCGACAGGGTCGCCGGGGTCGCCGCCGGGGTCGTCGTGGGTGAAGAGCAGTTCGGCCTCGGTGAACCCGAGCATCCGGCGGTGGTAGGGGTACCACGCCTTGTAGACGGTCTCCTTGGCGCTGAACAGCAGCCGGTCCCAGTGCACATGGGGCGCCCGCCCGCTCAGCGCGGCCAGGGCGGCGCGCTCCTCCTCGGTGGAGACGATGACGTCGAGGACGCCCTCGGGGAGCGGGCCGTGCGGCTCGGCGTCGATGCCGAGGGTGAGGACGTCGGCGGTGTGCGCGACGGCCGCGGCGCGGTAGCCGTCGCAGTGGGTGATGCTGCCGACGACCCCGTCGGGCCAGACCGGCGCGCCGCGTTCGGCGTCGCGCAGGATCGGCCCGGTCGCGCCGCACAGGTCGGCGAGCGCGGCGCGGGCGCAGGCGCGCCCCGCGGCGTACTCGGCCTGCCGCTTGGGCACCGCCTTGGCGATGGCGGGCGCCTCCTCGGGGTGCAGCGGGGCGCGGTCGAGTTCGTCGCCGTAGGCGACACGGGTGCGCACGGACGGGGGCACCAGCTGCTCGATCACGCGCGGGCCTCCTGGCGGCCGCCGAGGATCCGCCGGGGGCCCTGCGGCCCCGCCGGGCGGCCGCCCCACTCGCGCGGGTAGCCGAGGGAGACCTCGGTGAAGCGCACGCCGTCGCGCCAGATGGTGCGCGGGATGTGCAGATGGCCGTAGACGACCTCGGTGGCGTGGAAGCGGGTGTGCCAGTCCTCGGTCAGCTCGGTGCCGCACCACAGGGCGAAGGAGCGGTAGCGGAGCACGGCGGTGGGTTCGCGGTGCAGCGGCCAGTGGTTGGCGAGCACGGTGGGCAGCGCCGGGTCCAGGGCCCGCAGGCGGGCGGCGGTGGAGGCGACCCTGGCGCGGCACCAGTCGTCGATGCCGGGGAGCGGATCGGGGTGCAGCAGGTGCTCGTCGTTGCACACCACGCCGAGTTCGCGGGAGTGCGCGAGCGCCTGGGCCTTGGTGCGGGCGCCGGGGGTGCCGTCGCGCCAGGTGTAGTCGTAGAGCAGGAACAGCGGGCAGACGGCGACCGGGCCGTCGGGGCCCTCCCAGATCCGGTAGGGGTCCTCCGGGGTGGTCACGCCGAGCCCGCGCAGCTCCTCGACCAGGCGGTCGTAGCGCGGCTTGCCGCGCAGGGTGACCGGGTCGTTCGGGGGGGTCCACAGCTCGTGGTTGCCGGGCAGCCAGAGGACCTCGGCGAAGTGGCGTTTGAGGGTGGTCAGCGCCCAGAGGATATCGGTGAAGCGCTCTCCCACGTCTCCGGCGACGATCAGCCAGTCCTGGTCGGTCCCGGGCCGCATGCGCTCGACGATCGCGCGGTTCGCCTCGTAGCCGACGTGCAGGTCGCTGATCGCGAGGAGCTGCGCTCCCCCGGCGGCGGGGGCGGTCATCGCGGGTCCGTACGGTTCGCGTTGCGGATCATGGGATGAGACACAGGGGAATCCTCGCAGAGCTCTCCCCGGTGGGCCAACCCCTGTTCTTGCCCTGTCCGGCTCCGTGGGCGGGCGCCGGGCCGGCCCCCGCGGGCGGGCGCGGCGCCGGTGGCGGCGGTCAGCGGGCCCGCGGGGCGGGGCGTCAGGCGCGGTCGACGAGGACGGCCGAGCCCTGGCCGACGCCCACGCACATGGTGGCCAGGCCCCGGCGCGCGCCGGTGCGGCGCATCCGGTGCAGCAGGGTGGTGAGGATGCGGGCGCCGGAGCAGCCGAGCGGGTGGCCGAGCGCGATGGCGCCGCCGGTGGGGTTGACGATCTCCGGGTCGATGCCGAGGGCGCGGACCGAGGCCAGCGCCTGCGCGGCGAACGCCTCGTTGAACTCGGCCTCCTCGATCGAGTCGATGCCGCGGCCGAGCCGGTCCAGCACCCGGCGGGTCGCGGGGACCGGGCCGAGGCCCATCACGTCCGGGTGGACGCCGGCGCTGGCGCCCGCGGCGTAGCGGCCGAGCGATTCCAGGCCCAGCTCCGCCAGGGCGTCCTCGCCGACCAGCAGCAGCGCGGCGGCGCCGTCGTTCATCGGTGAGGAGTTGCCCGCGGTGACGGTGCCGTCCTTGCGGAAGACCGGCTTGAGGGCGGCGAGGCGCTCGGCGGTGGTGTCCTCCCGGATGGACTCGTCCTGGTGCACCACGACGCCGTCCGGGCGGGTGACGGGCAGGATCTCGGCGTCGAACAGCCCGTCCTTGCGGGCGGCGGCCGCGTTGCGGTGCGAGCGCAGCGCGAAGGCGTCCTGGTCGGCGCGGGAGACCGCGTGGCGCGCGGCGACCTCCTCCGCGGTCTCGCCCATGGAAAGCACGCCGTGGAGTTCGGCCATGCGGGGGTTGGTCAGCCGCCAGCCGAGCCGGGTGTCGTACGTCTCCAGGGCCCGCGGCAGCGCCTCGTCCGGCCTGGCCAGGACGAAGGGGGCGCGGCTCATCGACTCCGAGCCGCCGGCGACCACGATGTCGGCCTCTCCCGCGGCGATCATGCGGGCGGCGGAGGTGACCGCTTCCATGCCGGACGCGCAGAGCCGGTTGACGGTCGCGCCGGGCACCGAGTCGGGGAGGCCGGCCAGGAGCACGGCCATCCTGGCGACGTTGCGGTTGTCCTCGCCGGCCTGGTTGGCGGCGCCCCAGTAGACGTCGTCGATCCTGGCCGGGTCCAGCGCCGGGACGTCGGCGAGCAGGCCGCCGAGGACGGTGGCGGCCAGGTCGTCGGGCCGGATCGCGGAGAGCGCTCCCCGGAGCCGGCCGATCGGGGTGCGGCGGGCGGCGGCGAAGTGGACTGGGCGCATCGCTGGCTCCTCGTGGGGCGGGTCGGACGGGCGGCGGCCACGCGGCGCGGCGGCTTACGGGCGGGCGGGCGGGCGCGTCGGCAGCGTGCGGGTCGGCATGCGGGGTGCCGCACGCACGGGTGGCGGCCGGCGGGTGGCCGGCCGTCCCCGGCAAACTAGCACTGCAAGTTTACGGGGGCGAGGGTCTCCCCCGCCCCGCGCCGGGCCCGGCCGGCAGGCCGGCGTGCACCCGGGCCAGCAGTGCGTGCAGTTGGCGGCGCTCGGCCGGGTCGAGAGGCGCGAGCACCGCGTCCTGGACCTCACCCGCACGCACGGTGAGTCCGTCCAGGGCAGCGCGGCCCGGCTGCGTCAGGCTGATCACGACCCGCCGCCGGTCCGCGGGGTCGCGGGCCCGCTCCACCCAGCCGGGCGCGGCCAGCTCGTCGACCACCTTCACCACGTCGCTGGGGTCGATCGCCAGCCGCACGGACAGTTCGCGCTGGGCGTGCGGGCCGAAGTCGGCGAGCGCGGCGAGCACCGCCATATGCCACAACCGCATCCCCTGCCCGGCGAGTTCGGCGGCGAAGGCGGTACGGGCCGCCTTGCCGGTCCGCGACAGCAGGTAGGTGGTGAGTCCGGTGAGCGTCGGAGGCGCCGCCCGGGGGCCGGCGCCCTCCGGCGCCCGCGTCGCATCGTTCATGGCCGTCATTGTAGGGTCATCCCCATGATGGGTGTGCACCCACCATTTTTCCACCCCTCGCATCGCCCGCCGCTGATTCCTTCGGCCGCTCCGGGAGGACCACCATGGACGCGCTCCATCCCCGCCTGCTCACCGGCGACTTCGCCGCCGCCTTCCGCTTCTACGACGCGGTGCTGCCGCCGCTGGTCGGCGCCGTCCGCACCAGGGGTGACGAGGCCGGGCCGTACGCGAGCTGGGACGTCGGCGGCCAGGGCGCGGTGATGCTGCTCGACCGGGTGGCGCTGGCCGCGGTGCTCGGCGCCGGACGGGGCAGCGCGGACGACGCGGACGACGCGGGCGGCGCGGACGGCGCGTGCGGTCCTGCCGACCGGGCGATGCTGGTGAGCAGGGTTCCGGACGTGGCCGCGGCGTACGAGCTGTGTCTGCGCCACGGCGCCGCCCCGGTGGCGGCGCCGGCCGCGCGGCCGCAGTGGGGTCCGACCCTGCGGACCGCGCACGTCCGCGACCCGGAGGGCAACCTGCTGGAGCTCCAGTCCTACTGACCGGCCGCCGGCTCCGGCGCGAGACGGGTGAGCCTGTCGGGGTTGAGGACGGCGGACAGCGTGTGGATGCGGTTGTCGCGGACGTCCGGCAGCGTGAGCCGGTCCTTCCCGTCGAGGGAGGTCCGCAGCGCCGGCCGGCCGTTCGGCGGCGCGGTGGTGTAGCCGGCGGCGGTTCGCGACGCCGACGCCGACGCCGACGATCCGGGCGGCTTCCTCGTACGGCGGTTCGAACGCCTCGCGCGGCACGAACACCGCCCGTTCGGGCGGGGTGAGCCGCTCCATCAGGCGCAGCGTGGCGTAGGAGAGGGTGTCGCGCGGTTCCGCGGTGTCCAGTGGGCCGGCCGCGCGGGTGTCCACCGGCTCCGGCAGCCACGGGCCGACGTACGCCTCGCGGGTCGCGCGCGCCGAGCGCAGCTGGTCGAGGGCGAGCCGGGAGGCGACGGTGACCAGGAAGGCGCGCGGGTCGTGCACCTTCTCGCGGCCGGCGCGGGTCCAGCGCGGATACGCCCTCCGGCACCACGTCCTCGGCGTCCCACATGCTGCCGAGCAGGCGGGAGGCGAGGCCGAGGAGCACCGGCCGGCGCTCCTCGGACACCGCCTCGGGCGCGGCGGACGGCGCGGTCGCGCTCAGCCGTCGCGGCGGCCGTACAGGCGCTCCATGTCGCGCCGGTCGCGCTTGGTCGGGCGGCCGGCGCCGCGGTCGCGCACGCCCAGCGCCAGGACGTCGGCGCGCGGGGGCGGCGGCGGGCTGTTGTCGACGTAGCACTCCGCGGCGACGGGAGGGCCGACACGCTTGGCGATCAGGCGCTGGACGACCACGACGCGTTCGCGTCCCGCGTGGTGCAGGCGGACCTCGTCGCCGACCTTCACGGACTGCGCGGGTTTGACGCGCTCGCCGTTGACCCGTACGTGGCCCGCACGGCACGCGGTGGCGGCGAGGGACCGGGTCTTGGTCAGGCGCACGCACCAGATCCACGCGTCGACGCGGACGGCGGCGGTCTTGTCCGTCGGGGCTCCAGCCATGCTCCGAGCGTATGGCCTGCGGCCTGCGGGGCGGAAACGGGTTGGCGCCTCCCCGCGCGGCGGGCGGCGCGACACCGAGCCGGTGCGAAGGCGGCAGCGCCGCAACGGCGAGCACCGCACCCCGCGCACGCATCCCGCGCGCGGGATGCGTCGGCGGGGGACCTTGGCCGACCTGCCGCCGCGCCTTCGGCCGACGCGCCGGCTCCCGCACGCGCCGGGTCGCGTCAGGTTCGGCCGTCACCGCCTGTCCGGTGGTTCACCCGGACGCGCGACGTGCCCCGCCGGCGCCGCGCGCAGGTCGGCGCCCCGGCACGGGCGAACCGGCCGGGACAGCAGAGCAGCGGCAGGGCTGGGCGCGGAGGGTTCAGCGGCCGAGGACGGTGCCGCCGTTGATGTGGGGGATCTGGCCGGTGACGTAGGCGGCGGCCGGAGACGCGAGGTAGCGGATGGCCGCGGCGATCTCGTCGGGGTGACCCGGCTTGCCGGTCAGGGTGCCGGCGACGCGGGTGGCGACGAACTGAGGAGTGGCGCGGTCACCGAAGAACTCGGTGCCGCCGACGTATCCGGGGGCGACGGCGTTGGCGGTGATGCCGTCGGCGCCGAGCCGCTGGGCGAGTTCGTAGGTGTAGGCGTGGACGGCCGCCTTCGCGCCGCCGTACGAGCCGGGGCCGCGGACCGCCGCGATCGAGGACAGGTGGACGATCCGGCCGCCGGGGCGGCGCAGATGGGGCAGCAGCGCCTCGGTGAGCAGGACCGCGGTGAGCACGTTCGCGGCGAAGTTGCGGCGGTATCCGTCGGCGATGCCTTCGAGGGTGCCGTCGTCGTCGAAGGCCACGTTGCCGCCGGCGTTGGTGACCACGACGTCGACGGGACCGTCCTGGGCGAGGCGTGCGACGGCGGCCCTCACCTGGTCGGGCTCGCTCAGGTCGGCGGTCTGGAAGTCGGCGCTGCCGGGGCCGTACAAGTCGGACAGTTCGGCGACGGCGTCGCGCAGCACGTCCTCGCGGCGGCCGATGACGGTCACCCGGTCGCCGTCGGCGGCGAACGCGGCCGCCGTGGCCTTGCCGATGCCCGTGCCGCCGCCGGAGACGACGATCCTGCGTGGTGTGGTGGTGTCGGTCACCGGGCCAGCGTAGGCGCAGATGATCGCCGGCGAGACTTCTGCGGGACGCCGACTCCCTTGCGCACCACGCGAACCGCGCGGACCGCGCGTAATCTCCCCGCGCCGCCGGGAGAGGCGGTCCGCCGCGGGGCCGTGGGGCGGACCCGGGCGGACCCGGCGCGTGTTCCCGGCTGCCGCGCGGGCTCCCGGGCCGCCCGCCGATGCCGTTGGCGCAGTGATCGTTAAGTGGGATTTAATGCCGGGAACAAACGATTCTGCGCAACACTGCCCCGGACCGGCCCCCTTGGACCGGCCCGCGTACGGAGAGGAACGGAGGCCGGCGTGGAGCGATACGAGATGGAGACGTTCCTGGCGCTGGCCGACGAGCTGCACTTCGGCCGGACCGCGGTGCGGCTGCGGGTGACCACCGCGCGCGTCAGCCAGGTGATCGGCAAGCTGGAACGCCGCGTCGGGGCGCCGCTGTTCGAGCGGACCAGCCGCAGCGTGGCGCTGACGCCGATCGGGCAGCGGCTGCACGACGACCTCAGGCCCGCGTTCGATCGGCTCGAAGCCGCTCTGGCGGCCGCGGTAGCGGCCGGGCGCGGGGTCAGCGGGACGCTGCGCGTGGGCTTCGTCGGGGCGGCCGCGGAGCAGTTGATGGTCCGGGCCACCGACGCCTTCCGGCTGCGCCACCCGGGCTGCGAGGTGGCGGTCCGCGAGGCGCCGATGGACGAGGCGCTGGCCCGGCTGCGGGCCGACACGCTCGACGTGCTGATCGCCTGCCTGCCGCTGGCCGGGCCCGACCTGGCGAACGGGCCGGTGCTGCTGTCGGAGCCGCGGATGCTCGCGGTGCCGGCCGGGCACGCCTTCGCCGCGCGCGGCTGGGTGTCGGTGGAGGACCTGGCGCGGGTGGAGGTGCTGCAGGCGCCGTGCTCGCTGCCCGACCACTGGCGGGAGCCGGGGTCGCCGCGGCTGACGCCGGGCGGCCTGGCCATCGAGGCGGGGCGCTCGGCCGCCACCTTCCCGGAGATCCTGGCGATGGTCGGGGCCGGTCTCGGCGTCTTCCCGGTCGGCGCGCACGCCACCCGGGCGTACGAGCGCTCCGACGTGACGTTCGTGCCGTTCCACGACACGCCGCCGCTGGACTGGGGTCCGGTGTGGCGCGCGTCGCGGGTGAACGCGCGCATCCGGGCGTTCGCGGAGGCCGCCGCGCCCGCGCCGCGGGCGGTGCGCGCCTGAACCGCGGGCGGCGGCCGGCCTCGGCGGCGGCCGCCGCCGCGGGTGCGCCCGGGTACGCGCTCACCTGCCGTAGACGGCCACGAAGTCGCGGGTCGCGGTGGTGTAGTAGCGGTCCGGCGGGTCCTCGAAGTCGAGGATGTTGGTGGGCTTGGGGTCGGACGGGTCGGCGGTGCCGTCGTAGGACATGAAGGACGGCCAGGCGCGGTTCATGTCCAGCGGCATGGCGCGGACCGCGCCCGCCCGCTGCATCAGTTCGGCGAGCGTCCGGGCGTTCAGGGCCTGGCCGACGACCATGACGACGTCGCCCTCGGCGGTCACGCCGACGCCCGAGCGCGGCACGAACATCCGGCTCTGGTCGCTGACGCCCCACTTGGAGTCGTCGTCGATGTCGGGCACGACCCGGCCGCCGTCCACCATCAGCTCCAGGCACTGGCGGACGCCGACGACCTCGGGCGTCATGCGGGCGTCCCGTCCCCAGGCGCCGATCCTGATCGAGCCGTCGCGGTAGAAGACCTCGGAGGCGGTGCCGTCGCGCAGCTCGCCGTCGGTCTTGCCGTCGAGGTAGAAGCCGCCGCGCGAACCGCCGTCGGTGATCCGGAAGCCGCCGTTCCAGGTGGCGACGAGCCCGGTGCGCTGCCCCTCGGGGATGGTGGGCGGCACGTCGAAGGTGCCGCCGGGCTCACGCGCCCCCGGGTGCAGCTGGAAGCGCGCGTGTCTTCCGCTGACCCACGCGACCGCCGCCTCGTACGAGGTGTGGTCGCCGTCCGGGCGCACATAGGTGCCCTGGACGATGGGCTCGCCGTGGGCGGTGGCCAGCGTGCGGTAGACGCCCTCGCCCGGGAGCGCCGGGCTGACCGGGGGCTTCATCGGGGCGCGCAGCGGGACCAGCGGCGAGGCGGCGACGTGCGCGGGCACCGGGACGGCGGGGGCGGTGTCGTTCATCCTGGCCAGCGCGTCGGCGGAGAGCCGGCCGCCGACCTCGGGCGGGTCGAGCCGGTACTGCCAGTCCTCCAGCCGGTCGACGACGAAGCCGAGTTCGTGGTCGCGGGCCCATTCGGCGAGGCGGGCCTGGGTGCTGTCCTTGCCCGGGTAGGTGAGGGCGTTGCCGACCGACCAGCCGAGCGTCCCCGTGCAGACCACGAGCACGCCGAGGACGCCCCGGGTGGTGAGGCTCCTGCGGCGGCGCTGGGCCGGGCTGAGGTCGCGCCGGTGCTTCCAGGGCAGCAGTCGCCGGCGGCGGCGCCCCGGGCCGCCTTGCGCGCCGCCGGCCCCGCCGTCCGCCTCCTCGGGGTCCTGCTGCACCTCGGTGATCTGGCCGCCCTGGGTCATGGTGTCCCTTCCTCCGATCGGCCCATATTTATCCGATTAACTGCTTTATGTCCGACCGAGGAGAGGACACGCCCGCGCGTCGCCGAAATGCACCCGGCCGCCGTATCGGCGAGGCCCGTCTGGCCCGCATCCGCCCACCTCGTGCCCCCAGCCACCTCGCCGGGCTCGTCGTGCTCCCGCCGGGCGCCGTGTACTTCCCCGGGCGCAGCGGCGGCGCCTCCGCCGCGACGACGCCCGGAGGGCGGCGCGCGCCCTACCGTGGCGGCGGCCGGTGGCCCCGCCGCCACGGCCGCCGTCCGCCGCGCACCGCCCGGTGGCCCAGCGCCCGCCCCGAGGAGCCCCCATGTCCGTCGCCCTTCCCGCCCCCGCCGCCGCCCGCGCCGCCGCGGCGGCCGTCGTCCGCGCCGCCCGCGCGGCCGCCCCGGGCGAACGGGCCGCGTACGCGGTGGGGACCGCGCTGACCGCGTCCGGGCTGTTCCACCTGGGCGTGTTCCTGGTGGCGGGCGGGCCGTGGGACGGCCCGGTGTCCTGGCGCAAGCCCTTCACCTTCGGGGTGTCCTTCGGACTGACGCTGATCGCGCTCACCTGGGTGACCTCGTACGTGGCCATGGGCGCGCGGGCCAGGACGCTGCTGCTGGCGCTCTTCACCGCGGACTGCGCGGTGGAGGTCGCCGGGATCACCGTGCAGGCGTGGCGGCGGCGTCCCTCGCACTTCGACATGGAGACGCCGGCTGACTCCGCGGTCGCCATGGTGCTGGCGGCCGGCGGCGGCCTGCTGGTCGTGGTGCTCACCGTCTTCGCGGTGGCCGCCTTCCGCCGGCGTCCCTCCGGTCCGGCCGGGATGCCGCTCGCGGTGCGGGCCGGCTTCGCGCTGCTGCTCGTCGGGCTGCTGTCCGGCGCGGCGATGATCGCGCGCGGCGTGGTCGACACCCGTACCGGCCGGCAGCAGGCCGCCTACCACTCGACCGGCGCGCTCAAGCCGCTGCACGCGGTGAGCCTGCACGCGGTGCTGGTGCTGCCGGTGCTGGCCTGGCTGCTGTCGCGCACCGCACGGCCCGCGGCCGCCCGGCGCCGGATCGTGCTCGCCGGCGTGCTGCTCTACGCGGCCGCGGCCGTCGCCGCCCTCGGCTGGGGGGCGGCCACGGCGTAGGGTGTGCTCGCCCGGCGCGGGGCGGCGGGGACGGGGCCGCGGCGCGGGCCCGGGTACGGGCGGAGCGGGTTCGGGGAGGACGGCGGCGGATGGGCGTGGACACCGTGGGCGAACGGGTCCTGGCGGTCCTGTCGCAGATGGGCGCGGCGGCAGGCGCCACGGGCGGCGCCGCCGCCCGGGTCACCGAGCTGACCGGCGGCACCTACAACGCCCTGCACAGCGTCGAACTCGCCGACGGCGAGCGGCTGGTGCTCAAGACACCGCCGCCGGCCGACGCGCCCCGGCTGCGCTACGAGACCGAACTCCTGCACGGCGAGGCCCTGTTCTACCAGTCCGCGGCCGCCGTCGGCGTGCCCGCGCCGCGGGTGCTGCACGCGCAGCCGCTGGAGTCCGCGGCCGGCGGGGCGTTCCTGCTGATGAGCCACCTGCCGGGGCGCACCTGGTGGGAGGTCGCCGAGGGCATGGCCGCGCCGGAGCGGGACCGCCTGCGCGCCTCGCTCGGCGCCATGGTGGCCCGGCTGCACACCGTCACCGGGCCGGGGTTCGGCTACCCCGCGCAGAGCACCGGGCGGCTCACCGGCCGCTGGGCGCCCGCGTTCGCCGCCATGGCCGGCGCGCTGCTGGACGACGCGGAGCGGCACCGGCCGTGGCTGCCGCGCCCGGTGCCCGCGATCCGGGCCGCGCTGGCCGCGGCCGCCCCGGCGCTCGACGAGGTCACCGTGCCGGCGCTGGTCCACTTCGACCTGTGGCCCGGCAACGTGCTGCTGGACGGGCCGGCCGGCGCCCGTACGATCAGCGGCCTCATCGACGGCGAGCGGATGTTCTGGGGCGACCCGCTGGCCGACTTCGCCTCGCTGTCGCTGTTCATGCCGGAGGCGGAGAGCGACCCGGCCTTCCTGTCCGGATACGGCGCGGCCGGCGGGCGGACCGTCTTCGACGCCGCGGCGGCCCGCCGGATCGCGCTCTACCGGTGCTATCTGTACCTGATCATGCTGGTCGAGGTGGTTCCGCGCGGCTACGGCGGCGAGCACGTCGCCTGGCTCCGCGAGTTCACCGGGCCCCGGCTCGACGCGGCCCTGGACGCCGTGGCCGGCGTGTCCTGAGCCCCTCCCGAGCCGGCCGGGGCCGGCCGGGGCCCGGCGGCGTGTGGCCCGCGCGGCCCTCGGCTCAGGGCAGCGTCGCGACGACCGCCGCGTACGACAGGCCGGCGCCGTAGCCGAGCAGCAGCGCGGTGTCCCCGGAGCCGGCGCCTCCCGAGGCCAGCAGCGCGTCCATCGCCAGCGGGACGGAGGCCCCTGAGGTGTTGCCCGCGGTGACGATGTCCTTGGCGACGGCCACGCCGGGCGGCAGCCCCATCGACCTGGTCATGCTGTCGATGATCCGCTCGTTCGCCTGGTGCGGGATGAAGGCGTCCAGGTCCTGCGGGGCGACCCCGGCCGCGTCCAGGGCCCGCCGGCCCACCGCGGCCATCTCGTAGACCGCCCACCGGAACACGCGCTGCCCGTCCTGGCGCAGCGCGGGGAAGGGGTGGCCCGGGTCCTTCTTGAGCGCGTCCCACGGCACGCTCTGCCGGATCGCGTCGGCCTGCGAGCCGTCCGCGCCCCACACCGCGGGCCCGATGCCGGGCTCGTCGCCGGGGCCGACGACGACCGCGCCCGCCCCGTCGCCGAAGATGAAGGCGGTCGAGCGGTCGGTCAGGTCGAGGATGTCGGACATCCGCTCGACGCCGACCACCAGCACGTGGCCGCCGCGGGCGCGCACCGCGTCGGAGGCGAGCACCACGCCGTGCACGAAGCCGGCGCACCCCGCGGAGACGTCGAAGCCCGCCGCCCTGGTCGCGCCGAGGCGGTGGGCGATCTCGGTGGCGATCGCCGGGGTCTGCATCAGGTGGGTGAAGGTCGCCGCGATGACGCAGGTGACGTCCAGCGGCCCGATGCCGGCGGCGGCGATCGCCTTGCTCGCGGCCTGCTCCGCCATCACCCCGAGCGTCTCGTCGGGGTCCGCCCAGCGGCGGGTCACGATGCCGGTCCTGCTGCGGATCCATTCGTCGGAGGAGTCGATGTGCCGGCACAACTCGGCGTTGCCGACGATCCGCCGGGGACGGTACGCCCCCACGCCGAGGATGCGGGAGTGTCCTCCGGGTGCGGCGAGCTCAGCTTTCATGGGGACCTTTCCGACGGGCGCGAGCCGGGGTGCACCCCCCGGCTCCCCGTCCAACGCGCACGCCCCTCCCAGAGTTGCGCACGTCAGTGGCGGTGTCCGGCACGCCGGGCCGCCCGGCGGCTCGTGCCGGACCCGCCCCCGGTCCCCGCCGGTGTCCGCGGGCGGCGCGGCGGCCGCCACCGGCCGCGGTCCGGACCATTGCCAACTCCCGTCTCCTGCCGTCACTTTGGTGGCGTCCTCAGCGGCTCGCACGGGAGTCACCCCCGTGCACGGGAAAGGAATCGATGTGCTCACCGGAGCGATGCACGATCCTCAGCACGGCGTCCACGCGCGGCGCACTCCCCGGCTCGCCGCCGCGTGCCTGACGGTGGCCGCGGCCACGGCCGCGCTGCTGGGCGCCGGCGGCGCCCGGGCGCTGGCCGCCGGGCCGGGCGCCACGCCTCCCCCCACCACCTGTTCCGGCGTCGTCAGGATCGACGCGCTGGCCTTCGCGCCGGCCGAGATCGCGGCCGGGCAGTCGTCCACCGCCACCCTGGTGGCGACGAACTGCACCGGTCAGCCGCAGAACGTCAGCGAGACGTGGGCGGCGAGCTGGGTCTCGGCGAGCACCACCGGCATCCCGGCCGGCTGCCCCGTCATCGACCCGCTGTCCCGGCAGGCGACCTTCGCACCGCACGCCCGCGCCGCCGCTTCGACCGGCTACCTGGTGTTCGCCGGCTGCACCGCGGACGCGCTGCGGCTGACGGTGACCGTCAGCCAGTCGGGCGTGCTCCTCGGCCGGGCGAGCGCCACCCTGCTGATCGACCACCCGGTGGCCGCCGGCTGACCGCCCCGGGCGGGGGCGGCACCCCCGGACCCGGTCCGGCCGCCCCCGCCAGACGCCACCGCGACGCCACACCCGCCACAGACCTCGGATCACTCGGCCCAGCGGCGCCGCCGACGCCCCGGGCGCCCGGGGCCGCGTCCCCTGGGCACGGATCACGCGGACGGCGCGGATCGCCCCCCTCCTACGGGACGCCCCCGCTCCCACGTGCCGCCCCGCCCGCGGCCGGGCCGGCCCCCGCGAGACCGGCCCCCACCGGATCAGCCCCACCGGACCGGCCCCACCGGCCCCGCACCGACGAGGTCGGCTCCCAGCCACCGCCGCGCACCCCCGCAAACACCCGGCCGTACGGCGCCGCCGCGCAGCACCGCGCAGGACCGCGCACCGACGCCGCCCTGCCGGCGCAGCTCACGGCCCCTCGGGGCCGCCGGGGCCGCGGGGCGGGCGGCCCTGCCGCGGCGGCCCGAGCGCCCCCTTCCCGGCCCGCGCCGCCCCCGCCCTGACTTGCGCTGACGCGCCGCCGCCGGCTGTCGCGTCCCTGCGATCGGCGGGCCGCGGCGGCCGGTACGTTTGTGGCGGCACCCATGCGGCGGCCGCCCCAACCGGAAGCGAACATGTTCCAACACTCCCCGCACATCACGGTCCGGCAACGCATCCCGATCGGGGCGTTGACGACCATGTGCATGTGGCGTAGAACTACCCTGCAGTTGCGATGGCGTTTCATCTTGGTGACTTCTGTTGGAAACGGATCGGTGCTGGAGCCGCCCAGAAACCTCCCGGATCCGCCAGCATTTCGCCTTCGGCCCCCTAGTAACGCCCACACACACATGGAGGCACCATGTCGGACGTCGAGTCGTCGGGCAGCACGACCAGTAGCCCGTTTGCGACGCGCAGGAACGTACTCAGGGGGGTGGCAGGCGCTGCGGGCCTCGCCGCGGTCTCCGGCGGGCTCCTGACGGCCTGTAGTTCGAGCTCGGACGACAAGAAGAAGACCGGTGGCAACGCCGCGTCGATCGCGGGGAGCACGGTGACCTTCGGGTCCAACTACTCCGACGCCGCGCCGAAGGCGGCGTTCTCCGCGCTGACGGCGTCAGCCACCACCAGCTCCAAGGTGAAGGTGAAGGTCAACACCGTTGACCACAACACCTTCCAGCAGAACATCACCAGCTACCTGCAGGGCACCCCGGACGACCTTTTCACCTGGTTCGCCGGCTACCGCATGCAGTACTTCGCGGCGCAGGGCCTGGTCGAGCCGATCGACGACGTCTGGGAGAAGATCGGCGGCAACTTCAGCGCGTCCGCCAAGCAGCTGTCCACGGGCCTGGACGGCCACCAGTACCTGGTGCCGATCTACAACTACCCGTGGGTCGTCTTCTACAACAAGAGCGAGTTCGCCAAGCGGCACTACTCGGTTCCCACCACGTGGGACGAGTACGTGAAGCTCGCCAAGAAGATGAAGTCCGACGGCCTGATCCCGATCGCGTTCGCGGACAAGGACGGCTGGCCCGCGCTGGGCACGTTCGACATCCTGAACATGCGGATCAACGGGTACGACTACCACATCAAGCTGATGAAGCACGAGATCCCGTGGACCGACCAGGGCGTGCACACGGTCTTCCAGCACTGGGCCGAGATCATGCCGTACCTGCAGACCGGCGCCAACGGCCGGATCTGGCAGGACGCGAGCAAGGCGCTGGAGCAGAAGCAGGCCGGCATGATGTTCCAGGGCACCAACCAGGTCGCCGCGCAGTACGTCACGGACAAGGCTGACCTGGACGACCTGGACTTCTTCACCTTCCCCTCGATCAACCCGCAGTGGGGCCAGGACTACATGGACGCCCCCACCGACGGCTTCATGCTCTCCAAGAAGGCGAAGAACAGCGACGCCGCCAAGGCGGTCCTGGAGTACATCGGCACCGGCCCGGCCGAGTCCGAGTACCTCAAGACCGACCAGTGGGACGTCGGCCTGGTCAACGGCCTGCAGGTGCCGACGTACAACGCGATCCAGAAGAAGTCGGTCGCCGAGATCGCCAAGTGCAAGTCGGTCGCCCAGTTCATGGACCGCGACTCGGACCCGGCGATGGCCAACGCGATGATCTCCATCATCCAGAAGTTCATCGACGACCCGAGCACCGGCAACATCGCATCCCTGCAGAAGAGCGCGGAGTCCCAGGCGAAGGCGATCTACTCCTGATGAGTTCCACCTCCCAGGTGCGTGACCCGGCGGCGGCGCCGGGCCGGTCCTCCCAGGACCGTGCCCCGGCCCGCCGCCGTCGGCGCATGCGCAAGATGACTACGCGTGACCGCGTCATGGTCACGCTGCTCCTCGGCATTCCGCTCCTGCTCGACCTGGCCTTCGTGTGGTTCCCGGCGATCGGCACCGTGCTGCTGTCGTTCACCAAGTGGAACGGCGTCGGCAGCCTGCACACCAAGAGCTGTGTGCCGAACCTGCCGCCGATCCTGAACAACGGCTGCGTCTACGGCCTGCAGAACTACCACCAGGCCGCGACGATCTACCCGGAGTTCTGGCCCGCGGTCCGGCACAACCTGATCTGGCTGGCCGTCTTCGTGGTGATCGCCACGCCGCTGGGCATGCTCTTCGCGGTCGTCATCGACCGCGGCATCCGCGGCAGCCGGATGTACCAGTCGATCCTGTTCCTGCCCGTCATGCTGTCGCTGGCGCTGGTCGGCATCATCTGGGAGTTCGTCTACTCCCAGAACTTCGGCCTGATCAACACCGTCATCGGGCGCAACGGCAACGACAACGCCATCGACTGGCTGGGCAATCCACATCTGAACCTGTGGGCGGTCCTGGTCGAGGCGACGTGGCGGCAGGCCGGCTACGTGATGGTGCTCTACCTGGCCGGGCTCAAGGCCGTCGACCCGACGCTGCGCGAGGCGGCGCTGGTGGACGGCGCCAACGCCTGGGAGACCTTCTGGCGGGTGATCTTCCCCGTGATGCGGCCGATCAACATCGTCATCATGGTCGTCACCGTCATCGAGTCGCTGCGCGCCTTCGACCTGGTCTACATCACCAACAAGGGCATCAACGGCCTGGAGCTGCTGTCGGTCCTGGTCACCACGAACATCGTCGGCGAGACCCAGCGGGTCGGCTTCGGCTCCGCGCTGGGCGTGGTGCTGCTGGTGATCTCCCTGGTGCCGATCTCGATCTTCCTGTACCAGACCTTCCGCCGCGAGGAATCATCATGAGCGCCGAGACCCTCCCCGGCACCGGCCTGAAGGCCCCCGCCGCGCACCGCGCCGGCGGCCCGGGCGCCAAGCGCAAGCCCTGGGGCCAGATCGCCTCCCAGGTCTTCCTGATCACCGCGTCGGTGCTGTGGCTGCTGCCGATCGCCTTCGCGCTGTACGTGGCGATCCGGCCGTACTCCGACACCCGCAAGTACGGCTACGTGTCGATGCCGCACCACATCACGTTCGACAACTTCCGGCAGGCGTGGACCCAGTCGGACATGCTGCACTTCTTCTGGAACTCGGTGCTGATCACCGTCCCCGCGGTGGTCATCGTGCTGGGACTGGCCTCGGGCGTGGCCTTCGTGCTCACCCGGGTCGACGTGAAGGTCAACGTCGCGCTGCTGATCCTGTTCACCGCGGGCAACCTGCTGCCGCAGCAGGTCATCATCACCCCGCTGTACCGGATCTACCTGAAGATCACGCTGCCGCACTTCCTGAGCAGCAGCGGCCTGATGTACAACTCGATCTTCGGTCTCATCGTCATCAACGTGGCCTTCCAGCTGGGCTTCTGCGTCTTCGTGCTGAGCAACTACATGAAGTCGATCCCCGGCGAGATGTACGAGGCCGCGCTCGTGGACGGCGCCTCCCTGTGGACGCGGTTCTGGCGGCTGACCCTGCCGCTGTGCCGGCCGGCCCTCGCCGCGCTCGCCACGCTGCTGACCACCTGGATCTACAACGACTTCTTCTGGGCCATCACCCTGATGTCGTCCGGCGACAAGCGACCGGTCACCTCGGCGCTCGCCAACCTGCAGGGCCAGTTCGTCAGCAACCAGAACCTGATCGCCGCGGCCGCGATGATCGCGGCGGTGCCGACGCTGGTGGTCTACGTCCTGCTGCAGAAGCAGTTCATCGCCGGCCTCTCGCTGGGCTCCAGCAAGGGCTGAGGCGCGGCACACGGCGGGGACGGCACGGGCCGGGGCAGCGCAGCGCGCCCCGGCCCCGCCCATGGCGGGGGGTACCCTCGCAGCACCGGCGGAAGGGGACCCGGATGGAGATCGCGCTGCGCGAGGTGGCCGACGCCGACCTGGCCGTCTTCTACGCCCAGACGAACGACCCCGAGGCGATCGCGATGGCCGCGTTCACCGCGCAGGACCCCTCGGACACGGCCAGGTTCCACGCGCACTGGGCGCGGAACCGGCAGGACCCCGCGGTCGTCATGCGCACCGTGGTGGACGCCGGCGGCGCGGTGGTGGGACACGTCGCGGCGTACGGGCCGCCCGGCGAGCGCGAGGTCACGTACTGGATCGGGCGCGAGCACTGGGGCCGGGGAGCGGCCACCGCCGCGCTGCGGGCGCTGCTCGCCCTCGTCCCCGAGCGCCCGCTGCACGCCCGCGCCGCCGCGGACAACACCGCCTCCCTGCGGGTCCTGCACGCGTGCGGGTTCCTGGTCACCGGCAGCGACCGCAGCTTCGCGCACGGCAGGGGCGCGGAGACCGACGAGGTTCTCCTCACCCTGCGGGACTGACCCCTCCCCCGGCATTGACAGCGCGGGCGGTGTCTCGCTCTCATGCGTGGGAGCGCTCCCACTCCCCCACGTTCCAGGAGGCGCACATGCGGAACCTTCTCTTGCGCGCGGCCCGCCGCCGGTGGCTGCCGATGCTCGCCACGGCGGCACTCGCGGTCCCCGCGGCGGTCGCGGCGGTCGCGGCCGCGCCGGCCGACGGCGCGACGGCCGGCTGCTCGGTCGGCTACACCGTCAACCAGTGGTCCGGCGGCTACACCGCGCAGATCCGGATCACCAACCTCGGCGCCCCGCTCAGCGGTTGGCAGCTCGGCTGGACCTACGGCGGCGACCAGCACGTCACGTCGGCGTGGAACGCCACGGTCAGCCAGTCGGGCGCCGCCGTCACCGCGTCCAGCCTCTCCTACAACGGCGCCCTCGCGAGCGGCGCTTCGACGGACTTCGGGCTGCAGGGCAGCTGGCAGTCGGCCGACCCGGCGCCGACCGCCTTCACCCTCAACGGCGTCTCCTGCGGTGGCGAAACGACCACCCCGCCGACCACGCCCCCCACCACCCCGCCGACAACGCCACCGACAACACCGCCCACCTCGCCGCCGGCCGGCTGCGGGACCGCCGTGCTCTGCTCCGGTTTCGAGGACCAGACCGGCTCCACCCCCTCAGGGGCCTGGCAGTTCAGCGCACCGGACTGCCAGGGCACCGGCGCCGTCAGCGTCGACTCCTCGGTCGCGCACAGCGGCAGCAGGTCGCTGCGCGTCGACGGGCGGGCCGGCTACTGCAACCACGCGTTCGCCGCCGCCACCCAGGACCTCTCCGCGGTCGGACCGGTGATGTACGTCCGCATGTGGGTACGGCACACCACCGCGCTGCCGGTGTCCCACGTCGCCTTCGTCGCGATGCCCGACGCCTCCCAGGGCGGCCGCGCGCTGCGCGTGGGCGGCCAGAACGGCGCCCTGCAGTGGAACCGGGAGAGCGACGACGCGACGCTCCCCGCGCAGAGTCCGGTGGGCGTGTCGATGAGCCGGCCGCTGCCGACCGGCAGTTGGCAGTGCCTGCGGTTCGCCGTCAACACCTCGGCGCCCGGCCTCGACACCTGGCTGGGCGACGAGCAGGTGCCGGGGCTGCACGTGGACGGGGCGCCGACGCAGGACGTCGACCAGCAGTGGCTGAGCCGTACCGCGCCGCCGCGGCCGACCGCCCTGCGGCTGGGCTGGGAGAGCTACGCGACCGGCGACGACACCCTGTGGTTCGACGACGTGGCCGTCGGCTCCTCTCCCCTCGGCTGCTGAGCGGCATGTGACGGACCGTCACTCCGCGGACCGCGGGTGGCCGGAGGGCCTATTCGCCGGGCTCTCCGGCCACCCGTCCCGTCACGTCACCGCGCACGCGGGCTGGGCGAGCCCCGAGCCGGTGCCGTTGAGGGTCATGCCGAAGGTCGTGGCGGCGGCGGGCGCGAGCGTCCCGTTGTAGGAGGCGTTGCGCAGGGTCGTGGGCGGGCCGGCGGAGTCGAGGTTCGCGTTCCACACCGTGCCGAGGGTGGTTCCCGAGGGCAGGGCGACGTGCACCGACCATCCGCTGATCGCCTTCGAGGCGCTGGTGTTGAGCACCGTCACCTCGGCCTGGAGGCCGCCGGGCCACTGGTGGGTGACGTGCAGGGCCGCCGTGCAGCCCGGCGCGGAAGGAGTGGTGGTCGGGGTCGTCGCAGTGGTGGGCGGCGGGGTCGTCGGCGGCGGCGTGGTGGGCGGCGGCGTGGTCGTGGCGCCGCCCTCCGTGGTGTATGCGGCAGCGGTGTACGCGGCCGAGCAGGTGGACGCGCAGGACGCCGGCAGCGAGAAGTCGTAGACCCGGCCCCCGGAAGACGTAGGCGTCCGAGGCGTCCTCGACCCGGATCGAGAAGTCGGTGCCGCCGGAGGCGGTGGGCGCGAGGACGAAGGACTGGCCCATGTCGCTGTCCATCTGCGCGTCGTGCCAGGTCCCGTCGGCCAGGTACTGCACGCCGTGCACGCCGTTGGGCAGGTGCGAGACGGAGATCGCGGGCCACCAGCGCTGGGCGCCCTGCAGGAAACCGATCCTGAGGTCGCCGCTGTAGCCGGGCGCCGGCACGTAACTCCACGAGACGCGGCGGTTGTTCCAGTGGTCGGCCAGGCCGCCGACCGGGACGCCGGCGCGGGTGAAGCGGCCGAGCGAGGAGGTGGCCAGGTCGAGGTGGTGCGGGTCGTCTCGGCACCAGGCGTTGGCGTCGGCGCAGCTGTCGGCGACCAGCATGGTCAGCGTCGCGCCGTCGTAGGCGTCCGAGGTCCACGAGCCGCCCCGGCAGAACGGCTGCCCCGGCGCGCCGTCGTTGGTCCCGGTGCAGTAGTCCCCGATGGTCACCCGCACCCAGCGGCCGCAGTTGTGCCCGTTGTCCCAGGCGCCGATCCTCGACGCCTGGTCGGGCGGCACCGGGCGCGGGTACATCGTGTAGTCGCCCGGGGTGTCGAACACGTTGAGGGCGACGAAGTCCTGCGAGTCCAGCTCGGACTGGGGCATCCCGCAGCCGCCGTAGGGCTGGCCGAGCCCGTCGAAGTGGGTGGCGTCGCCGACCACGTCGGCCTGCGCGGCGGTGGCCGCTGCGGCGGCGGGCCGCGGTGTGGCGGCCGGCGCGGGCAGCATGGTCACCGTCCAGACCAGCGCCGCTCCGAGCAGGGCGGACAGCGCGGCGGCCAGCCTCCGGGACGGCGTGCGGGACGGTCTGCGGGACGGCCTTCGGGAGCGTGGAGAAGAGCGCATCGAGATCTCCGGGAATGTGGGGGGACGGAGTTGTCGTCGCGTGGGTGAGGTGCGAAATGCGCGTGGGAGCGCTCCCATACTGCTCGCACTCCCGACCCCTGTCCAGGGCCGCCGCCGGCGTGCGCGGGCGCCGGTCTTTTCTGACGCACCGTCTTGTCAGCCCGCTCGCCGCGCCCTTACGGTGACGGCGTATCCGTGGGAGCAGCTCGGATGTGCACGGCGGTCCGGTCGCGTCGGACCGCCCCGAACCCCCGCCCGCCCTGGCGCCGCGTCGCGCCCGTGGCGGGCCCGTACGCCCTCCGGATCCTCTCCCCTCACCACCTGGAGTCGACAGGTGTCCTTTTCCCGTCTCCTCGCGCGCCCCCTTTCCGGTCCCCTCTCCCGGCCCCTCGCCGCTTCCTTCCTCCGGCGGTCGGCCGCGGTCCGCGCCGCCCTGGCGGCGGCGCTCCTCGCGCTCGCCGTCCTCCTCGTCCCGAGCGGTCCCGCGCACGCGGCGGCGACGGTGCGCGTCATGCCGCTGGGCGACTCGATCACCGGGTCTCCCGGCTGCTGGCGGGCGCTGCTCTGGCAGCAGCTGCAAGCCGCCGGCCACACGGACGTCGACATGGTCGGCACGCTGCCCGCGCAGGGCTGCGGTGTCCCCTACGACGGCGACAACGAGGGCCACGGCGGCATCCTCGCCACCGGCATCGCCGGGCAGAACCTGCTGCCGGGCTGGCTGTCGGCCACCCACCCCGACATCGTGATGATGCATCTGGGCACCAACGACGTGTGGAACGGCATCGCCCCCGACACGATCCTCGCCGCCTTCAGCACGATGCTGGACCAGATGCGCGCCTCGAACCCGTCGATCGCGCTGCTGGTCGCCCGGATCACCCCGATGGCGCCCGCCAACTGCCCGGCGTGCGGGCAGCGCGTGGTGGACTTCGACGCCCGCATCCCGGCGTGGGCCGCGGCGCACGGCACCGCGCAGTCCCCAGTCACCGTGGTCGACCAGTGGACCGGGTACGACACGGCGGCCGACACCTACGACGGCGTCCACCCGAACGACTCGGGCAACGCCAAGATCGCCGCCCGCTGGCTCCCCGCGCTGAGCGCGGCGCTGACCGGTGGCGGCCCCACCGCTCCCCCGACGACACCCCCGCCGACGACGACCCCGCCCACCACTCCGCCGCCCACCTCGCCGCCGTCGGGAGCCGCCTGCACGGCCGTCGCGCAGGTCACCAACGCCTGGCCCGGCGGCTTCCAGGCGCAGGTCACCGTCACCGGCACCGGCGCCCTGCCGGTGACGGGCTGGTCGGTGCGGCTCGCGCTGCCCTCCGGGGCGGCCGTCCCCTCGCTGTGGAACGCGGTCGCCGACCCGGCGTCACCACCCTCGACCTTCCGCAACGCTCCGTACAACGGTGCTATCGCACCCTCGGCGTCGACCTCCTTCGGCCTGGTCGTCAACGCTCCCGGCACCGCGCTCGGCGCCCCGGTGTGCACCGCGAGCTGAAGCGGAGCGGAGCGGCGCCGCCGGCGCCCGGCGCACGCGGCCCCCCCGCGGCAGCCGGGCGGCGGTGGGCCGTGCGGTGGGTTCGGGCGGGACGGTGCGGCGGGTTGGACGGGCGCGGATCGCGGCGGCCGTAGGGTGGCAGGCGGAAAGCAGCGGTACGGCAGAGACGTGAGGGACACCGATCCATGGCAACAGCCCCGGTCCAGACGCTCAACGACGGGACGGTGCTGCCGGGCCTCGGTCTCGGTACCTATCCGATGGACGACGCCGAGGCCGAACGGGCCGTGGCGCAGGCCGTGGCGGCCGGCTACCGGCTGGTCGACAGCGCGGCGAACTACCGCAACGAGGCCGGCGTCGGCCGCGGCGTGCTGGCGAGCGGGGTGCCGCGCGAGGAGGTCGTGGTCACCACCAAACTGCCGGGACGCGACCACGGTTACCGCGAGACGCTGCGGTCCTTCGACGAGTCCCTCAAGCGGCTCGGCCTGGAGTACGTCGATCTGTACCTGATCCACTGGCCGTTGCCGCGGGTCGGCCGGTACGTCGACTCGTGGAGGGCGATGATCGAACTGCGCGAGGCGGGCGTGGTCCGCTCGATCGGCGTCTCCAACTTCACCGCGGAGCACATCGACCGGCTGGAGCGGGAGACCGGTGTGCTGCCGTCCGTCGACCAGATCGAGATGCATCCGCTCTTCCCCCAGGCGGAGTTGCGCGAGGTGCTGGCCGCCAAGGGCGTGGCGGTGCAGAGTTGGAGTCCGCTGGGCCGCGGCAGCGACGTGCTGGGCGACCCCGCGGTGAAGAAGGTGGCGCTGGCGCACGGCCGGACCGCGGCGCAGGTGGTGCTGCGCTGGCATGTGCAGTCCGGTGCGGTGCCGTTGCCGAAGTCCGCCGACCCGCGGCGGCAGCGCGAGAACCTGGACGTCTTCGACCTGCACCTCGACGCCCAGGAGATGGCGTCGATCGCCGGGCACACCCCGCACCGCCTGGGCGGCGATCCGCGGTACCACGAGGAGTTCTGAGCGGCGCCCCGCGCTCCGCGTCCCGCGGTGCGCCGGCGTTACAGTGACCGTCCTGAGGGTTACCCATGCGGCCTCGACGGGGCCGGCGGAAGGCGGGATGGACATGCGGGTCGCCGTGGTCGGCGCCGGGGGCGTCGGGGGCTACTTCGGGGGGCGGCTGGCGGCAGCCGGAGGCGACGTCATGCTGGTCGCCAGAGGCCGCCACCTTGAGGCGATCCGCGCGAACGGGCTGAGCATCCGCGGTGCGGCCGGCGACGTCACGGTGCCGCCCGGCGCGGTGGTGCCGAGTGTCGACGCGGTCGGGCGGGCCGACGTGGTCCTGGTGGCGGTGAAGCTGTGGGACACCGAGGACGTGGCGCGGCAGTTGCGGCCGCTCGCGGAGAGCGGCGCCGCCGTGGTCTCGCTGCAGAACGGCGTCGAGACCCGGGAGGCGCTGCGCCGGCACCTTCCGGAGGAGTCCCTGCTGGGCGGCGTCTGCTACGTCTCCGCGGTGATCGAGCAGCCGGGCGTGGTGGTGCACCGCGGCGGCTTCCAGAAGCTGGTGTTCGGCGAGTACGACGGGCGGCGGTCGGAGCGGGTGGTGGAGCTGGCCGCGCAGTGGGCGGGGGCCGGGCCCGAGGCCGAGGTGAGCACCGACATCACGCGGATGATCTGGGAGAAGTTCGTCTTCCTCGTCGGGCTGTCGGCGGCCACCACGGCGGTGCGGCAGCCGATCGGCGTGGTGCGCGGCGACGCGGGGTCCCGGGCGCTGCTGCTGGACGTGATGCGGGAGACCGTGGCGGTCGGTCGGGCCCGCGGGGTCGCCCTCGACCCGTCGTTCGCCGACGAGCGGCTGGCGTTCTGCGACACCCTGCCGCCCGATATGGCCGCCTCCATGCACCACGACCTCACGCACGGCAACCGCCTGGAACTCCCGTGGCTCAGCGGCGCGGTGGCCCGCCTCGGCGCTGAGCTGGGCGTCCCGACACCGCGCAACAGCACCGTGGCGGACATCCTGTCCCCGTACGTCCAGGGCGCGCCGGCCACCGCCGGTTGACCGGGAGCGCGGCCACGCGCCGTCTGCGGTGAACACCGCGGCTCACCGACTGCCGTGTGCGCGCGCTCTGTTCGAGCGCGCGCGGTACGCGGTCTAATCCTCTCAACGTACGTGACGTCGTCTGAGGGGGTTCCATGGAGTGGACACGCAAGCAGGCGCTGAAGGCCCTTGCCGGGACGGGAGTGGCGGCCGCCGTGGCGCTGCGGCCCGGGGTCGCGGCGGCCGCGGGCGGGGTCGGGGGCAACGGCAGGGTGATCGAGCGGGACGTGGCCGTGATCGGCGGCGGGTCGTCGGGCACGTACACCGCGGTGCGGCTGCGGGACGAGGGCCGCAGCGTCGTCGTGGTGGAGACCAAGGACCGGCTGGGCGGCCACTGCGAGACCTACCACGATCCGCAGACCGGGCAGACCACGGACATCGGGGTCACCGTCTTCCACGACACGCCTCTGGTCCGGGGCTACTTCGGGCGCTTCGGAGTCGACCTGGTCACGATGCCCGGCTTCGGCGGCGGCAGCACCACCTATGCCGACTTCCGCACCGGGCGGGTCGTGGACGGCTACTCCCCGTCGGTGCCCACCGCGCTCGGCACCTACTTCGGCATCCTCCAGCAGTACCCGTACCTGGCGACCGGCTTCGACCTGCCGGACCCGGTGCCGTCCGAACTGCTGCTGCCCTGGGGCGATTTCGTCACCACGTACGGTCTGGAGTCGATCGCCCAGCTGGCGTACGCCTTCGGCCAGGGGTTCAACGACATCATGCGGCTGCCGGCGCTGTACGTGCTCAAGTACTTCGGCACCGGCGTGGTCACCGGCATCCTGCAGGGCTCCTTCCTGACCACGGCCCGCCGCGACAACAGCGAACTGTACGAGAAGGCGGGCGCGTTCCTCGGTACCGACGTGCTGCTGAACAGCCGGGTGGTGTCGGCCGACCGGGACAGGACCGGCGGCGGGGTGCTGTTGCAGGTCGACACGCCCGAGGGGCCGCGGACCATCAGGGCGGGGAAGCTGCTGATCACCGTCCCGCCCCTGCCCGCCAAGCTCACCGCCTTCGCCCTGGACGCCCGGGAGCGGGCGGTCTTCGGCCGGTTCCGTCAGGGCAACTACTCCACCGCCCTGCTGGAGCTCTCGGGGGTCCCCGCCGACCTGACCGTGCAGAACGTGGCCGCCGACACGCCGTACAACCTGGCGCCGCTGCCCGCGAGCTACGCGTTCTCGCCGAGCAGCGTGCCGGGGCTGCACGACGTGAAGTACGGCAGTTCCACGCCGGTCGCGGACGACGTGGTGCGCGGGCACATCATCGCCGACCTCAAACGCCTGCGCGCCCAGGGCACGCTGGACGTCACCGGTGCCTCCTTCCGCACCTTCTCCAGCCACACCCCGTACGAACTGACCGTCGGCGCCGCCGACATCAGCCGCGGCTTCTACCGCGACCTGACCGCGCTGCAGGGCAGGCGGCGCACGTTCTGGCACGGCGCGGCCTTCCAGGCGCACGACTCGGCGCTGCTGTGGGAGTTCAGCGAGCAGACCCTGCTGCCGCTGCTGACCGCCTGACGGCGGTACGCAGCGCCGGGCGGCCGGACCCCGGGCAGGGGGCGGCCGCCCGCGCGCGCCGGACCGGGCGCGAGCGAACGCGCCGATCGTGCACCGCTCCCGGGGCCCGGCGCGCCGGACGCGCTCCGGCAATGTCGGAACCCGGTCGATCTCGCCACACCAGCACCGGCGGGAGTGCGCTCGGCTCCGACTTCAGGCAATTCACCGCCCAGAGGAGGCCAATCGGCGCCCACTTCTTGACGAGTGAGGCGTAATCACAGTTGACTCACCGTCACTTGGGCCGCGGCGTTGCGGCCCGCCCCGGGGAGGCATCCACCCATGAACGCGTTGACGCGACGGGCCGTCGTCGTGACCGCCGCCGTTTCCATGGCGCTCACCATGGCCGCCTGCGGCAAGACGGGAGACAAGTCCGACAGCGCCGGCAAGGGCAGGACGATCGGCCTGCTGCTGCCGGACGTGGTGACCGCCCGGTACGAGAAGTTCGACAAGCCGCTCATCGAGGCGAAGATCCACGAGCTGTGCAAGGACTGCCGGTTCACCTACGACAACGCCTCAGGGGACGCGTCCAAGCAGGCGCAGCAGGTCAACAGCATGATCACCAGGGGCGTCAAGGTGCTCATCGTGGACGCCCAGGACGCGGTCGGCATCCGGTCCTCGGTGCAGAAGGCGGTCGACCGTGGCATCAAGGTCGTCGCCTACGACCGGCTGGCGCAGGGCCCGGTCTCGGCGTACGTCTCCTACGACAACGAGAAGGTCGGCGAGCTGCAGGGCCGGGCGCTGCTGGACGCGCTGGGCGCGAAGGCCACCCCCTCCTCCGACATCGTGATGATCAACGGTGACGACGCCGACCCCAACGCCGCGCAGTTCAAGGCCGGCGCCCACCGGGTGCTGGACGGCAAGGTCAAGATCGCCTACGAGCAGAGCGGCCTGTGGAAGGACACCGTGGCCAACCAGAAGGTCACCGCGGCGATCACCCAGCTCGGCGGGAAGAACATCGTCGGCGTCTACTCCGCCAACGACACCATGGCCGGCGGCATCTCCACCGCGCTCAAGGGCGCCGGCATCAGCGTGCCGCTCACCGGGCAGGACGCCGACCTGGCCGCCGTCCAGCGCATCCTGACGGGCGCGCAGACCGCGACGGTGTACAAGGCGCCCAAGCCGGAGGCGTACCTCACCGCCGAGATCGCCGTGGACCTGGTGAACGGCAAGCCGTTCAGCTCGGTCACCGACACCACCGTCAAGAGCGGCTCGGGTGACAGCGTGCCCGCCAAACTGCTGACGGCCGTCTCGGTGACAAAGGCCGACGTGGAGGACGTCGTGGTGAAGGGCGGGCTGTACACCGCCGCGCAGATCTGCACCGCGGACTTCGTCCAGGCCTGCAAGGACGCCGGCATCCAATAGCCGGGCGCGGAAAGGGTCCCGCGCGGTCTCCGCCGGAGATCCGGGCGGACGGCATGGCGTAGGCAGTCACCCCGAGGGGTCTCCCGCACCGCGCGGGGGACCCCTTGCTGTGTCCACCGCCACCCGCGACGGGCTTGTGCCGGGCGCGCGCCTTCCACCAGTGTCTACCGCGTGCGCTCCGCACACGCACACCGTGAAAGCCCTGTACTGCCGTTTCTGCCGCTTCTGCCGTCGAGACCTCAGCCGAGAGGGACAAGGGATACGGATGCCGGAGTCAGTGCCACAGCAGATCGGCGTCGCGGCCGAGTCCAGCGCGGGGGAAACCCGCGTGGCCGCCACGCCAGCCAACGTCCGCCAACTCCTCAAGCTCGGCTACGAGGTCGTCGTCGAGTCCGGCGCGGGTGAGGCGTCGGGGTTCACCGACGACGCCTACGCCGCGGAGGGCGCCCGGATCGGCGCGGCGTGGCAGGCCGACATCGTGCTGAAGATCAACGCCCCCTCCCCCGACGAGACCGCGCGGCTGCGCGACGGCGCGGTGCTGGTCGCGCTCCTCGCCCCCGCACAGAACCCCGAACTGCTGGAGCGCCTCTCGCAGCGTCCGCTCACCGCGCTCTCGATGGACGCGGTGCCGCGGATCTCCCGCGCCCAGTCGCTCGACGTGCTCAGCTCGATGGCGAACATCGCCGGCTACCGCGCGGTGATCGAGGCCGCGCACGTCTTCGGCCGCTTCTTCACCGGACAGGTCACCGCGGCCGGCAAGGTGCCGCCGGCGAAGGTGCTGGTGGCGGGGGCCGGAGTGGCGGGCCTGGCCGCGATCGGCGCCGCGGGGAGCCTCGGCGCGGAGGTCAGGGCCACCGACCCGCGGCCCGAAGTCGCCGACCAGGTGCGGTCGCTGGGCGGCCGGTACCTCGCCGTCGAGGTCGAGCAGGAGGCGAGCACCGACGGCTACGCGAAAGCCACCTCGGAGGCGTACGACCGGCGGGCCGCCGAGATCTACAGCGAGCAGGCCGCCGAGGTGGACATCGTCATCACCACCGCGCTCATCCCCGGCCGGCCCGCGCCCAGGCTCATCACCGCGGCGGACGTCGCCGCGATGAAGCCGGGCAGCGTCGTGGTCGACATGGCTGCGGCGCAGGGCGGCAACGTGGAGGGCACGGTGGCCGGCAAGGCGGTCGTCACCGACAACGGCGTGACCATCCTCGGCTACACCGACCTGCCGGCCCGACTGCCCGCGCAGGCTTCGCAGTTGTACGGCACCAACCTGGTCAACCTGCTGAAGCTGCTCACGCCGGAGAAGGACGGCCGGCTGGTGCTGGACTTCGACGACGTGGTGCAGCGCTCGGTGACCGTGGTCAGGGACGGCGAGACGACCTGGCCGCCGCCCCCGGTGCAGGTCTCGGCCGCCCCGCAGCAGCAGCCGGCGGCCGCGGCGCCGGTCACGCCGGAGAAGCGGCCGCTGTCCGCGGCGGCCAGGTTCGGCCTGATCGGCGCCGGGATGGCCGCGCTGTTCCTGCTGATCGCCTTTTCCCCCGCCCAACTGGCCGAGAACTTCACGGTGTTCGTGCTGGCCGTGGTCATCGGCTACTACGTCATCGGCAAGGTCCACCACGCCCTGCACACGCCGCTGATGTCGATCACCAACGCGGTCTCCGGGATCGTCGTGATCGGCGCGCTGCTGCAGATCGGCCGCGGTTCGACCGTCGTGACCGTGCTGTCCTTCGTGGCGATCCTGCTCACCAGCATCAACATCTTCGGTGGGTTCGCCGTCACCCGTCGCATGCTCGGCATGTTCTCGAAAGGCTGAGGCCGCATGAAAGCCAGTACGGGAATCCAGGCCGCGGACGTCGTCGCCGCCCTCCTGTTCATCCTGAGCCTCGCCGGGCTCTCGCAGCACCGCACCTCCCGGTCCGGCATCGTCTTCGGCGCCTGCGGCATGGCCATCGCGCTCGCGGCCACCATCGGGTTCACCGCGAAGGACGTGTCCGGCTGGGGCATCGCGCTGCTGATCGTCGCGATGGCGATCGGCGCGGCCGTCGGCCTGTGGCGGGCCCGGGTCGTGGCGATGACCGGCATGCCGGAGCTCATCGCGATGCTGCACAGCTTCGTCGGCCTCGCCGCGGTGCTGGTCGGCTGGAGCAGCTACGAGGAGGTGGAGGCCAAGGGCTCGGCGCAGACCGCGATCGCGCACGAACTGCTGCGCATCCACCACGCCGAGGTGTTCATCGGCATCTTCATCGGCGCGGTCACCTTCACCGGTTCCATCGTCGCGTTCCTGAAGCTGTCCGCGCGGATCAAGTCCCGCCCGCTGACGCTGCCGGGCAAGAACCTGCTGAACCTCGGGGCGCTCGCCGGGTTCGCGGCGCTGACCGTCTGGTTCGCCGTCAGCCCGAGCCTCGGCCTGATGATCGCGGTGACGGTGCTGGCGCTGGCGCTCGGCTGGCACCTCGTGGTGTCGATCGGCGGCGGCGACATGCCGGTCGTGGTGTCGATGCTCAACAGCTACTCCGGCTGGGCGGCCGCCGCCGCGGGCTTCCTGCTGAACAACAACCTGCTGATCGTGACCGGCGCGCTGGTCGGCTCCTCCGGCGCCTACCTGTCGTACATCATGTGCAGGGCGATGAACCGGTCGTTCATCTCGGTGATCGCCGGCGGCTTCGGCATCGAGGCGGCCGCGCCGTCGGACGAGGAGGCCGGCGAGCACCGCGAGACCGGCGTGGAGGAGGCGGCCGAACTCCTGGAGGGCGCGTCCTCGGTGATCATCACCCCGGGGTACGGCATGGCGGTCGCGCAGGCCCAGCACCCGGTGGCCGAGCTGACCCGGGCGCTGCGCGAGCGCGGCGTGGAGGTGCGCTTCGGCGTCCACCCGGTCGCCGGCCGGCTCCCCGGCCACATGAACGTGCTGCTGGCCGAGGCCAGGGTGCCGTACGACGTGGTGCTGGAGATGGACGAGATCAACGACGACTTCGCGGCGACCGGCGTGGTGCTGGTCATCGGGGCCAACGACACCGTCAACCCGGCGGCGACCGAGGACCCGAGCAGCCCCATCGCCGGCATGCCGGTGCTGCGGGTCTGGGAGGCGGAGAACGTCATCGTCTTCAAGCGGTCCATGGCCTCCGGCTACGCCGGCGTGCAGAACCCGCTGTTCTTCCGCGAGAACACCCGGATGCTGTTCGGCGACGCCAAGCAGAGCGTCGAGGGCATCCTGCGGGCGCTCAGCACGTCCGGCCGCGCCGCGACCACCGGCGGCGGCAGCGCACGCGACGGCCGCCAGCCGACCGGCGCCGCCACCTAGGCTCCGGCCAGCCGCGCACGGCAGGGGGCCCCGGCACACCGCCGGGGCCCCTGCCGTGCGCGGCGCGGCGTCACATCTCCGGCGCCACCGCCGGGACCGGCGCCTGGCCGCCCATCGCGTCGCGGCGGGCCGGCATCCGCAGGGTCACCATCCGCCGCCAGCCGGCGGCGCGTTCGAAGCCGTACACCGCGTGGATGCCGGCCCGCAGCACCGCGGCCTTGGGGGCCGGCCAGTGCAGCACCCGGCCCATGTGGGCCATCACCGCGAGGCTGACGTCGCGGTAGACGCGGATCTCGGCGAGCGCGCTCTCCCGCAGGATGCGCCGGATGGCGCGGGAGTGGCCGTGCGCACCGAGGCGCAGCAGCTCCTCGTGGCAGTACGCCAGGTGGTTGTCCTCGTCCCGGGAGATCGCCCGCACCGCGCGGCCCACCTCGGGGTGGTCGCCGAAGTGCTTGAGCAGCAGCGCCATCTGCTCCGAGGCACGCTGCTCGGTGACCCTGCTGTGCGCCAGATAGGTGACGATGTCCGCCTCGGTCAGCGGCTGGTCCTGCCGCAGCCGGGCGTGCGCGAGGCCGATGCCCTGGCGCTCCAGCAGCATCGTGTAGTCGGTGTCCGACGGCACCGGCACGGCGTCGAGCCCGCGCTTGCGCATCAGGGCGGTGAAGATGCGTCCGTGCTTGTCCTCGTCGGCGCCGTGCCGGGCGATCTTCGGCGCCATCTCGCGCTGCGCCTCGGGGACGAGGGCGGCGATCCTGCCGTTCTCCCAGCCGCCCTGGGCCTCACCGCTGGCGGCGATGGAGCAGAACAGCCGGAAGGACTCGTCGTCGTCGAGGATCTCCGTGAACAGGCTGCGCGCCGAGAGCATCGCGTGCCTCCTTCGGTCGGCCCGCAGCCGGAAGCTGACGGGAAGTCCACCCCGAGTCAAGGTCGGCCCGCGGACCCCCGCAACCCAGGGGCGCACGCACTCGTCCGATCGGCGCACGCCGGGCGCATACTGGCCCGAGTGCCGGAACGCCGCGGACGTCGCCCGGACGGCTCACCGCCCCGCGCCCGAAACGGCAGCACGTGTTTCGGTGTGAAAGGAGCAGCCGGAGCAGAACCGGCCGAAAGCCGGACGTGACCGTCACGCCGGCGGGAAGCAGGTATCCATGGCGAAACGAGAACGCGGCTCGGGGCGCGGATCGGGCCTGATCGGGGAACTCTCAGCGGAGTTCGCCGGCACGATGATCCTCATTCTTTTCGGCGTCGGCGTCGTGGCCCAGGTGGTCGCCGGCGGCGGGCTGACCACTCCGCCCGGCGGCCTGGGCAACCACGACAGCATCGCGTGGGCCTGGGGACTGGGCGTCACCTTCGGTGTGTACGTCGCCGCACGTCTCAGCGGCGCGCACCTCAACCCGGCGGTGACCGTCACCCTGGCGGCATTCAAGGGCTTCTCCTGGAAGAAGGTCGGCCCGTACGTGCTGGCCCAGTTCCTCGGCGCCTTCGTCGCGGCTCTGCTGGTGCGCTGGAACTACACCGAGGTCCTCGGCCACTTCGACCCCGGCCACACCATCAAGACGCAGACGGTGTTCTCCACCCTGCCCGGCAACGGCAACCCGGCCGCCGGGGTGCACGAGTGGGGCGCCTTCCGGGACCAGGTGATCGGCACCGCGATCCTGCTGATGCTGATCCTCGCCGTCACCGACCTGCTCAACACCCCGCCGCAGGCCAACCTCGGCCCGTTCATCGTGGGTCTGATCGTGGTGGCGATCGGCATGGCGTGGGGTACGGACGCCGGATACGCCATCAACCCGGCGCGTGACTTCGGCCCGCGGCTGGCGAGCTACATCACCGGCTACAACACCGCGTGGCGAGATCAATGGGGCAATTTCTACTGGTACATCCCCATCATCGGCCCGCTGGCCGGCGGTCTGCTCGGCGGCGTCGTGTACAAGCTCTTCGTCGGCCGCTTCCTCCCGACCGCCGAACCGGAGCCGGCCGGCCGGACGCCGCTTCCCGAAGAGAGCTGAAACCAGTCGATACAGCCGGGCGGGACGGGTGCGCGCACGCGCGCCCGTCCTCGCCCGGTCCGCGGACCGCTCACGGTTCACGCACGAGAGGCAGCAATCCATGGCGGACTTCGTCGGCGCGGTGGACCAGGGGACCACCAGCAGCCGCTTCATGATCTTCGACCACTCGGGCAACGAGGTGGCCAAGCACCAGCTCGAACACACGCAGTACCTGCCCAAGCCCGGCTGGGTCGAGCACGATCCGACCGAGATCTGGGAGCGGACCAACGTCGCGATCCAGACCGCGGTGCGCTCGGCCGGTCTGCAGGCGTCGGACCTGGCGGCCATCGGCATCACCAACCAGCGCGAGACGACGGTGGTGTGGGACCCGCGCAACGGCCGCCCGTACGGCAACGCGATCGTCTGGCAGGACACCCGCACCGACTCCATCGCCAAGGCCCTGGAGCGCGACGGCCACGGCGACCTGATCCGGCGCCGGGCCGGCCTGCCGCCGGCCACGTACTTCTCCGGCGGCAAGATCAAGTGGATGCTGGAGAACATCGACGGCCTGCGCGAGGCCGCCGAGCAGGGCCACGCGATCTTCGGCACCACCGACTCCTGGGTGCTGTGGAACCTCACCGGCGGCCCCAAGGGCGGCATCCACGCCACCGACGTCACCAACGCCAGCCGCACCATGCTGATGGACCTGGAGACGCTGGACTGGGACGACGAGCTGCTCGGCATCTTCGGCATCCCGCGGGCGATGCTGCCGAAGATCAACTCCTCCTCGGACGCCGAGGCGTACGGCAGCACCCGCGCCTCGCGGCCGCTCGGCTCGCCGGTGCCGATCGCCGGTGTGCTCGGCGACCAGCAGGCGGCGACCGTCGGGCAGGTGTGCTTCGCGCCGGGCGAGGCGAAGAACACCTACGGCACCGGCAACTTCCTGCTGCTCAACACCGGTACCGAGGCGGTGCGTTCGGAGAACGGGCTGATCACGACGGTGGCGTACAAGTTCGGCGACGCGCCGGCCGTCTACGCGCTGGAGGGCTCGATCGCGGTCACCGGCTCGGCCGTCCAGTGGCTGCGCGACCAGCTGCACATCATCAAGGCGGCGCCGGAGAGCGAGCGGCTGGCCAAGACCGTCGAGGGCAGCGACGGCATCTACTTCGTGCCGGCCTTCTCGGGCCTGTTCGCGCCGTACTGGCGCTCCGACGCCCGCGGTGCGATCGTCGGCCTGGCCCGCTACCACACCGACGGGCACCTGGCCCGGGCCACGCTGGAGTCGATGTGCTACCAGAGCCGCGACGTCGTCGAGGCGATGGAGCAGGACTCCGGGGTGCACCTGGACGTGCTCAAGGTCGACGGCGGCGTCACCGCCAACGAGCTGGCCATGCAGACCCAGGCGGACATCCTCGGCGTGCCGGTGAGCCGTCCGGTGGTCGCCGAGACCACCGCGCTCGGTGCGGCCTACGCCGCGGGCCTGGCCACCGGGTTCTGGCGGGACACCGACGAACTGCGCGAGCACTGGAACGAGTCCAAGCGCTGGGACCCGCAGTGGAGCGAGGAGCAGCGCGCCTCCGGCTACGCCGGCTGGAAGAAGGCGGTCGAGCGCACCCTGGACTGGGTCGACGTCGAATAATCGCGGCGCATATGTTGGCCTCCCGAGGGCCGGCATACGCGGCCCCGACGGGGCCGCGACCTTTCCGGCCCCGTGCGACCGGACAGGAGACCCATGGCAGACCCGGTGATCATCGGCAGCGAGCGCAGCGAGATCGGGCTGCCGAGCGGGATGGACGTGCTGCGTCGCGGCGGCTCCGCGCTGGACGCGGTGGAAGCCGCGATGCAGCGCTGCGAGGACAACCCGGCCGACCACTACGTCGGCACCGCGGGGCTGCCGAACGCGCAGGGCGTGGTGGAGCTGGACGCCTCGGTGATGCTCGGCTCCGGCCGCAGGTTCGCCGCGGTGGCCGCGTTGCAGGGCTACCCGCACCCGATCTCGGTGGCCAGGGCGGTGCTGGAGAAGCTCCCCCAGCACAGCCTGCTGGTGGGCGAGGGAGCCGCGCTCTTCGCGCGGGAGTGCGGCTTCGCCACCGCCGACCTGCTCACCGATGAGTCGCGGGCGCAGTGGCGCAAGCAGGTCGCCGACTCGCAGGAGGCCGTCGAGGGCGAGAACACCGCGGCCACCGACGGTGACCGCAGGTACCGGGAGAGCGCGCTGGCGCTGATCCGCAGGCTCGCCCCGCACGACGGCCCGTGGGGCACCATCAACATCATCGCGCTGGACGCCACGGGCGAGATGTGCGTTGGGGTGTCCACCTCCGGCTACCCGTACAAGTACCCCGGCCGGGTCGGCGACTCCGCGCTGCCGGGCGCGGGGAACTGGTGCGACCTGCGGGCCGGCGGCGCCGCCTGCACCGGCCGCGGCGAGTTGAGCATGCGCGGCGGCACCGCCCGCACCATCGTGGACCTGATCGGCGCCGGCAGCGATCCGGCCGAGGCGTGCCGGACCGCACTGGCCGACGCGGCGACGCTGCCCGACGACTTCCGCTCGGAGCTGCGCGCGCTGGCGCTGACCCCGGACGGCCGGCACGGCGGCGCGGCGGGCCAGGAGGGCAGCGTGTACGCGCTGATGACCGCCGACTCGGCCGAGCCGGAGCTGCGGCCGAGGATCGTGCTGTGAAGATCTTCCTCTCCTCCGACATGGAGGGCACCGCGGGCGTCGTCGACTGGTCGCAGTGCCGGGCCGGCCACGAGGACTACGGCTACTACCGCTCGCTGCTGCAACACGAGGTCAACGCGGCCATCGAAGGCGCGAGGGCCGCGGGCGCGACGGAGTTCCTGGTCAACGACTCGCACGCGGCGATGGCCAATCTGCGCCCCGACACCCTGGCGGGCCGGGCCCGCTACCTCTCCGGCCGCCACAAGCCGCTGTACATGATGCAGGGCCTGGACAGCTCGTTCGACGGCGTGTTCTTCGTGTCGTACCACGGCTCGATGCAGGGCGCGCCCGCCGTCCTGTCCCATACGTACAACCCGTCGGCGATCGCCGAGGTGCGGCTGAACGGCGTGGTCGCCGGGGAGAGCGGGATCAACGCGCTGGTCGCGCTCGGCCACGGGGTGCCGGTGCTGCTGGTGACCGGCGACGACACGACCGCGGCGGAGGCCGAGGCGTTCTGCCCCGGTGTGGTGGGGGCGGTGGTGAAGTCGTCGGTGTCGCGGTTCGCCGCGGACAGCCTGCACCCGGAGGACGCCCGCGAGGTGATCAGGGACGCGGCCCGGCAGGCGGTGGCGGCGCTGCCCGGGGCGGCGCTGCCGCGGATCACGCTGCCCGCGACGCTCAGCGTGCGGATGCGCAACCCCGACCTGGCCGAGATGGCCACCTGGATCAGCGGGGTGGTCGCGGACCCGGCCGATCCCGCGGCGGTGACGATCACCGACGACGACCCGGTCCGGCTCTACCGCACCTTCGTCACCGTCGTGCTGCTCACCAGGGGCATCGCGGAGTGACGACCGGGCGACCGCCGACCGCCGGCGGCCGCCGGACGGTGTGGGGCGGTGTGGGGCGGCGGAACCCCCGCCCCACCGGGGCCGCCGGGTTCCGCCGCCGGAGAACGCCCGTGCGGGTTCCGGGTGCGGACACTAGGCTGAAGCGGAGAAGTGCCTGTACACGGGGATTCAGGCGACAACCGGGACGGGGATGCCCATGACACCGCCGGACGGCCCACGCCGCGCCGTGCTCCTCACCGTCGACGATGACCCGGGGGTCTCCCGGGCGGTGGCGCGTGACCTGCGGCGCCGCTACGGCGAGAGGTACCGCGTGGTGCGCGCGGAGTCCGGCGACGCCGCCATGGACGCGCTGCGCCAGATGAAGCTGCGCGGCGACCTGGTGGCGGTGATCCTCGCCGACTACCGGATGCCGGACATGAACGGCATCGAGTTCCTGGAACGGGCCATGGACGTCTACCCGGGGGCCCGCCGGATCCTGCTCACCGCCTACGCCGACACCGGCGCGGCCATCGACGCGATCAACGTGGTCGACCTGGACCACTACCTGCTCAAGCCGTGGGACCCGCCGGAGGAGAAGCTCTATCCGGTGGTCGACGCGCTGCTGGAGAGCTGGCTCGCCTCGGACCACCGGCCGGTGCCGGAGACCAAGGTGGTCGGCCATCGCTGGTCGGCCCGGTCCTCCGGGGTCCGCGAGTTCCTCGCCCGCAACCAGATCCCGTACCGCTGGTACCTGTCCGACCAGCCGGAGGGCACCCGGCTGCTGGCCGCCGCCGGCTGCGACGGGTTGCGGCTGCCGCTGGTCATCGCGCCGGGCGGCGAGGTGATGGTCGAGCCGACCGACCAGGACCTGGCGACCCGGGTGGGCCTGTCCACCACCGCGGCCGAGGAGTTCTACGACCTGGTGGTGATCGGCGGCGGCCCGGCGGGGCTGGGCGCCGCGGTGTACGGGGCGTCGGAAGGGCTGCGCACGGTGCTGGTGGAGCGCACCGCGACCGGCGGCCAGGCCGGGCAGAGCGCCCGGATCGAGAACTACCTGGGCTTCCCCGACGGCGTGTCAGGGGCGCAGCTCACCGACCGGGCCCGCCGCCAGGCCACCAGGTTCGGCGCGGAGATCCTCACCGCGTGCGAGGTCACCGGCCTGGAGGTGGGCGGCCCCGCGCGGACCGTACGGTTCGCCGACGGCTCCGCGATCACCGCGCAGAGCGTGCTGCTGACGACCGGTGTCGCCTACCGCAGGCTGGACGTGCCGGGCGTGGACGAGCTGACCGGCCGCGGCATCTACTACGGCTCGGCGCTGACCGAGGCCGCGGGCTGCGAGGACCAGGACGTCTACATCGTCGGCGGGGCCAACTCCGCGGGCCAGGCGGCCGTCTACCTCTCGCGCAACGCCAAGTCCGTGACGCTGCTCGTCCGCGGCGGGTCGCTGGAGGCGTCCATGTCGCACTACCTGATCGAGCAGATCGCCGCGATACCGAAGATCACGGTCCGCACCGGCACCGAGGTCTCGGCCGTGCACGGCAGCGACCACCTGGAGGGCCTGGCGCTGCGGGAGCGGGCCAGCGGCCGCACCGAACTGGTCGACGCGCAGCGGATGTTCGTCTTCATCGGCGCCGCGCCGCGCACCGACTGGCTGGACGGCGTGGTGCACCGCGACCGGCACGGCTTCGTGCTGACCGGTCCCGACCTGCACTCGGAGAGCGGGGTGCCGGCCGGCTGGGAGCCGGACCGGCCGCCGTACCACCTGGAGACCAGCGTGCCCGGCGTGTTCGCCGCGGGCGACGTGCGCTCGGAGTCCGCCAAGCGGGTGGCCTCCGCCGTCGGTGAGGGCGCCATGGCCGTGATGCTGGTGCACCGATACCTGGAGGGGCTGTGACCGTCCGACCGCCGCTGTGCGACCCCGACGAGCTGCGCACCCTGTTCCTCTTCGAGAAGCTCCAGCCCGAGCAGCTCGCGCAGCTGTGCCGGGCCGGGCGGACGGAGGTGGTGGAGCCGGGCCCGGTGTACGCCGAGGGCGAGGACGCCACGTGCTTCTACGTCCTGCTGGAGGGCACCCTGGTGACCTCGCGGCGGGTCGGCGCGGACGACGTGGAGATCAACAGGACCTCGCAGCGCGGGGTGTACGCCGGCGCGTTCCAGGCGTACCTCGGCGACCGGGTGCCGCAGCTCTACACCAACTCGATGCGGGTGACCGAGCCGTCGCGCTTCTTCGTGCTGACCGCCGCCGAGTTCGCGCGGATCGTGCACGAGTGGTTCCCGATGGCCGTGCACCTGCTGGAGGGGCTGTTCTTCGGCAACCAGCAGTTCCAGCAGCGGGTCAGCCAGCGGGAGCGGCTGCTGGCGCTGGGCTCGCTGTCCGCGGGGCTGACGCATGAGCTGAACAACCCGGCCGCCGCGTCGCTGCGGGCCACCGCCGCGCTGCGCGAGCGGGTCGCGGGGATGCGGCACAAGCTGAAGATCCTGGCCGGCGGCCCGTACCGGCAGGCCGACCTGGACGCCCTGGTGGGCATCCAGGAGCGGGCGGCGGAACGGGTGGCGAAGGCGGAGCAGCTGAGCCCGCTGGACGCCTCCGACCAGGAGGACGCGGTCTCCGACTGGCTGGAGGACCACGGCATCAGGGAGAGCTGGGTGCTGGCGCCGGTGTTCGTGCAGGCGGGGCTCGACGAGGAGTGGCTCGACCAGGTCGCGGCGGCGGTCGAGGAGGAGCTGCTGGAGAGCGCCCTGCGCTGGCTGAACTACACGGTCGAGACCGAGCTGCTGATGAACGAGATCGAGGACTCCACCTCCCGCATCTCCGGCCTGGTCAACGCGGCCCGCCAGTACTCGCAGCTGGACCGGGCCCCCTACCAGGTGGTCGACGTGCACGAACTGCTGGAGAGCACGCTGCAGATGCTCGGCGGGAAGTTCGGCTCCGGGGTGGAGGTGGTCAGGGAGTTCGACCACACGCTGCCCAGGATCCCGGCCTACCCGGGCGAGCTGAACCAGGTGTGGACGAACCTGATCGACAACGCGGTCGCCGCGATGGACGGCTCGGGGACGCTCACCGTGCGCACCTCCGGTGACCACGGCAGGCTGGTGGTGGACTTCCTGGACACCGGCCCCGGCGTGCCGCCGGAGATCCGCAGCCGGATCTTCGAGCCCTTCTTCACCACCAAGCCGGTGGGCCAGGGCACCGGTCTCGGCCTGGACATCTCCTGGCGCATCGTGGTCAACAAGCACCACGGCGACCTGGAGGTCGAGTCCCAGCCGGGAAACACCCGTTTCCGGGTGCGGCTGCCGCTCACCGCGGCCGCCGACCCCGACGCCGAGGAGGCATCCGCATGACCTCGCTGAACACGCCGGACGAGACACCCGGCGGCGCCGTCGCCATCGACCCGTCCGCCCAGCCCAGCGGCACCGGCTGCGTCGACTGCGACGACTCCGGCGGCTGGTGGTTCCACCTGCGGCGCTGCGCCAACTGCGGGCACATCGGCTGCTGCGACAGCTCGCCCGCGCAGCACGCGAGCGCCCACGCGCAGGCCAGCGGGCACCCGGTGATCCAGAGCTACGAGCCGGGCGAGGACTGGTTCTGGAACTACGTGACCGAGTCCTACGTGGAGGACGGCCCGGCCCTCACGCCGCCGACCGCCCACCCCTCGGTCCAGCCGGTGCCGGGTCCCGAGGGCCGGGTTCCCCCGGACTGGCAGAGCCACCTGCACTGAGCGCGGGCCCGCCGCCCCGACGCGACGCGCCCCCGGCCATCGGCCGGGGGCGCGTCGCGCACATGGTCCGGGCTCGGCGGCCGGGGCTCAGAGGCCGAACTCGCTCTTCACCGAGTACGCGCACTCGGTGTAGACGTAGCCGTACCGCAGCGTCTCGGAGTCGGCGGACGAACTCGAACCGCCCGGCGCGGCGGACCTGTGCATGAAGTACACCGTGCCCGGCGGCAGGCTGAGGGTCCGCTTCGGGTAGTGCTTGCCGTTGTCGCAGGCGGTCGCGCGGGCGGTGGTCTCATTGGAGTACGTCGTGCACCCACCGCAGGCGGGCAGTGTGAAGGTGCCGGTGACGGTACCGGTGTAGAGCACCACGATCGGGTGCGGGCTGTCGTTGCTGACCGTCACGTCGATGCCGCCGCCGGAGGCGAGGGTCGGCACGTGCTTGCCGGCCGCCGGGTTCTCCTTGGCGATCTCCGCGGCGATCGCGAACTTCTGCGCGAGGGCGCGGTGCCGGTCGTGCGGATAGGTCTTCACGAAGCCGTTGACGGTGTCGAGCGCGCTTGCGAAGTCACCGCTCCTGTACTGGTGCACCCCGCACGCGTACGTCGCGGACTCCACGTAACCGCCGGCCCGCCGGGAGTCCGCGGTCAGGGCGGTGGACTGTCCCGCGGCGTCGCCCGGCAGGTCGGCGGCGCGGGTGCCGAGCGCCTGCAGCCGGTCGGACGCCGCGCACGGGTCGCTGCCGCCGACCTTCCGGGCCGCGGCGGTGATGCCCGCGGCGACCGCGGGCTCGACCTTCGCGGCCGGCGCCGAGTGGGGGAAGGTGGTGAGCAGTTCGGCGAAGTCGTCCTCGCCGCCGTTGACGCCGGTGCCGCCGCCCGCGAGGTCGGCGGCGCCGCACTCGTAGAGCGAGGTGGCAAGCCGGTCGTCCGGCCAGCCGGCCAGCGAGCCGAGGTCCTTCGCCCCGTAGCTGCCGGGCACCGTCCGGAGGAACTTCAGCGGCGCTATCGCGTCGCAGAACCTCTGCTGGTCGTAGGGCGCGCCGATCGCCGTGTAGTACGCGGTCAGCCGGTCGGGCACGCGCTGGGCCGCCCGCGAGCCGGGGTGGTCGCGGTGCAGGTCGCGGTAGGTCGCCAGGGCGGTCCTGTAGTCGCCCTGCGCGGCGTCGAACGGCTTGGCCTTGGCGGCCTGGACCAGGGTGTCCGCCGCGGCCAGCCGGTCGAGCAGCATCTTCTGCGTCGCCTCGTCGCGCGCACTGTCGTAGGACGCGACGCCGCCGATCGGGGCGGCGAGCAGCACCAGGCCGAGGAGCACGGCGATCGGCGCCTTCGGCGGCCAGCTCAGCGGGGTCCGCAGCGCGCGCAGCGCGCCGTGCGCCGCCGCGAGGACCAGCACCGCCAGGTAGCCGGTGACCAGGCCGCGCGGCACCCCGTCCGGATCGGCCGGCAGCGCGTTGACCAGCAGCACGACGGTCGCCGCCCAGCACACCAGCATGGCGATCCACCGGCGCGTCAGGGCGTAACCGAGCCCGAGGCCGCTGAGGTTGAGCAACCCCACGGCCACCGGCCGCAGCGGGTCCGCGGGCCCCTTGGGGACGGCCGGCGGCTGCGGCGGCTGCGCCGGGAACGGCGGCTGCCCGGGATAGCCGTACCCCCCGGCCCCCGGCGCGTACGGCGACTGTGCGTACGCCGGCGGTGCCGGCGGTGCTCCGAACTCGCCCAACGGCGGCGCGACCGGCACCGCCTCCGCGGGAGCGGCGACGCTCGCGGCCTCAGCCGCACCACCCGCGCTCGGCGCCGAGGCCGGCACCGCGTCCGCGGTCCCCGCCGCGCCGGAGGCGGACTCCGCACCGCCCGCGCGCTGCGGCGCGGCCGGCACCGCGTCCGCGACGCGCACCTCATCCGCAGGAGCGGCACCCACCGCCTCCGCGGGAGCGGCGACGCTCGCGGCCTCAACCGCACCACCCGCCCTCGGCGCCGAAGCCGGCACCGCGTCCGCGGTCCCCGCCGCGCCGGAGGCGGACTCCGCACCGCCCGCGCGCTGCGGCGCGGCCGGCACCGCGTCCGCGACGCGCACCGCTCCCCGGGCCGGTGACGGGCTCGACGCCTCGTCCGCCTGCGCGGGCACGCTCGGCCGCGTCACCGGCGGAGCGTCCGCGACGTCCGCCGCGCCCCCCGGCGCGGGCACGCTCGGTGCGTCAGCCGGGCTCACCGGCGCCGCAGGCGCCCCCGCGCCGGGCGCCGCTCCGTCCTTCTCGTCCCACTCCACGGCGGCTTCCCCCCTCCTCGCGCAGCACGGGGTCCGCCCGCGGGCACCGGCCCGCGGGCGTCCGCGCGTATGGCGCGCATGAACAGCAAGACGCGCACCTTATCGAGCCGGCTCGCGCACCTGCCACTCGGTACCGGGCGTTGCCGGCCCCCTGCTCAGCCGCTGCTCCCGAGCATCTCCACCACTGCGAGCGAGGTGGAGGTGTCACCGGCGTCGGCGGTCACCACCAGCCGGTACCACCCGTAGGCGCCGGGGTGTGCAGACGGCTGGTGAAGACCCCACCGCTCCTGGTGTCCAGGGGTCGTCCGGTGGGCGCTGTCGGCGCTGCTCTGCGCGGCGGCCGCGCCCGGTCGTGCGAGGGCGCGGCCGCCGTTCCCAGCGGTCCGGTGACGGACCGTCAGGCGTTGCGCCCACTGAGCGCGTAGAGCGACATCCGGGTGTCGTCGGGAAGGGTGATCGAGACCGCCGTCCTGGTGGGGTCCAGCGGTACCGCCAGGTGCCACAGGCTGACCGCGACGCCGTCGGACGCGCCGTGGCCGTCATAGCGGCTGTCGCAGCGCACCGCGGTGTCCTCGCCGAGCCGCGGCCCGGAAGCCGCCCAGTCGGTCGACTTCAGCGCGACCGGCGCGGTGCTCCCGTCCGCGTAGTGCACGGTCGCGGTCCCGGTGACGTCCCCGTGGTGGGCGCTGAGCAGCACGTCGAGCGCGGAGTACGCGCGGGGCGTGAGCGCCACCGTCTGGCCGTGGGCGGTGGCGAAGTTGGCCGCGCCGCCGGTGGTGTCGGGGAAGTCGTAGGCGCGTCCGGCGAGGACACCGGTGCCGGGGGCGGGCAGCAGGTCGGCGGGGAAGCTGGTGCCGGTGCCGTCGAAGTCGCCGCCGGCGGTGGCGCCCGCGGCGGCGACGCCGTCCAGGTCGTACTGCGCCGAGAGGTCCTCGGGGCAGGAGCCGGTGGCGCCCTGGCAGGTGGCGGCGGTCACCGAGACCGGCACCGTCCTGGTGACCTGCGGGCCGCCGTTCTGCCGCACCCGCACGGTCAGCGGGTAGGTGCCGTCGGGGGTGCCCGCGGGCGCCGTGACGCGGACCGTCACCTGCTGGGTGGCGGGCACGCTGCCGGAGCGGACCCGGAGGGTCGCGGCCCGCGGGGTGGCGGTCAGCGGCGAGGGCGCGCTGACGGCGACGGACCCGGTGGCCGTGCCGGGCGCGGTGAGCACCGCCGAGACGGTCAGGTCCGCGGACGCGCCGCCGGCCAGCAGCCCCGGCGCGGCGGGCGAGACGCCCGCGGCGGTGCGCCGCTGGGTGTCGGGCACCCGGTCGAGCGCCGGCGGCGCCGCGGCGGCCGAGGTGCCCCACGAGGACGGGGTGGCGCCGAGGGTGAGCGCGATGTCCTTGCCGGCGCGGATGTCACCGGTGCTCAGGTAGGTGTTCCGCAGCTGCCGGCCGCCGAGCGTGGCGGACTGGATGTAGCGGGTGGTGTCGCTGCTGCCGGGCGCGGTGACGGTGAGCCGGCCGTGCGGGTAGGAGGCGCGGTCGAGCGTGAGGTCGACCCGGTCGAAGACGGGCGTGGACAGGCCCCACAGGTCGGTGCCGGGGCTCATCGGGTAGATGCCGATGGACGACAGCACCTGCCACGCGGACATGGTGCCGAGGTCGTCGTTGCCGGTCACCCCGTTGGGCGCGTCGGTGAACAGGGTGAGCGCGGCGTGCACCACGTCGGTGGTCTTCCACGGCTGCCCGGTGGACAGGTAGGTGTACGGGGCGCTGAGGTCCGGCTCGTTCTGCGGGTTGTACTTGTCCTGGTTGTAGTAGGAGTAGGGGCCGTTGACCCACACGGTGCGCGCGGTGCCGGCCGGGTCCTTCAGCAACTGGTCGTAGGCGAAGAAGGAGTCGAGCCGCGCGTTGGCCGCCGCGTTGCCGCCGATCAGGCCGACGATGCCGGGCACGTCCTGCGGCACCAGCCACATGTACTGCCACGAGGTGCCCTCGTGGAAGCCGACGCTGGAGGCGGGGTCGGACGGGCCGACGAAGACGCCGTCGGTGTCGCGGGCCCGGAAGAAGCCGGTGGCCGGGTCGAGGATGTTGCGGTAGTTCTGGCCGCGGGCCAGGTAGCGGCGGGCGTCGGCGGTGTGGCCGAGGGTCTGCGCCATGCCGCCCACCGCGGCGTCGGCGAGGGCGTATTCGAGGGTCGCGGACGGCCCGTGCTGGTAGTCGTTGTCGCCGGGCTTGCCGGGGTGCGCGGGGTCGTAGGGCACGAAGCCGCCCGCCAGGTACTCCTGGTCGGCCTGACGCACCGCGGACGGCGAGTCGGCCGGCGGGACGGTGTCCACGTGCTTCTTCAGCGCCCGGTACGCCTCCTCCTCGTGGCCCTTGAGCAGGCCCTGCCGCCAGGCGTCGACGAGGAAGGGGGTGACCGGGTCGCCGGTCATGATGTTGGTCTCCGCGGTGGCGTAGCCCCAGCGCGGCAGCGAGCCGCTCTGCTGGGCGACGCGCAGCAGCGACAGCGCCATGTCGCGGGACTCGCGCGGCGCCAGCAGCGAGAGCAGTTGCTGCTGGGTGCGGTAGGTGTCCCACAGCGACCAGTTCTGGTAGTACACCGAGCCGTCGCCCGCGTGCACCTTGCCGTCCCAGCCGGTGTAGCGGCCGTCCACGTCGCTGCCGATGTTGGGCGCGAGGAAGGAGCGGTACAGCGAGGAGTAGAAGGTGCGCTGCTGCTCGTCGGTGCCGCCGTGCACCCGGATCTGCGCGAGGCGGTCCTGCCATGCCTGCTTGGCGGCGGCCGCGGTGGCGTCGAAGGTGCCGGCGCCCTCGGCCGCGAGGTTCTTCGCGGCGCCGTCCGCGCCGACCCAGGACAGCGAGGTGACCGCGGTGACCGAGTGGTCCTGGGTGGCGTCGAAGCGCACGTACGCGCCGCCGAGTCCGGTCGAGGTGGAGGTGCGGCTGCCGGCGCTGACCGCGGCGCCGTTCCAGGTGCCGTACGAGGCGAAGGGCCGGTCGAACCTGGTCTCGGTGTACACGGTGTACGGCTTGGTGTCCTGGCAGAAGCCGCTGCCGGTGATGGCGGTGACGACCGTGCGGTCGTCCAGCACCGTCACGGTGCTCGACGTCACCTTGTGCAGCGCCTGGCCGGCGTCGAGCATCACGTTGGCCTGGTCGGTGGCCGGGAAGGTGTAGCGCTGCCAGCCGGTGCGGTCGGTGGCGCTCAGCTCGGCGGTGATGCCGGTGCCGAGCCGCACCTTGTAGTACCCGGGCGAGGCGGTCTCGTCGGCGTGGCTGAAGGTGGCCGCGTAGGCGGCGTCGTCGGTGGCGGTGACCGCGCCGGTGGTGGGCAGCACCGGCAGGTCGCCGCCCAGGCCGCAGCCGACGCCCGACAGGTGCACCGCGCTGAAGCCGCGGATGTGGTCCTGGTCGTAGTCGTAGCCGGTGTTGTGCCCGGTGTCGGGCGACAGCTGCACCATGCCGAACGGCACCGCGGCGCCGGGGTAGGTGTTGCCGTCGTTCTGGGTGCCGATGAAGGCGTCGACCAGGTGGGTGAGGTCGCCGGCGCCGGCGGTCGCCGGGGCGGCGCCGGACCGCGCCTGCGCGGGCAGCGCCGTCGCCCCCGCCGCGATCAGCGCGGCGGCCACCACCGCGACCGGAGCCCGCAGGCTTCGCATCCTTGGAGCCATCCTGTCCTCTACTCCTTTGACAACGTTGTCAGACAACATGTGCACCAGGTGGGGCCCGAGGGGCTGGTGACGCTGGACATGCCGATGGGACGTCAGGAATCCTGTCCTCCCCGCATCCCGGCGTCAATGGTGCGGCGCGAACAATCGCACCGCGGCGCGCCGCCCCGCTCCCCCAGGGGCTGAGCGGCCCGGCCCGGGAGGCGGTGGCCCTGGCGCCGCGCGCGGCCGCGCCCGACGGGCTGTCCGCGGACCAGGCGGTGCGGGCGGCCGTCGTCTCCCGGGCCGGGCCGCCGCCGTCCGGAGCAGCTGGTGGACGGCCGCCGCGCGGTGCGCGCACCGCGGTACGGGCAGGTCGGCCGCCCGGAGCTGTCGTACCGCCGGTCCCCGTGACGGCGTACGGCACGGAGGCGTGAAACCTGCGGCCGGGGTCCTGAAACGCCGCAGGGGCAGCGGCGTCAGGACCGCCCGCGCCGCGTACGCTCCCCGCATGAAAGACAGCGATTTCGTGCGCCGGGTGATCGGAGTCCTCACCGAGGCGAAGCAGATGCAGACCCTGCTGGAGGAGAACCCCGACCGGGAGGACGTGTCGGGCGACAACGTCCGGGCGCTGCTCAACGAGACGATGCCGACGATCGCGCTGCCCTCCGACGCCACCGCGGCCGAACTGGGCGAGGCGCTCAGCCTCCAGCTCGGTCCGGTGATCGAACGCCTCACCGGGGCCTTCTCGCTGATCTACCTTCAGCTGGCCGAGGTGCACGACGCGGGCCGTACCGACATCACCTCGGCCGAGGTGCTGCAGGACCTCGCGCTGCGCGCGGACAGCCTGTGGCCGGGCGACCCGGACGACCCCGACGGGCCGGGCACGGTCTAGGGACCGCCCGGCCCGTCCGGCCCGCCACGGGGTGCTGGGCGGGGTCAGGGGGTGACGGACAGCGCGAAGACGTGGATCGCGGACTGGTCCGGGAGGGTGACGGTGCGGACGGTCTTCCCGGCCGTCAGCGGCACCGTGTTGGTGAACACCCGGTAGCTGGTGCCGAAGTTGGCCGGGCCTCCCGGCGTGTCGCGGTGGTCGGTGGTGAGCGCGGTCTGCGCGCCGTAGTCGGTGGTCGTGGAGCAGCACCAGTTGGGGAAGCCGAGGGTGCCGGTGCTGGTGGTCCCGTCGGTGTAGGCGACCGTGACGGTGCCGGAGGTGAAGCCGGCCTCGGCGCCCAGGAAGGCGAGCGTGCTGCCCTGTCCGGTCAGCTGGACGGCCTGCCCGGCGGCGGCCACGTTGTCGGGGGTGCCGGGGGCTGCGTCCGGCCAGGTGAAGGTGTGGCCGTTGGCGGTGACGGTGGCACCGGGGGTCGCGCCCGCCTGGGCGAGCGCCTCGGCGGAGTAGCTGTCGCCGCCGCCGTCGAAGTCGCCGGGCGCGGTGTCGGCCTCCGCGGTCACGCCGACGTTGTCGAAGGCGGCGGCGAGCGTCGGGTAGGGCACCACGCTGGTGACGGTCAGCGGCCCCGCGACCGACGCCGCTCCCGCGGCGCCCGCCCGGTAGGAGGCCCTGGCGGTGATGGTGGAGACGGTGGTGCCGGGCGCGGCCTGCGGGGCGGTGAGCCGGACGGTGGCGGTGGCGGTGGCGCCGGGGCGGACACCGCCGAGCCGGGCGCGGGCCGGGCTCACCGTCCATCCGGCGGGGGCGGACAGCGACAGTGAGGCGTCCGACAGGCCGGTCGGCCCGAGGTCGGTCAGCCCGACGGTGTAGGTGCCGGGGTGTCCCGCGGTGCTGACGTCCCGCCAGGTGAGCGTGGTGGCCGGGGCGATGTCGTGGCCGCCGCCCGCGGTCACCCGGTAGATCACGGTGCCGTGCGGCGGCACGTCCGCGGCGATCGTGCCGCTGCTGCGCGTCACACCCTTGCCCACCAGGTCCTCCAGCACGAAGGACGAGCCGTGGCCGAGGCCCGCCGCGGCCGCGGTGGTGGTGACGGTCCGCGCGGCGGACGAGCGGTTGAACAGCGCCACCGCGCGTCCGCCGCCGGCCAGCGGCTTGGACAGCACGTCGTAGCCGTCGCCCTGCTGCACGACGCGGCCCTGCAGGCCGAGCCGGTCCTGGTCGACGGCGATGACGTCCTTGTTGCCGAGCACCGCGAGGGCGTCGGCGGACAGGTGGGTGAGGTCGGTGCTGGAGATCAGCGGCGCGGCCATCATCGACCACAGCGCCATCTGGCTCTGGATCTCGTCGCGGGTCAGCCCCGAGTCGCCGGCGAGCAGGAAGTCGGGGTCGTTCCAGCGGCCGGGGCGCTGCAGGTCCGCGAGGCCCACGTTGTAGTCGTAGTTGTACGTCAGCGAGTCCCACTTCTCGTGGCCGCTCGCCTGGCCGAGGGCGATGTCCGCGCCTTCCCGCCACAGGTTGCCGACCTGCGCGGACCAGCCGATGACCTGGTTCCAGTCGGGGCCGCCCTGGAAGTAGGCGGGCGCGGAGACCGAGAAGACCATCGGCCGCCCGGTGGCGAGCATCGCCCGGCTCCAGGCGGCGTACGTGTCGTGGTAGCTCTGCTCGTCGGTCTCGCCCGGCACGGTGGGCACGTTGCAGCCGTCGAGCTTGACGTAGTCGACGCCCCACCGGGCGAAGAGGTCGGCGTCCTGCTGCCAGTGGCCGAGCGACCCGGGGTAGCCGCCGCAGGTCTGCGTGCCGGCGTCCTCGTAGATGCCGAACTTCAGCCCCATGGCGTGCAGTCGGGCGCCCACCCAGTCCATGCCGTGCGGGAACTTGACCGGGTCGGAGACCAGGTCGCCCGCGGCGTCCCTGGACTGCGCCATCCAGCAGTCGTCGGTGGTCACCGTGTCGTACCCCTTGGCCGCCAGACCGCTGGTGACCAGGGCGCGGGCGTTGCCGAGGATGGTCTGCTCGTCGATGTCGCACTGGTAGTACGACCAGTCGTTCCAGCCCATCGGCGGGGTGGGGGCGTAGTTCGGGTACGGGGCCGTGGCGGCCGCGGGTGCGGCGGCCGGAGCCGCGGCGGGGGCGCCCGCGGCGGCTCCCGGGGCGGTGAGCAGGAGGGCGGTGCACGCGAGGGCGAGCGAGCCGCAGCCTGCCAGGGCGGTGCGCACGCGCCGTGCGAGGGATGGTGTCACGGGGGCAGCCTCACTGATCGGTCGGGCCGCCCTGGGGCGGCTGATCCAGAACCGTTGCAGGCACCATCTAGGCAGGGATGCGCAAAGTTGACAAGAGAAGGGCGAAAACACGCATGTGCAAGCAGGAACAATCACCGCGAAGCAGCCGGCTGACGCGTGCTCAGACGCGCTGGACCTCCACGCCCTGCGCGGTGAACCGCTCCACGATCTCCTCCGGCGCCTCCCGGTCGGTGATCAGCACCGAGATCTCCGCGACGTCGCAGACCTGGGCGAAGGCCCTGCGGCCCAGCTTGGTGGCGTCGGCGACCACGATGACCTTCTCGGCCCGCTCGGCCATCGCCCGGTTGGCGCTGGCCTCGCCCTCGTCGTGGGTGGCCGCGCCGAACCGCGGGTCGACGGCGTTGACGCCGAGGATCGCGTAGTCGAGCGAGATGGCCTGCAGCACCATGGTGGCCAGCGGGCCGGTCAGCTCGTAGGAGTTGGGGCGGGCCACCCCCCCGGTGACCACGGTCTTCACATACGGCCGGACCGCCAGCTCGTTGGCGATGTTGATGGCGTTGGTGACGATGGTCAGCGCGGTGGCGGCGCCGCGGTCGGCGAGGTCCGCGCGGATCGCCAGCTCGCGGGCCACGTCCGAGGTGGTGGTGCCGCCGTTGACGCCGACCACCGCGCCGGGCGGGATCAGCGCGGCCGCGGCGCGCGCGATGCGGTGCTTCTCGTCGGCCTGGCGGGCTGCCTTGTACCGCAGCGGCAGGTCGTAGGCGACCCCGCTGAGCACCGCGCCGCCGCGGGTGCGGGTGAGCAGCTGCTGGCGGGCCAGCTCCTCCATGTCGCGGCGCACGGTGGCGGTGGACACGCCGAGCAGCTCCGCGGCCTCGCCGACCTCGATCCGTCCCTTGTCGCCGAGGACTTCGAGCAACCTCGTCCACCGCTCGTGGGACCCCATCGCCGCTCCGCTCTCCGTGTCCGCCTGCCGGGAAGGCCCGAGCGTATCGCGCGACCGCGGGCGCGGCGCGCGCACAGCGGCACTGCGCACTCATGACGCAAGAGGCGTCCAGCAGTCAGTTTCGCGCTCGTCGGCGCACCGGCGCGCAGCCGCGTGCGTGCACGCCGCACGGGTGGGCGCCCGCCCCGGCCCGCAGGCCGTGGAGGACGCCGCACCCGTGTGCCGGCCGGGACCCGCCCGGCGGCTCGTCAGGTGGCCCGTCGGGTGGCGTCAGGCGGTCGCCACCGCGAAGACGTGCATGTCGCCGCCGCTGGTGGTGGCCGGCAGGGTCACACGGGCCAGCTGCTTGCCCGCCTGCAGCGCGATCGGCGCGGTCGCGAACACCTCCGTGCCCACCGGGTCGACCGAGTCGCCCATGACGTCGCGGTAGGTGGTGTGCACCGCCACCACGTTGCCGAAGGACGGCTGGTCGCCGCCCCCGCCGAGGGTCCAGTCGCTGAAGCCGATCTGGGCCTGCTCGGTGCTGCCGTCGGTGTACGTGAGCGTGACCGTCCCCGAGCTCGGCCCGTCGCTGGCGCTGCCGAGCAGGCTGAGCGCGGTGTGGCCGGCCGACGTCGCCGACACGTCGAGGACCTGGTCGCCGCCGCCCACCTGGATGTTGTCGGGCGCACCCGGCGTCACCCGGGGCCAGGAGAAGTCGAAGCCCGCGGCGGACACCGTCCCGCCGGGCGAAGCGCCGGCGGCGGCGAGCGCCTTGGCGGAGTAGCTCCAGCCGCCTCCGTCGAAGTTCGCCGCCGGGGCGGCGTCGTCCGCGGAGATGCCCTCGTTGTTCACGTACCAGGTCACGGTGCCCTTCACCCCGACCGTCACCGACAGCCACGCCCGGGGCTCGGTGCCGCCGCCCGCGGAGGTGAGGGTCAACGGCACCGCGTAGACGCCCGCCTTGGCGTCCGCGGCCGCGGCGACCGACAGCCTGGCGGTCGCGGGAGCGCCCGCACGGACCGTGACGTCGCCGCTCGACGGCGTCAGCGTGATGCCGGCCGGGGCGGCGGCGCTCCAGCGCACCCGCACCCTGCCGTCCTGGATCGTGGAGACCTTCACCGACGCGTCCGCGCTGTGCCCCGGCTCGACCTTGACGGAACCGGGGTCGGCGGCGGCGGAGAACGGCGCCTCACCGTCGCGGAAGGACGGCGGCGCGTCCTTGGCGGAGCTGCCCCACGCGGTGTCGGGCGTGCTGCCGAGCGTGTACTCCAGGGTGCCGCCGTGCGTGGCGAACGACGCCGGGACCCACGGCTTGCCGGACTTCCTGCCGTCGACCCGCAGCCCCTGCACGTAGATGTTCGTGGCGGACGCCTGGGGCGCCTCGATCCTGATGGTCTTTCCCAGCCCGGTGCGGATCGTCACGTGCGGGAACACCGGCGCGGACAGCACCAGGTCGGCCCGGCTGGGCACCTGCGGGTACATGCCGAGCGCGGAGAAGACGTACCAGCTCGACATCGTGCCGGCGTCGTCGTTGCCGGGGATGCCGCCCGGGGTGTTCGTCCACAGCCCGTCGGTCTCCGCCCGCACGGTCTGCTGCGTCTTGTACGGCGCGCCCAGGTAGTCGTACAGGTAGGGCGCGTTGATGTCCGGCTCGTTGGTCGGGTCGTAGCGGGTCGCGTCGGCGGCGGAGAAGTCGAAGCTGCCGTCCGGCGCGTGGAAGAAGGCGTCCAGGCGGTCGACGGCCGCCTTGTTCCCGCCCATCGCCTGCGCCAGGCCCGCCACGTCGGAGTAGACCATCCAGCTGTAGCGGGCGCTGCTGCCCTCGACGAAGCCGTTGCCGGTGCCGGGGGTGAAGGAGGCGCCGGCCCACGAGCCGTCGGCGTCGCGGTCGCGCATGTAGCCGCCCTGCGCGGTGGCGCCGGGGTCGAAGACGTTCGTCCAGTTCCCCGCGCGGTCGCGGAACGCCCGCTGGTCCGCGTGGTCGCCGGTCTGCCCGGCCAGCTCGGAGATGCCGAAGTCGGTGGCCGCGTCCTCCAGCGTCTCGGCCGCGCCGCCCCAGCAGTGGCAGTCGTTCGACGGCACGTAGCCGAGCGACAGGTACTGGTCGAGGGCGGGCCGCTGGCCCACGCACTCGACGTTGCAGCCGGCGCTGCTCGCGTCGTCGGCGGTCGGCACGGTCGCGGCCTCGACCAGGGACTTCAGCGCGCCCTTGACGTCGAAGCCGCGACCGCCGAAGGCGTAGATCCCGGCGAGCGCGGCGTCGGAGGGGTCGCCCGACATGATGCTGGTCTTGCCGTTCTCCAGCAGCCAGCGGTCCCATTCGCCGCCGCGCTGCCGCGCGTAGTTGAAGAGGGACTGCGCGTAGTCGCTGCCGGTCTGCGGCTGCAGCAGCGTCAGCAGCTGGACCTGGGCGCGGTACTGGTCCCACCCGGAGAAGGTGCCGTACTGCGCGTGCTGGCCCCTGGCCAGGGTGTGCGCCTCCCGGTCGGCGCCCAGGTACTGGCCGTTGACGTCACTGGTGAGGGTGGGCTCCAGCATCGAGTGGTAGAGCGCGGTGTAGAAGGTGCTGCGCTGGTCGTCGCTGCCGCCGCCGACCTGGACCCGGCCCAGGGCGGCGCGCCACTGCGCGGCGGCCTGCGCGCGCACGGAGGCGAAGCTGCGGCTCGGCGGGTTCTCGGCGCTCAGGTTCGCCTCGGCGTTCTTCGCGCTGACGTAGGAGAGGGCCACCTTCATCTGCACGCGGCTCGTCCCGGCCGGGAAGGTCACGTACGCGCCGGAGCCCTTGCCCGCCGCCGCGTTGCCGCTGCTGCTGTAGCCGGTGCCGCCGGACGCCGCGGTGGACCCGGGGGTGAGCGTGCCGTCGGTCCAGGTGCCGCCCGCGGCGAAGGGCTGGTCGAAGTGCGCGGTGAAGTAGAGGGTGTAGACGTCGTGCCGGTTGTTGGCGCTCTGCGGGCCGCAGAAGTTGCCCGCGCTCACCGAACCGGTCACCGTGCGGGTCGCGGCGTCCACCGCGACGGAGGCCGCGCTGCTGCCGCTCTCGGAGTTGGACGTGCGCAGCAGCATGCTCGCCGGCTTGTCCGCGGGGAACCCGAACTCCCCGGTGCCGGTACGGGCGGTGGTGGTCAGCTCGGCCGACGCGCCGCTGGCCAGGCCGACCTTGTAGTAGCCGGCCTGCGCGGTCTCGTCGGTGTGCGAGAACGTGCTCGCGTACAGCGCGTCCTTGGTGTCCCCACTCGGCGACGACGTCACGTCGCCGACGTACGGCATGATCGGGATGTCGCCGTTCGCGCCCGAACAGCCCACGCCGTTCAGGTGGGTGAGGCTGAAGCCGCGGATCTTCGTGGCGTCGTACCGGTAGCCGCCGGGGGCGGGCGTGGAGAACTGGTTGCCCGTCGAGTTCTGCGGGCTCCAGGCGAGCATGCCGAACGGGACGACGGCGCCGGGGTAGGTGTTCCCCGCGTTCGACGTGCCGATCAGCGGATTGACGTACGGGACGGGGTCACTGACGGCGGAGTCCGAGGCCGCGGACGCGGGCCCGGCCCCCAGTCCCGCGCTCAGCGCCGCGGTGGCCAGCGCCGTCAACGCGGCGGCGGCTGCCCGCCGCAAGGATCTGTGCGACACCATTCTGCCCTTCGTGCGGAGGCGTGCGTGTTGCTCGACAACGGTGACCACGTCCGACGACGACCGGCCGGAACCGGCGGCGGAGCGACGAAGACAACGTTGTCTAAATCGCGTTGACTCTCCCCTGCTTCCCCGGGCATGTCAAGAGCCCCCGGAGTCACTCCCGTTCGGCGCGGGGCCGCGCCGGGGGCCCGCCGGCCCCGCCGCGCGGCCCGCCCCCTCACCCCACCCCGCGCAGCAGGTCCACCAGTTCGCGCGGCAGTCCGTGGGTGTCGTGCAGGTAGTGGTACTCCTCCTCGCCCAGCGGTCCGGCGAAGCGCCGGCGGGACAGCACCCGGCGGCCGCGGTCGAGCATGCCGGTGAAGCGGCGTTCCTCGTCCACCAGCAGGTCGCGCACCTCATCGGCGCGCCGCGGCGGACAGGGCAGGCCGAAGTGGACGAGGGTGTGCTCGATCGGGCCGCCGGGCAGGTCGGCGAGCGTACGGCGCGGGCGCCCGTCCGTACCCTCGCCGGCGCGGTCGTCCTGCCGGAGCAGGGTCAGGACGCGGCGCAGCAGCCGGCGCAGCACGTAGCCGCGGCCGGTGCCCGAGGGGGTGACGCCGTCGCCGGCCACGACGACGGCGGAGCGCAGGTGGTCGGCGGCGATCCGCAGCCGGGCGCCGTCCAGGTCCCACAGGGCGGGCAGGGCGCGCGTCCAGGGTTCGAAGAGGTCGGACTCGAAGACCGAGCAGTCACCGCGCAGCACCATGGCGAGCCGTTCCAGGCCCATACCGGTGTCGATGCTGTGACGGGGCAGCGGCCGCAGGGTGTTGTCGTCCAGCCGGCGGTAGCGCATGTGGACGTGGTTCCAGACCTCGACCCAGCGGTCGTCGCTCTGCGGGGTGTTCCGCGGCGGCCCGACGCCGGTCCACACGAAGATCTCGGAGTCCGGTCCGCACGGTCCGGTGGGGCCGTTGGACCACCAGTTGTCCTCCCGGGTGAGTTCGACCGGCACGCCCAGGTCGCGCCAGGTGTCGAGGGACTCGGTGTCGGGCCCGAGCTGGTCGTCGCCGCCGAAGACGGTGGCGTGCAGCAGCCCGGGGTGAACGCCGTAGACGCCGGTGAGCAGTTCGTGGCCGAGCCGCAGCGTGCGGTCCATGCCGTAGTCGCCGAGCGACCAGGAGCCGAGCATCTCGAAGACGGTGAGGTGGGTGGCGTCGCCGACCTCCTCCAGGTCGGTGGTGCGCAGGCAGCGCTGGACGCCGGTGAGCCTGTCGCCCAGCGGATGCGGGCGGCCCTCCAGGTAGGGGGTGAGGGGGTGCATCCCGGAGGTGGTGAAGAGCACGGGGTCGCCCGGAGGGCGCGGCAGCGGGGCGCCGGGGGTGATCCGGTGGCCGCGCTCGCGGAAGAAGTCGGTGAAGGCGGTGCGGGTCTGTTCGGTGTTCACGGCGGCGGGGCCTTTCGGTCTCGGCCGCGGCTGCCGGAGACGTCGCCCCGGGCGCCGCGCGCCGCTGCCCGCGGTGGGCGGGAGCGGGCGGCGCACCACCCGGCGATCCGTCTCCGGCCGCCGGGCTCTTCGCGGGGGAAGGGGTCAGGCAGCGGCAACCGGCGAGCTGGTCGCTCGCGCGGTCGCGGTGGTACGCCTGGTCCTCATGCTCCCCACGGTAGACGAGGCGGGGCGCCGGGCGCCCGCGCATTTCCGGCCCGACCCGCCCCTCAGGCCGGCTGCGCGCGCTCGCGGGAGGCGGTGATCTCCGCGTAGGCGGCGTCCTTGCCCTCCCAGTGGGAGCCTTCGACGGACTTGCCGGGCTCGAGGTCCTTGTAGACCTCGAAGAAGTGGGTGATCTCCAGCAGGTCGAAGCCGGGGACGTCGGCGATGTCCTGGAAGGCGGCGTAGCGCGGGTCGTGCGCGGGCACGCACAGGACCTTCTCGTCGGGACCCTTCTCGTCGCTCATCACGAACATGCCGATCGCCCGGCACTCGATCAGGCAGCCGGGGTAGGTCGGCTCGCCGCCCATGACGAGTGCGTCGAGCGGGTCGCCGTCGCGGCCGAGGGTGCCTTCCACGAACCCGTAGTCGGCGGGGTAGCGGGTGGCGGTGAAGAGCATCCGGTCGAGCCGGATGCGGTGGATGGTGTGGTCCATCTCGTACTTGTTCCGGGATCCCTGCGGGATCTCCACGATCACGTCGAACTCCATGGGTGCCTCCTCGGCCGGTGGCGGCTGCCCGCCGGTCCCCTACCCATCAAGGCGGCGGCGGCGCCGTACGGCAAGTGCGGCGCGCGGAGAATATCCATGGCCCGGCTATCGTTATACGGCTATCGTTGCCCGGCTATCGATTTACGCCGGCGTCATCCCGCCGGCGTCCTCTCCGGTCCCGCCGCGGGACCACGGCGGGACCGCCGCGGGACCACGGCCGACCAGGACCGACCAGCGAAGGAAGCTCCTCATGATCCTTGTCACCGGGGCCACCGGGACCATCGGCCGCACCCTCGTCCGCGAACTCGACGCGCGCGGTGCGCGGGTCCGCGCGCTGGTACGGGACCCCGCCCGCGCCGCGGACCTGCCGGCGCGGGCCGAACGCGCGGTGGCGGACCTGGACACGCCCGGCACACTGGCGGCCGCCTTCGCCGGCGCGGACCGGCTGTTCCTGCTCACCCCGGGGATCGGCACCCGGTACGCCGCGCACGCCGTGGCCGCCGCGCAGGCCGCGGGGGTGCGGCACATCGTGCTGCTGTCGTCGACCAACGTGCTCGGCGACCCGATGCCCGCGATGGGCCGCTGGCACCACGCACGCGAGGAGGCGGTCCGCGCCTGCGGCATACCCGCGACCGTGCTGCGGCCGTCCGGCTTCATGTCGAACGCCCTGGAGTGGGCGGCCGTCCTGCGTGAGGAGGGCTACGTGCCGGACCCCGTCGGCCCCGGCCGCCACGCCCCGGTGGACCCGGCCGACATCGCCGCGGTGGCCGCCGCGGTGCTGACCGAGGACGGCCACGCGGGCCGGGCGTACACGCTGACCGGACCCGACCTGCTGACCATCGCCGAGCAGGTGGCGGCGCTCGCGGCCGCGACCGGCCTGGACATGGCGGCCCGTCAGGCCGCCGACGCCCGCGAGGCGGTGCGCTCGCGCTTCCCGTCCGGCGCGCCCGCGGCGCTGGTGGACGCCCTGGTGGAGGGCTTCGCGCTGATGCGCGCGGACACCACGGGTCTGCGCACGGACACCGTCGAGCGCGTCACCGGGCGCGCGCCGCGGTCGTTCGCCGACTGGTGCGCGCGGCACGCCGAGGAGTTCCGCGAGGCGGTCACGGCGGCCTGACGCGCGGGGTCGGGCCGTACGGGGTCGGGCCGTACGAGGTCGGGCCGTACGAGCCCGATCGCACGGTCAGAGGCCGACGGCGCCGTCGATGCGCTCGCGGAGCAGGTCCGCGTGACCGTTGTGGCGCGCGTACTCCTCGATCATGTGGACCAGCACCCAGCGCAGCGAGACGGCGCCGCGCCATGTGTCGTGGCCGGTGACGTCGAGGTCGGGGGCGCGGGCGGCGAAGTCCTCGGCGAAGGCCACCTCCTCACGCCAGGCGCGCCACGCCTCGGCGGCGAGCGCGGGGTCGGCGGCGGCGCCGTCGAAGTCCTCGTCGGGGGCGGTGGGCCGGGAGAAGCGGAGCGGGGCGTCCTGGGCGGCCAGCACCTGCCGGAACCAGCGGCGCTCGACGTCGGCGAGGTGCCGTACCAGGCCGAGCAGCGACAGCGTCGACGGCGGCACCGAGCGGGCGGCCAACTCCGCTCCGAGGCCGAGGCACTTCAGCTCCAGGGTGGCCCGCTGGGCGCGCAGGACACCGCCGACCACCTCGCGTTCTGCGCCGGTGGCGGGAGCGTCGAAGCGCCGGTCCGCCGCCGCGTCGCCGAAGATCTCCGCCCGTCTGCGCGGGCCGCCCGCCCTGCCGTCCTCGCCGCCGTCCGCACTCATCCGGCCATGCTCGGCGCGGCCGGGCCGCCCGCGCAAGATTTCCTCCGCGCCGTGCAACCCGGCCCGGCCCGGCGGGCGTACCTACGGGCGGACGTCCGTGCGGCGGCCGCTCACGGGGGCGGCCGCCGCTGGACCGGTACGCGGGCCCGGCGTACCGGGCCGTGCCCCACCGTCCGGCGAGCGCCGGACGGGCATGCCGTGAAGGAGAAGTCTCCGTGGCTCTCAGCCGCTTCCAGAAGATCGTCGCGACCGGCGCGGCCGCAGCGGCGATCGGCGGTACCGCCCTCAGCGCGTCCGCGTTCGCGTCCACCCCGGGCTCCGCTCGTCCCGCCGGCCGTCCGGCGGCCACCGCGCAGCACATGACCACCGCGCAGCACAAGACCACCGCGCAGCACATGACCACCGCGCAGCACACCACGGCCGTGCGGCAGTCGCCCGACGCCCGGCGCGCGGCCGCGGACGCGGACGCGCCGATCTCCCGTGTCGTCGGGCACGGCGGCGTCGACGGGCTGGCCTGGTCGGTGACGCTGGAGTTCTACCCGACCCTGCCCGCGGGCTTCCCCACCGGCGCCAAGCGCATGGGCGCGCCCATGACCGAGGCCACCGGGCTGCTCTGCCAGCGCATGGTGATCGGCGGGGTGCGGATCGACCACCAGGGCGGCCCGTGGAGCGACTGCGGTCCGGTGCAGGGCGCGCACGACCCGAGCGCGTCCGGCGAGGAGGGCCTGTGGGGCCTGCACGACAAGGGCACCTCCGGCAGCCGGCTGATGGTGGGCAACACCGCCGCGAACGTGGCGTACAGCGTGCTCACCTTCGCCGACGGCACCCGGGCCACCGGCCGCGCGGCCACCGTTCCGCACACCTCGTACCGGGCCTGGGCGGTGGCGATCCCCGACGGGGAGACCATCGCCACCGTCGACACGTTCGACGCCCGGCACCACCGCCTCAGCCACGAGACCGACTGGCGCTGACCTGCCGCCGGCGCCGCCGGAACCCGCGGCGCCGGACGGGAAGCCGAGAGCGGCAGCGGGCAGCGGGAAGCGGGCGGACCCGGCGGACCCGGGCGGGACGACATGACGAAGGGACGGGGACAGGCGCTCCGTGCAGCACCCTGACACCCTCACGGCAGGGGAAGGTCCGGCGGCCGACTTCAGCGGGTTCGTCGCCGCGCGCTGGCATGCCCTGGCGCGGACCGCGTATCTGCTGACCGGCGACTTCCACGAGGCGGAGGACCTGGTGCAGACGACGCTGGCCCGGGTCTACCCGCACTGGCACCGGGTGCGGCCGGAGACCGCCGAGCACTATGTGCGGCGTGCGCTGGTCAACACCTGCCGCAGCCGGCACCGCAAGCGCCGGGTCGTCCACCTGCTGCTCCCCTTCCTGCCGGAGGCGCTCGGCGCCGAGCAGGGCGGCGGCTCGCGCGCGGGCGAGGACCGGGACGTGCTGCTCGACGCGCTGGCCGATCTCCCCGACCGCCAGCGCGCCGTGGTCGTGCTGCGGTACTGGGACGATCTGCCGCTCGACGAGGTCGCGCAGGCGCTCGGCTGCTCGGTCGGTACGGTGAAGAGCCAGGCGTCGCGCGCGCTGGCCAAGCTCCGCGGCCACCCGGCCCTCGCCGGCCACCCGCTGGCCGCAGCGCATGGAGGTCACGGATGACGCCGCCCGCCCCGCCGCCCCCCGAGCCGACGCCGCCCCCCGGGCCGGCCGGCGGCGCCGATCCGGCCGAGGTGCTGCGCCGCGCGCTGTCCGGCACGGCGCGCGGCTACGCGCCGCCGCCCGCACCCGTCGGCCGGATCGTGGCAGCCGGCCGCGCGCGCCGGAGGCGGCGGCGCGCCGCGGTCGCGGCGGCGGTCGCCGCGGCGGTGGCGGTGGCCGTGGCCGTGCCGCTCGCGCGGTGGGGCGGCGGATCGCGGGCGCAGGCCCCCGCGTCGATCCCCCGTACCGCGACGAGGACCACGGAGGTGACGGTCAGGCCGCCGTACACCGCGGTGACCGGTCACGGCACGGTGGACGGCAGGCCGTGGACGGTGACGCTGGAGCTCTATCCGGACGCGCCGGCGGGGGCGCTCGGGCCGCGGGCGCAGCCGCGCGTGCCGGTGCTCTGCCGGCGGATGGTCATCGGCGGGGTCCGCGTCGACCACCAGGGCGGCCCGTGGACGGACTGCGAGCAGGTGAACGGCGTCCACGACCCCGACGCGACCGGCGACGAGGGACTGTGGGGCCTGCAGGACAAGGGTCTGACCGGCTCCCGGCTGCTGGTGTCGATGCCCGGTCCCGAGGTGTCGTACGCGGTGGTGACCTTCGACGACGGCACGCAGCACACTGCGCGTGCGGTGACCCTCCCGCACACCGGCTACCGGTCCTGGGCGGTGGCGATCCCGGACGCCGAGACCATCGCCTCCGTCGACGCCTACGACGCGCGGCACCACCGGCTCAGCCACGAGACCGACTGGAGCTGACCAGCGCCCGCGAGACCCGCCATGACCGCCGTGCCCGCCGCACCGGCAACGCCCGCCCCCTCCGCCCCTCCCGGCGCCGTCCTGCGCCCGGCGCGCGGCGCTCCGCGCGATTCGCCCGGTCCGCACCCGTGCGCGGGTTCACCGGCGGCGGTAGCGTCCTTGCATGGGATGGAAAGGCAGCGTCAACAGGTCGGTCGGCAGGTTCACCGGCTACGAACTGCGCCGCGCCGTGCCTCGCGCGCCACGCCCCGCGGGCGGTCCCGCCGCCACGCCGTCCGCCGTCGCCGCGGCGGCCGCGCCCGCCGCGGCCGATCCCGGTCCGAAACTGCCCGCCGACTACGACGACGAGGCCCGCGAGACCATCCGCGCCGTCCGGCCCTGGACCATGACCTCGCCCGAACGGCTCAACGCCCTGGTGCTCGCGGTCCGGTACGTCACCAGGCACCGCATACCCGGCGCGATCGTCGAGTGCGGGGTGTGGCGCGGCGGCAGCATGCAGGCGGCCGCCAGGACCCTGCTGTCGGCCGGGGACACCGGCCGCGACCTCTACCTCTTCGACACCTTCGAGGGCATGCCGCCGCCGACCGAGCGGGACCGGCGGCGCGACGGCGAGTCCGCCGCCGACCTGATGGCCCGCCAGGGCAGGGACCGCCCGATCTGGGCCGTGGCCACCCTGGAGGACGTGCGGCAGGGCTTCGAGCAGGTCCCCTACCCGCAGGAGCGGGTGCACTACGTGCGGGGCCGGGTGGAGGACACCGTCCCCGGCGGCGCTCCCGAACAGATCGCGATCCTGCGGCTGGACACCGACTGGTACGCCTCGACCCGGCACGAGCTGGAGCACCTCTATCCGCGGCTGGCGCCCGGCGGGGTGCTGCTGATCGACGACTACGGCTGGTGGCAGGGCTCGCGCGAGGCGGTCGACGAGTTCCTGGAGAAGACCGGGGCCCGGCTGCTGCTGCTGCGGATGGACGAGGGCCGGGTGGCCGTCAAGCCCTGAACCCGTCCGGCACGCCGCCTCCCGAGGCGCACCCCGTGAGATGCGTCACCGCGGACGCCAGGACCGCCTGCTCCCGGCCGCCGACTCGCGACGTGCGCTGCGACCTTACGTGCTTCATGCAACCGATGTGATCGGGTGGACGTCTGCGACAGTAGGACTGTCTGAAGACGTGACATCGAGCGGAGTCGTGCATGAGGCGGGTCAGGAACGGCATAGGGATCGCGCTGGTGACCGGTGCGCTGGTGGCTGCCGCCACCGCGTGCGGCGGCGGTGGCAGCCCCAAGGGTTCCGGCCCGGCCGACGACGCGAAGGCCGCGGTGACCTCGAAGCCGACGCCGAGCGCCAAGCCGACGCCCAGCAAGCCCGCGGGCCCGCCGATGCTGCTGGACACCATCACGCCGATGACCGGGACCACGGTCGGCGTCGCGATGCCGGTGTCGGTGGTCTTCAGCAACCCGGTGGCCGAGTCGGCCCGCGCCGGCATCGAGAAGCACCTGAGGATATCGACGTCGGTGCCGACCGTCGGTGCGTGGCACTGGTTCAGCAGCACCCGCGTCGACTTCCGGCCGCAGTCGTACTGGAAGGCCGGCACCAAGGTGACCGTCGACGCCCAGATGACCGACGTGCCGAACGGCAACGGCCGTTACGGCGTGCACGACTACCACCACTCCTTCACCGTCGGCTCGGACGACGAGGTCTTCGTCTCCGCGAGCCACCACACCATGCAGGTCAAGCACGACGGCGCGGTCGTCAAGACGCTGCCCATCGACGCGGGCAGCCCCGACTGGCCGTCCTGGGACGGCACGATGGCGGTGATCGACAAGGAGAAGTCGGTCCGGATGACCTCGTGCAGCGTCGGCATCAGCTGCGACAAGAGCAGCCCCAACTACTACGACCTGACGCTGCCGTGGGACGTCCACCTGACCAACTCCGGTACGTACATCCACTATTCGACCGGCGATCCGTACCCGGGCCGCAGCTACGGCTCGCACGGCTGCGTGCACCTGTCGCTGGCCGACGCCAAGTGGTTCTACAACTGGGTGAAGCAGGGCGACCCGGTGACCATCACGGGGTCGCCGCGCGGCAAGGCCGAGGGCAGCAACGGCTACGCGGACTTCAACGTCAGCTGGTCGAAGTGGCTCCAGGACAGCGGCTCGGGTCAGCTGACCACGACGGTCGCCTGACCGGACGGGTCAGCGCAGCGGCCGGGCGGGGACGGCGCGGCGGACCGCGAGGACGGCGATGTCGTCGTCCAGGCCCAGCGCGCTGTACCGCGCGAGGTCGCGGTGGAGCCCGGCGAGCAGCGCGCCGGGCTGGTCCATGTCCTGTGCCCGTACCCACTGCAGCAGCGGGAAGAACCGGCCGGTGCGGTCCCGGGTCTCGCTGACGCCGTCGGTGTAGAACAGCAGTCGGTCCCCCGGGCGGAGCGCGACGGTGTCGGTCACGTAGGGGCTGTCGAGCAGGTCGCGCAGGGTCAGCGGCGGTGAGGGAGCGGACGGTTCGACGTAGCGCGCCCGGCCCTCACGGGGGGCCAGCACCGGGGGCGGGTGGCCGCAGTTGAGGAGTTCGACGCGGCTGCCGTCCGGCGGGATCTGGGCGAGGATCGCGGTGGCGAAGCGCTCGCTCGCGTCCGTCGAGGGCAGCATGGCGCCGTAGCGGACGAGGTTCGCGTCCAGCCGGCAGGCGAGCCGTGTCAGGTCCGGCTCGTTGAAGGCGGCGTCGCGGAAGGTGTTGGTGACCGCGCCCGCCACGCCCACCGCGGACAGGCCCTTGCCGCGGACGTCCCCGATCACCAGCCGCACGCCGTACGGGGTGTCGACGGCGTCGTAGAAGTCGCCGCCGACCCTGGCCTCCTCCGCGGCCGCCAGGTACATCGTCTCCACGAACAGCGGTCCGATGCGCTCGGGCAGCGGGCGCAGCACGACGGCCTGGGCGGCCTCGGCGACCGAGCGGACCTGGCGCAGGGTGCGTTCCCGCACCAGCCGCACGTGGCTGCTGTACGCGGCGGCCATGGTGACCGCGGTCACCGCGGCGACGGTGAACCAGGCGGACGAGTCGGAGTAGATCAGGCCGATGACGACCACGACGAACGCGACGCCCGCCCCGAGCGCGATGGTGGCGGCGACCGACCACATCGAGGCGGCCAGGGCGGGCGCGACCGGCAGCATCCGGCTGATCCTGAAGTCGTCGGGGGTGGCGAGCGCGACCGCGCCGATGGCCAGGGCCAGCAGCAGCGGCGAGAGGCGGGCGATGTCCCGCTGCCGGTCCGCTCCCCGTCCGGGGGACCGGGCCCGCTTGGTCGCGATCATGGGGCGAGGGTAACCCGCGGGGGGTCGGCGGCCGATCGGCTGACGCGCCGCGGGGCGCGCGGCGTGTCCGGCGGGCGCCGCGGCAGGAGCGTCGGACGGTGAGGGGGCTCCCGCCCGTGCGTCGTCCTCGTGCGGGCGCGTCCCGTCCCCTCACCGATCCCGGAGTCCTCGCATGCGTCGTCTTGCTCGCGGCCTGACCGCCGCGGCCCTCCTGCTCGCGCCGATGAGCGCCGTTCCGGGCGCGTCGGCCGCCACGCCCTCGCCCCGCACCGACCTGGCCCCGCTGTACCGCTCGGACCGGGCGGTGACGGGGCAGTACATCATCACGCTGGACAAGACCCTGGACCCGGCGAAGTTCGCCGGGACGGTCGGCGTGTCCCCGCTCTTCGCCTACGGCAGGGTGCTGCGCGGCTTCGCGTCCGTGCTCAGCACCGCGCAGCTGGACGCGGTCCGCAGGACGCCGGGCGTGGCGGCGGTCGAGGAGAACGCCACCATCACCGCCTCGGACACCACCGCGTCGGCGGCCGAGGCGCCGGCCGGGACGGCCGCCGTGCCGGGCACGACGACCGCGCACCGCACCCAGGGCGGGCCGGGCGGCCTGGGCCGGGCGGCGGCCGCGTCGTGGGGCCTGGACCGGATCGACCAGCACAACCTGCCGCTGGACCACGCGTTCACCACCGCCGGCACCGGCCAGGGCGGCACCGCGTACATCCTGGACACCGGCATCGACTTCAAGCACGCGGAGTTCGGCGGGCGCGCGGTGCCCGGCTACGACGCGATCGGCGACGGCAGGAACGGCCAGGACTGCGAGGGCCACGGCACGCATGTGGCGGGCACGGTCGGCGGCGCGACGTACGGCGTGGCACGCCAGGCGCGGCTGGTGAGCGTGCGGGTGCTGGACTGCAGCGGCCGGGGCACCCTGGCGGGCATCATCGCGGGCCTCGACTGGGTCGCGCAGAACGCCCAGCAGCCGGCCGTGGCCAACGCCTCGCTCGGCGGCTCCTACTCCCCCGCGCTCAACGCGGCGGCCGACGCGCTGTCCGACGCGGGTGTGCTGCCGGTGGTCGCGGCGGGCAACGACACGCAGGACGCGTGCCGTGTCTCGCCGGCCGGCGCGGACCGGGTGCTGACCGTCGGGGCGACCGACACCACCGACCACGAGACGGACTTCAGCAACTACGGGAAGTGCGTGTCGGTGTTCGCGCCGGGCAAGGGGATCGTCTCGGCGAAGCTCGGCGGCGGCAGCGTCGCGCTCGACGGCACCTCCATGGCCAGCCCGCACGCGGCGGGCGTCGCCCTGCTGTACAAGGCGGCGAACCCGGGCGCCGACGCGGCGGCCGTCGCCGGCTGGGTCGACGACCACTCCACGAAGGACGTCCTCGCGGTCACCGGCGACTCGCCGAACCGCCTGCTGTTCACCGACGGGCTGTAGGGCGGCCCGCTCCCGCCCGCTGCCCCGCACCGGCCGCCGGCTGTCGGCTCCCCGCCGGCGGCCGGCGGCCGTGTCCGTGCCGGGCGCGGCGGGACGCGCCGGTCACCGGGGCCGGCCGCCCGGGTGGGGGGTGTGCTCGCCGTGGTGGGGGTGTTCGCCCGCCGCGGAGGCCGCCTCGCGGGCGCGCAGCGCGAGCCACAGGTCGACGCGGTCCTCGGTCCTGTCCATGTTGCGGCCGGTGAGCCGGCCGATCCGCCGCACGCGGGACTGCACGGTGTGCCGGTGCACGCCGAGGAGCGCGGCGGTCTCCGCCCAGGAGCCGTTGGTCTCCAGCCAGACCCGCAGGGTCTCGGTGAGGGCGTCCGTCTCGTCCTGGGTGCCGAGCGGCGCGAGCACCGTCTCGGCGAAGGCCGACAGCAGGGCGGGGCTGCCGAGCCGGAGCAGCAGCCGGACCGAGCCGGCCTCGGTGGCGGTGACCGGGCGGCCGAGTTCGCGGCTGGTCGGCAGCAGCGCGCGGGCCTGCCGCAGGGACAGGGCGGCGTGCCGGGGGCCGACGGCGGGACCGATCCCGGCGGGGCGGCCGGGGGCGAAGCGGGCGAGGGTGCCCAGCACGTCGACGTCGTCGCCGACGAGCAGTTCGGCCGCGCCGCCGTTGACCCGTACCAGGCCGCCGGGGACGGCCATCGCCAGGTCCGCGGCCAGTTCGGCCCGCTCGCTCGCCGTGGCTGCCGCGGTCGGCGCGGTCCACTCGGCCGGCGCGGCCCGCTCGTCGTCGGCGGCGACCGCGACGGCCAGCGCGCGGACCGAGGCGCAGTGCACGCCCGCCGAGGTGAGCAGCGCGCGGGCCTGCGCGGCGGGGAGTTCGGGCGAGAGCAGCCGGTCGAGCAGGTGGGCGCGGCGGCGGCGCTGCGGCTCGTCGGCGAGGTGCCTGCGTTCGAGTTCCACCGACAGCAGCGACACCAGGACGCTGCCGAGCAGCCGGGACTCCGCGCTGCCCGCGCCGAGCAGCAGCAGGAAGCCGCGCAGCCGGGCGCCGCCGAGCGGCTGCACCTGGACGCGGCCCGAGGGCAGGTCGCCGTCGGCGCTGCCGCGCAGGCCGCGCAGCGCGACCACGTCGAGGATCGAGGCGGCGTCGGCGAGCGCCGCGGGGCCGTCCGCGCCGGCCGCGCCGAGCAGCCGGCCGAGCACGTCGCAGACCACGGCGCCGCCGCCGGTGGCCTGCTGCCAGGCGCGCAGCAGCGCGTCGAGTCCGCCGCCCGCGGCGGTCACCGCGGTGAGCTGCCGCTGGGTGCGCAGGGTCCGTTCCAGCAGGCGCCGCTCCTCTGCGGCGCGGGCGCCGAACACGGCTTTGGTGACGGCGACGAAAGGGGTGCGCTCGGGCGCGGTGAGCAGCGGCAGGCCCAGGCGTTCCGCGGCCTGCGCGAGCGCCGGGGGCGGCTCCTGGAGCGGCAGGCCGCGGCCGAGTCCGAGCACCAGCGCGGCCGCGCCGCCGTGGGCGACGTCCTCGGCGTACGAGGTGTACGCCTCGGCCGTGTCCTGCTCGGCGAGCAGCAGCCCGGTGGTCATGACGACCTCGCCGCCCTCCAGCCACGCCGCCGGGCCGAGCGTCTCCGAGGCGTGCGCGGCCTCCACCACCGAACCGAGCCCGGCGCGTCCCGCGACCAGCCCCAGCCGCAGCGACGGGATGGCCAGCAGGTCGCGGACGGTGAGGGGCATGCGCGCATGCTGCACCAATTCCGCGGCGCTGTCGATGCACGACCGCCCCGCGGGCCCCAGCGGCCTCGCCCGACGCGGGGCGGTGGCGCCCGGGAGCGGCGGGCAGCCGGGCGGACGTCCCGTCAGCCCTTGACCGCGCCCGCGGTCAGCCCGGCCGCGAGATGGCGCTGCACGAGCATGAAGAAGACCACCACCGGCAGCGAGACGATGACCGAACCGGCCATCAGCGCACCGTAGTCGGTGCCCTCGCTGGTGACGAAGTGGGTCAGCCACAGCGGCACGGTGTACTTCTGCGGCGTGGCCAGGATGAAGTACGCGAAGAGGTACTCGTTCCAGGCCAGGATCATCGAGTAGACGGAGGTCGCGATGAGTCCGGGCAGCGTCAGCGGCAGGATGATCCGCCGGAAGGCGCCCATCCTGGTGCAGCCGTCGGTCATCGCCGCCTCCTCCAGCTCCTTGGGCACCGAGGCGACGAAGCCGCGCAGCGTCCACACCGCGAACGGCAGGATGAACGCCAGGTAGGTGACGACGAGTCCGGGCACCGAGTCGGACAGGCCCACGTCGCTGAGGGTGAGGAAGACCGGCACCACCAGGGCGACGTGCGGGACCATCTGCACCAGCATCACCGCGGTCAGGTAGGCGGCGCGCCCGCGGAACCGGAACCGGGCGATGGCCAGCGCGGAGCCGAAGGCGACCAGCACCGCGACGGGGACGGTGATCCCGGTGACCACCGCGCTGTTGCGGACCGCGTCCCAGAACAGCGGATCGTCCACCACCTTGCGGAAGTGGATCAACGTGGGCGCGTGCGGCCACAGTTGCGGCGGGTCCGCGGCCATCGCGGCGGTGGACTTGAAGGCGGTGGTGGCCATCCAGTAGACGGGGAAGATCCACACGAGGATGACCAGCACGCCCAGCGCCGTCCACCCGCCGGTGGCGGCGGACCGGCCCGCGCGGGCGGACCGGCCGGCGCCGGTGCGGCTCGACTTCACGACAGCTCTCCGATCTTCGCGATCTGCCGCAGGTAGACGACCATCACGCCGAGCAGCGCGACCACCGTGAGCACCGCGGCCGCCGAGGCGAGCCCGTAGTCGTGGGCGGCGTACGCCTTCACGTAGGCGTAGATGCCGAGGGTGTAGTAGTCGGAGGAGGGCGCGCCGTTGCGCAGGATCCAGATCTGGTTGAACACCTGGAAGTCCCAGATGACCGAGAGCGTGGTGAGCATCAGCAGCAGGGAGCGCAGCACCGGCAGGGTGATGTGGCGGAAGACGCCCCAGGCGCCCGCGCCGTCCATCCGGGCGGCCTCGACGAGTTCGGCCGGGATCTGCAGCAGCCCGGCGTAGAGCGTGATCGCGATCAGCGGCACCGCGCCCCACACCACGACCGCGGTGGCCACCGCCAGTCCCTGCGTGGAGTCGGTGTACCAGTTGTGCGGCTGGGTGCCCAACGCCCAGTTGACCACCCCGGAGTTGTACTCGGTCATCCACCGGAAGATCTCGGTGGAGATGAAGGTCGGCACCGACCAGGCCATCACCAGCGCGAAGGTCATGCCGCGCCGGCACCAGGCGGGCACCCGGCGCATGAGCAGGGCGACGGCGAAACCGATGCCCATGGACAGGCCCACCATGGCGACGGTGAGCAGCACCGTGCGCTCCAGGACCGACCAGAACTCGCTGTCGCCGAGCAGCTCGGTGTAGTTGTCCGCGCCCACGAACGACGGCGCGCCCGAGGCGCTGAAGATCTGCGCCACGCCCCACTTCTGGGTGGACAGGATCACCACCTTCACCAGCGGGTACGCCAGCACGCCGAGCAGCACCAGCAGCGAGGGCGCGATGAGGAGGTAGGGGGTGGGGTCGGTGCGGCGGCGGGCCGGCGGCGCTTGCGCGTCGGACGCCGGCCCTGAACTCCTGGGCGGGGCGATGGTCGTCATGGGTGATCCGTCCGTGCGAGGGGCCCGGTCCCGCGGCGGCGGGGCGGCCGCGGGACCGGAGGGCGGGTCAGGAGGCGTTGAGGGTGTCCTCCATCTGCTTGCCGTACTTGGCCGTCGCCGCCTCGACGCTCAGCCTCCCGGTGGCGATGTCGGCGAGCATCTGCTTGACGGTGAGGTTCTTCTCCACCTGGGCCCAGTTCTTGGCGGCGGGCACGCTCCAGCTGTTCTCGAGACCGGTGAAGTACCCGGCGCGCTCGGGGTCGGCGGAGGTCAGGTCCAGGGTGTTGGCGAGGAAGCCGCCGGCCAGGAACTCCTTCTCGCGGGCGGTGGAGGTGAAGTCCCGCAGCCATTCCCGCGCGAGCGCCTGCTGCCTGCTCTTGGCGGTCACCGCGAGCACCGAACCGCCCAGGTACGGCGGCGTCCACGAGCCGGGCTTCGTCGGCGAGGGCATCGGGAAGGAGCCGACCTTGCCCTTCAGCGCGGGATCGCCCTTGTCCTGGCTGTAGACCTGCACCAGCTGGCCGTTGGTGGAGTAGCTCATCGCGGCCTTGCCCGCGACCAGCGCCGGCACCGCGCCGAGGTCGTCGCCGGTGCGGTCGCCGCGCATGCCGGCGTCGACCAGCGACTTCCAGGTCTTCAGGCCCCGCACGTCGGCGGGCGAGGAGAGTTCGGACGTCCACTTGCCGTCGGCGCCCTGCGAGGCGATCTTCCCGCCGTCGTCGTAGACGAACGGGAGCGCGCCGTAGGGGTGCTGGCCGGGCATGAAGAAGGCGGAGAAGCCCTTGTCGTCCTTGTGCGCGGCCATCAGCGTGGCGATGTCGGCCCGCAGCTCCGTCCAGGTCTTCGGGGTCCCGGTGATCCCGGCGGCGGCGAACAGGTCCTTGCGGTAGACCACGGCGCGGGTGCCGCCGTAGTAGGGGACGCAGAAGAGTCTGCCGGCGTTCGTGCAGGCGTCGAGCAGGCCCTTCTGCCACTTGGCGCTGCCGTCGAAGGTGGCGCGCTGCGCGGTGAGGTCCGTGAACGCCCCCGCCTGCACGTACTGCGCGGTCTCGCTGTTGCCCAGCTCGATGACGTCGGGTTCCTTGCCCGCCTGCGCGGAGGCGTCGAACTTGGTGAGGTGGTCGGCCCACGCCTGGTACTGCACCGACACCTTGACCTTCGGGTACTTCTTGTTGAAGTCGGCGGTCGCGGCGGCGACCGACTTCGGCCACAGCGTCTGGGCGTCCACCTGGAGCCACACGGTGAGGGTGCCGGAGGCGGACGGGCCCGGGTCCTTGCCGCCGCCCTTGTCGTCTCCGCCGGAGCCGCAGGCGGCGGCTCCGGCGGACAGCAGCGCGGCGAGGGCGGCGAGGGTACGGAGGTGGCGTCGCATGTGCGGGGTACCTGCTCTCTGTGCGGGGTCTGACCGGGGCTGTGCGGCCTGCGCGGCCGGCACCGTCCGTACGGCCGGTGTCTCCGGTGCGTCCGGTGGCGCTGGTGCGGCTGGTGTGCTGGGGGCGGACGAAGGCTGACAGGCGTCCGCGGCTGGCGGCAATCGCCTCGGGGAAAGTTCACTGCCACTGAACACGCCGATCTGAGCAGGGCCTTTGGCCGGCGCCGCGGCCGCGCGTCCGCTTGGTGCGGGCGGCACGGCAGGGTTACGGTGCCGCGCGTCGCCGTTCCGTGCCCGTATCCGTGGCCGAGCCGAGGAGGACGCGTGCCGCAGGAGTTGCGCCGCCGTGCGCTGACCGTGATCCAGCCGGGTTTCGAGGGGACCGCGCCGCCGGACTGGCTGCGCCGGCTGCTCGGCGAGGGCCTGGGCGGCGTCTGCCTGTTCGCCCGCAACACGCCGGGGCCCGAGCAGACGGCCGACCTGACGGCGGCGCTGCGCGAGGCGAACCCGGAGGTGGTCGTGGCCTGCGACGAGGAGGGCGGCGCGATCACCCGGCTGGAGTCCGCGCACGGCAGCAGCTGGCCGGGCAACGCGGTGCTCGGCCGGGTCGGCGATCCCCGGCTGACCGGCGCGGTCGCCGCCGAGATGGGGGCGTTCCTCGCCGCGGTCGGCATCACCCTGGCCTACGCCCCCACCGCCGACGTCACCTCCGACCCGGACAACCCGGTGATCGGCGTGCGGTCGTTCGGCTCCGGCGCGCGGGAGGTCGCCGACCACACCGCCGCCTTCGTCGGCGGCCTGCAGTCCGCCGGTGTGGCGGCCTGCGCCAAGCACTTCCCCGGGCACGGAGACACGTCCGTCGACTCCCACCACGCGCTTCCGGTGCTGGGGATCGACGAGGAGGTTCTGTGGCGGCGGGAGCTGCCGCCTTTCGTGGCCGCGATCCAGGCCGGGGTGCGCACCGTGATGGCCGGGCACCTGCTGGTTCCCTGCCTGGACGCCGACCGCCCGGCCAGTCTCAGCCCGGCGGCGCTGACCGGGCTGCTCCGCGGCCGGCTCGGCTTCACCGGTGCGATCGTCACCGACGCCCTGGAGATGGACGCGGTGGCGGCCGGCGAGCCGCTGCCGGCCCTGGCCGTACGGGCGCTGGCGGCGGGCGCCGACGTCCTGTGCCTCGGCGCGCGCCGCACCGGCGAGGCGACCGTCCGCGCGGTGTGCGACGCCGTGGTGGACGCGGTACGCACGGGTGTGCTCGCCGAGGAGCGCCTGGTCTCGGCGGCGGACCGGGTCCGCGGGATCGCGGTGCCCACGCCGCCCGCGCCGCCGTCCGTGGGCGGCGGTTCCGCGAGGCCCTGGCGTGTGGATCTGCGTGGGGGAAGGAGCGGGGTCCGGTGCGTGCGGCTGCAAGGCGGAGGAGGAGAGCGACGCGGTGGGGGTACCTCCCCGGCCGCCAGGCCGAGGGAGCTGTCGTCGACCGACGGCAACGCCGCAGACGTGCGCGCCGGGCGACGCGACGCCGCGGAGATCCACACGCCAGGCGCCAGGGCCCCGCTGGGTGCGCTCGCCGCCGCCCGCGCACTGGAACTGCGGGGGCCGGCGCCCCGCTTCGACCGGCCGCCGGTCGTCGTCACCTTCGACCCGCCGCGCACCGTCGCCGTGGGCCGCCGCACCCCCTGGGGCGTCGCCGGCCTCCTGGCCGCCCGCCTCCCCGGCACCGACACCCTCACGCTGACGCCGCCCGACTGCGACGAGGACGGCTACGCCGCGGCCCTCGCCCACCCCGCCCGTCCCCTGCTCCTGGTCGTCCGCGACGCCTCCCGGCACACCTGGATCAGCGACGCCGTCCGCCACCTCCTCGCCCGCCGCCCCGACGCCGGCGTCATCGAGATGGGCCTCCCCGGCCCCGCCCGCCCCGGCGCCTGGCACCTCGCCACCCACGGCCCCTCCCTCGCCTCCGCCCGCGCGGCCGTCTCACTCCTGCTGGACCGCTGACGCCCCGGTGTCAGCCGAGGGCGCCCCCGGCTGCGGCGCGCGCCGCAGGCGGGGGCGCCCTGACGGGGAACTCCCCCACCGTGGTCGCCTGGGGAGCACGGCCGACCGCCCGCCGGCGCGGGCTCGCGCGGGGGCCGTGCGGCGGGCGCCGGAGGCGGGAGTGCACTGGGGGTGAACTCCCGCGCGCGTGATCGCTTTCGGCGCGTGGCCGACCTACCGTCGTCGCGACCGTCCGCCGCCGCGGGCTCGTGCGGGGAAGCCGTCAGGGGAGGTCCGCGGGTGAGGGCGCTGGGGATGAGCGGCGGCGCGTCGTGCGAGGTGCGCGGTCGGCCGGGCGGACCGTTACCGGCCGGGTGGACGCCGCGATGAGGGCCGGGGATGCCCCCGGGAGGGTCCCCGCTGCTCAGGGCGGATACGGTGACCCCCGGCGAGCGACGACCGAAGCGGCGGGCACATCGTGACAGGCAACGCACAGCGGCCCCCGGCCGCCCGCGCCACGCTGCAACGGTGGTGCGCGGAGGCCGACTTCGCCGGCGGCAGCGCCGACGGGCTGCGCTGGCGGGCGGGCGCGCTGCGGCTCGCCGGGACGCCCGCGGGGCAGGAGGTCTACGGCGATCCGTTCGGCCACGGGAGCGTCACGTGGCAGTACGGGCGGTGGACCTCGCCCTGGGTGGAACTGCCGTTCACGGCCACGGACGTGATCCCGTCGTGGACGGCCGACGCGCCGGACGGTGCCCGCCTGACCGTACGGCTCCAGGTGCGCGACGCGCGCGGCGGCGCGTCGGGCTGGTACGTGATGGCGCACTGGTGCGCGGGCGACGCGCTGGCGCACCGCGCCACCGTGCCCGGCCAGGGCGACCGGCACGGCCGGGTGGACGTCGACACGTTCACGGCGGGACCCGGCGGGGTGAGCGCCTACCGCCTGGCCGTCCACCTCGCCGTCGACGCGGCCGGGCCGCCGGGCGGCGGCGCCGCGCCCGCGCTGAGCCGGCTGCACGCGGTGGCCTCGCGCCCCGCGCGGGCCCCGGCGGGCGGCCCCGTCAGCCCGGGCGTCCCCCCGGGCGCGCGGCACGCGGGCGCCTGGGGCACGGTGCTGGACGTACCGGCCCGGTCCCAGGGCGTGCACGCCGGGCACTGCCCGCAGTGGGACGGCGGCGGCGAGGCGTGGGCGGGGCCCGCGTGCACCGCCATGCTGACGGAGTTCTTCGGACGCGGGCCGTCCGCCGCCGACTGCGCGTGGCTGGACCCCGAGGACCCGGCGCCGCAGGTGGACTTCGCCGCCCGGCAGGTCTACGACTACGCCTACCGCGGCTGCGGCAACTGGGCCTTCAACGCGGCCTATCCGGCCCGGTTCGGGCTGCACGGCATGGTGGTGCGGCTGCTGTCGCTCACCGACCTGGAGCGTTTCGTCGCCGCGGGCATCCCCGTCGCGGCCTCGCTCGCCTTCCGCAGCGGTGAGCTGACCGCCCCCGGCCCCTCGTACACGACCGCGGGCAACATCGTGGTGGTGTGCGGTTTCACCGGGGCCGGGGACGTGGTCGTCAACGACCCGCTGTCGGCCGCCGACGACACGGTCCGCCGGGTCTACCCGCGGGACGCGTTCGCCCGCGTGTGGCTCTCCGGCGGCGTCGCGGGCGCGGCCTATCTCGTCCATCCGCCGGGGCATCCGCTGCCGCCGCGTCCGCCGGGCGAACCGCCGCGCTGGTGAAGGCCGTTGCCGCCGCGCGGGACGCGCCGACGGTCGACGTTTCGTCGAACGCGCCGCGGGGCCGACCGACACCGTGTCCATCGCCGGGTGCGGCGGCGCTGCGTACGGTGAGGGGCCATGACGACGTGTCCCTGCCACCCCGGGGTCCGCGCCTGGTGCGCGCGGCCGCGGTCAGGAGACGGGCGGGCCCGCGACCTGGAGCAGGAAGCGGGTGCCCGGGGCCAGCGCGGTGAGCCGGTGCGCCGACGCGCTGTCGTAGTGCAGCGAGTCGCCGGGTGCCAGGACGAACCGCTCGCCGTCGACGTCCGCCCGCAGCCCGCCGGCCAGCAGGTGGCACAGCTCCTCGCCGGGGTGGCTGGTGGTGAACGCGTGGTGCGCCGGGGTCCCTTCGACCAGGACCGTCTCGAAGCGGCGGGCGCCGGGCGCGGTCAGCGGGTAGGTGCGGCCCTCGCCCGCGGCCCACTCGCCGCAGTCGCGCGCCGGGCGGTAGGTGGTGCTCAGTCCGAGCGCGGACGGCGGCCGCGTACCGCCGCCCGGACCGAGTGGACCGGCCGGGCTCCCCGGGCCGCCCGCGGCGGGTCCCGCACCGGGGCCCGGCCCCGCCAGCAGGACGGACAGCGGCGTCTCGACCGCCTCGGCCAGCCGGTGCAGCGACTCCAGCGTGGGGTTGGCGCGGCCCGCCTCCACCTGGCTGAGGAAGCTCTTGGACAGGCCGGTCCTGCCGCTCACCGCGTCCTGCGTGAGGCCGAGCCGCCGGCGCGACATCCGCAGCCTGCGGCCCAGCCGGACCGCCGAGACGCTGCTGCCCACCGCCGGCCCGGCGGCCGTCCCCGGTCCGGCGGCCGCCGGCTGCCGCGGTACGGACGGCGCACGCCGCACCGCGGCGGCACGATCCGCGCCGCCGCGGTCCATGCCGCCGCGATCCGTCTGCTCGGCCACGGTCACCACCCCCTCGCTCACCGGCATCGTGCCGCGAACATCATTAATTACCATGGTTTGTGGCGCTTTTGGAGAGGGCAGGATCATCCCGCCGCGCCGCCGCCACCGCCCTCCGCTCCCCCACCGCCCGGGAGGTCCGACGTGTGCAGCCACGCCTCGACGTGGTCGGATCCGCTGACGATGCTCGCCGACGCGGCGCAGGGGCTCGGTCCCGGCGAACAGGCGCTGTGCGACGTCCTGTCGGCGGGCTATCCGGCGGCCGTCCTGCAACGCCACGACGTGCTGCTGGAGCGCAGCGGCGCCACCCGGCGCGATCTGCACCGGCTGCTGACGACGGCCGGCTTCCGCGACCTCGCCGAACTCCAGGCCCGGGTCAGCGACAAGCTCAACGGCCAACTGCGCAGCCCGGCGGCCCGGTTCGAGGCCCGGCTGAACCCCGCGGCGCGCGCCGGACTGCTGCCGCGGATGACGGTCCTGGAGTCGGACAACGTGGCGACCACGCTCAGTGAGCTGGACGACAGCGGCGCGCTGGCCGCCGCGGTGGACGCGCTGCTGGCCGCCCGCCGCCGCTGGGTGACCGGCGCCCACCGCAGCCACGCCTTCGCGCACCTGCTGGCCACCGACCTGTCCGTGGTGCTCGGGCAGGTGGCGCTGGTCGGCGGGCCCGCGGCGCACGAGGTCGAGGCGCTGATCGACGCCGGGCCGCAGGACGTGCTGGTGGCCTTCGGGCTGCGCCGCTACCACGCCGGGACGCTGCGGCTGGCCGAGGCGTTCGGTGAACTGGGCGCCACCGTCGTCGCGGTGACCGACGATCCGGCGGGACCGCTCGCCGCCCGCGCCGACGTGTGCCTGACGGCGGTCACCGCCAGCGCGTCGTACTCCGACTCCCCGACCGCCGTGGCCGCGATCGCCCACGCGCTGGCGACGCTGACCGCCGCCCGTTCGAAGGCCGCGGCCCGCCGGCTGGCCCGGCGCGAGCACGCGGTCCGGCTGCTGTCCTCCTACGCGGAGGACTGAGGCCGGACCGCGTGCTCGCGGCCGCGCTGCGACGCGCGGCGGATCTCAGTGCGCGGCCTCCTCGCGGCCCGTGTTGTAGCCCTCGGCCCGCAGCACCGGACCGCCGGACAGGAGCGCGTCCTGCGGCCAGGAGAGGGAGACGGTCCGGGACTCGCCGGGCAGCAGCCACAGGTAGTTGTCGCTGTACTCGACGGGCAGCACGCGGTCGCCGCGGCTGTCGCGCAGGGAGAGGCGGATCATCGCGGCGACGGCGGAGCCGGTGTTGCGGAGGGCGGCGGTCAGGCCGCGGCGGGCGCCGGACCTGGTGGCGGCGGTGACGGAGACCGAAAGCCGCGTCTTCCTGGCGGTGTTGAGGGCCTTCATGTCGGCGGCGTCGCGATAGCGCCAGTAGGTGTTCTCCGACAGGGTGCGGCCGCGGGCGTCGGCGAGGGTGAGCCGCAGCAGGTGGAGGTCGGGCAGGCCGTCGCCGAAGGCGGCGGTGAACGCCGGCGCGGTGCCGGCCGCGGGCACGTCCAGGGTGGTGCGCGTGGTCGCGCCGAGCTGGCGGCCGCCGAGGTCGTAGGCGCGGGCGGTGACCACCCCGCCCTGCACGGCCCGCGGGGTGTGATTGACCGCGAGGACCGCTCCGCTGGTCGGGTCGGCCTGGACGTGCAGCGCCTCGCACGCCTTGCGGGAGCCGTAGTAGAGGCCGTTGACGTCGAAGTCGTAGTCGTAGGTCTGCCAGACGGTGCTGTGCCACGCGGGGTGGGACATCCACAGCATCAGGCCGGTGGCATCGTCCCACAGGTGGGCGTTCCACGCCTCGAACATCGCCCGGCTGTTCTCGTAGTTGACGAACTGCGCCTTGGTCGCGAAGTCGTCGAGGCCGGTGGCGGCGCCGAGCCTGGCCTCGATGGCCGCCTGGTAGTTCTGCGGGGCCTGGTTCCCGCGGGTGCTCCAGTCGTGGTAGTACCACGCGCCGCCGATCGGCCACTCGGGCTCGTCGCCGACCATCGCGCGGGTGCTCTCCGGGGTGGAGACCACCGGCATGCCGATCTCGGTGTGGAAGCCGAAGGTGCTGCCGCCGTAGGTGGCCGGGTCGAAGTAGCGCTGCGGTTCGATCCAGCCGTAGGGGCCGCCGCCGGTGATGAAGCCGCCGGCGGAGTTGCTCTGGTAGAGCACGCCGGGCACCTGGCTCTCCACCGCGCTGCGCATGCCGTCGTCGACGGCCTGCGGCGGGTTGCCCTCGTTCGCGCCGCACCACACCACGACGCACGGGTGCAGGCGGTAGCGCAGCACCGTGTCGTGGGCGATGGCGTTGTACGCGTCGTGGTCCGGCGGGTCCATGCCCCAGGCGTTGGGGAAGTCGTTCCACACCAGCAGTCCGTAGCGGTCGGCGGCGGCGAAGAACTCCTCGCGGTCGCTGGAGCCGACCCAGTTGCGGATCATCGTGAAGTTCATGTCGCGGTGCATCCGCATCGCGGTGTCCATCCGCTCGGCGGGCATCCGGCGCAGGAGTTCGTCCCAGCCCCAGTTGCCGCCGCGGCAGAACACCCGCACGCCGTTGACGCTGATCTTCAGCGGTTCCGGGGCGTTGCTGACGGTCTTCACGTCGGTCCATGACTCGCCGTCGTCGGAGACCTGGACGGTGTAGGTGCGCGGGTAGGCGGCCTCCCACAGCACCACGATCCGGTCGAAGGTGACCGGCGAGCCGAGGTCGACCTGGATCCACTGGTCGTCGGCGTAGTCGGAGGACCAGCGCGAGCCCGGGTCGCCGTCGGTGGCGTTCCTCGCCGGGTTGCCGGGGTCCTCGCTCGACGCGGCGACGCTGCGGTGCAGCGCCAGGTCGGTGCCGGGCGCGGAGCTGTCGATGACGGACAGCGTCCACAGCGAGTTGCCCCAGCTGGTGGCCCGCACATGGCACTGCAAGCGGACGTAGCGGGCGGTGTGCGCGGTGAAGTCCTCGGTCTGCAGGCTCGCGTCGCCGCTGTTGAAGGGCAGCGGCACCGCGGTGTTGTCCACGGCGGCGGCGTCGGTCCACGCGGCGCCGTCGGCGGAGACCTGCACGGTGTACGTCCGCGCGTACGCCTGCTCCCAGGTCAGGTCGACCCGGTCGAAGGACTGCACGGACCCCAGGTCGACCTCGATCCACTGGTCGTCCGCGTACTGCGAGGTCCACCGGGTGGTCGCGTCCCCGTCGGTGACGGCCGAGGGATCGGTGCCGTCGGCGACGGTGGAGGAGGTCGCGGTCGCGTGCAGGGCGAGGTCGGCGCCGGGGCGGGCGCTGTCCAGGACCGCGAACGCCCACAGGCTGAACCCCCAGCCGGTGGCGCGCCCGCCGCAGCTGACCCGGACGTAACGGGCCTGCCGCGCGCCGACGTTCACCTCCTGGGTGTACGCGTCGGAGGACGGCGTGAACGGCAGGGTGATCTTGTAGTCGTAGCCGAACTCGCGGATGCCGAAGCTCGCGGTGCGCCGGTCGCTGCGCTGCCCGTCGACGGTCGCGGTCAGGGTCAGCTCGTGCAGGTCGGGGCGGCCGTAGCCATTGGGCCACCACAGCCTGGGGTTGCGCACCCGCAGCCGCCCGTACGCGTCGGGCGCGAAGGTGACGTCGGCGCTCCGGCCGGCCGGGACGGTGACGGTGCGGGCGACCGTGATGTCGTCGAAGGCGGCGGTGACGGTGATCCGGCGGGCGGCGGCGGTGTCGGCGTTGCGGACCGGGACGACGATGGTCAGCTCGGCGCTCGAGGTGTCCGGCAGGTCGGGCAGCCTGGTGTCGACCCGGGGGTCGCCGAGGACGGCGTGGCCGGTGGAGCGCAGCCGCACGTGGTTCCAGATGCCGGAGACCCGGTCACGCACCGCGGGCATCCAGTCCCAGCCGGAGGAGGCCAGGTACGTCGGCGAGTTGCGGTTCATCATGTTCGCGCCGGCGTCGACGAACGACAGGCCCTCCGGGCCCTTGTCGCCGGGGCTGCCCGGGTACGGCATCGGCGTGATCCTCACCGCGAGGGTCTGCTCGCCGCCGGCGTCGAGCAGCGCGGTGACGTCGTGCGCGGAGCGCGCGAAAGGGGAGGTCAGGTCGCCGGCCTGCCGGCCGTTGAGCCAGATGTCGGCCTGGTGGTTGACGCCGTCGAACTCCAGCCAGACGTGCCGTCCCGGGCCGGTCGCGAGCCCCTTCGGCAGCGCGAACGAGCGGCGGTACCACCAGGAGTGGCGCGACAGCGCCTCGGGGATGTGCAGGTTGTTCAGGCCGCTGACCGGGTCCGGCAGGTGCCCCTGGTCGACCAGCGAGGTCAGCACCGTGCCGGGCACCGTGGCCGGCAGCCAGCCGCTGGTGTCCACCCCGGGGCGGGACAGGTCCGCGCCCTCGGCGCCCGCCCAGTCGTCCAGGGTGAGCGTCCAGCCGGACTCCAGCGCCACGGTGCCGTCGGCGGCGACGGCGAGCGTGGGCGCCGCGTGGTGGTGGGTGCCCCAGTCGGTCCAGCCGGTCGCCGCGGGCCGGTGGCCGGGCGCGGCGCCGTAGACCTCGAAGCCGTTGAGCCCCAGCGGGTTGGCGTTGGACCGCTTGTGCACGGTCAGCCGCACCCAGCGGGCGGTGACCGGGGCGGCCAGGTCGATCCGCACGACGCCGCCGGTGCCGGAGGCGGTCCGGTGGACGGTCGTCCAGCTCCTCTCGTCGCGCGAGGTCTCGACGACGAAGTCGACCGCGCAACTGGACAGGATCTCCTGGCCGGTGGTGCCGTCGTACGGATCACCGCCGGTGGCGGGGACGAACACCGGGTCGTCGGCGGTGGCTTCGAAGGTCAGCCGGACGGAGTCGATCCGGCAGTCACCCTGCAGGTCCACCGAGATCCACTGCGGGTCGCCGGCCGCGGCCCGCCAGCCGCTGCCCCGCACACCGGTCGAGCCGAGCCGGTCCACCGCGAACTGCGCGGGCGTCGGGGCGTAGTCGGTGGAGGAGACCGCGACCGGGCGGTACGCGGCGAGTTCGCCGGGCGCGGCGTCCGGACCCCCGGCGGGCGCCGGCGCGGTGGCGGGCGCGGCCGCGCGGGCGGTGCCGGGCAGCGCGATTTCCAGGCCGAGGCCCGCGAGCAGCGTCGAACCGGATGCGACGACCGACCGGCGTGAGGGATGAGGCGACAGGTGCGACATGAGCGGCAGGTCCAATCCAGAGCGGCCCGAAGTGGTAGGACGAAAGTGGGCGGCTTTCGGCCCAACACCGTATGACAACGTTGCCAAAGGCTCGTCTCCCGCCCGTGTTTCTGTCAAGGGTCGGACGGATGTCGGTTGGGCAAAGCGCGGTGACGGCAGGGGACGGCGTCGGCACAGGCGCGGAGCGAACGCGAGGAGGCCCCGGGACGGCGGCCGTTCGGCGGCCCGGCGGACTCCCGGTGGGCGTCGGGCGGGCCCGGTGCGGGCGGCCGCCGCGTCCGCGCCGGCAGGGCTCCGCGCGGGCCACGCGCCGGGTGTTCAGGCCGAGTTGGCCGACCGACCGTGGTGCGGGTGGTGCGGGCGGGGCTAGGGTTCTAGCCCGTCCGAGGCCGACGCCGGCGTACGGCGCGGCCCCACCACACCCCTGGGGGTTCCGTTGACCGCAACCGTTCCGCGCCGCCGTGTCGTCGCGACGCTGCTCGCCACCGCCGCCTTCGCCGCGGTGGGCACCGCCACCGCGCACGCCGACTCCCCCGGCGGCTGGGTGGGCAACGGCAGTTCGACCGTCAACTCGCTCACCGGGGGCGAGGGGATCGCCAGCCGCGCGGACGGCTCCCTGCTGACCCGCGGCCTCGGCTCGATCCCGCTGCGGCTGCGCGTCGCGGGCTGGAACCACGTCGGCGATCCGGACATCGCGGGCGGCTACGTCTTCGACGCCTACCAGGGCGGGGACAGCGCCACCTCGAAGATGTTCGAGGTCACCACACCGGCCGGGAAGACCTACGACTACACCCACCAGCTGGACGCCGGCGAGCTGCTCAACAACTCCTTCGCCACCGTCTCCCCCGACGCGCAGTGGCTGGTGGCCGGCGAGTGGGGGACGGTGGGCCGGCTCCAGGTCTTCCCCGCGCCGCTGACCAACCCGGCCACCCCTGCGACCGGCGGCGCCCTGCCGCAGGCCGGGCAGATCACCCTGGACCGCGCCGTGTCCGACATCCAGGGCTGCGACTTCGTCTCCGGCACCCGCCTGGTGTGCGTGTCGGACGACGCCGCGAAGGACGTCCTCCAGGTGGACCTGCAGCACCCGCTGGACGGCGGCGCCGTCACCGGGCAGGTCAGCACCCTGTTCCAGGTGCCGCGCAGCAGCATCTGCTCGGGCACCTTCGAGACCGAGGGCATCGACTACGACGCGCACGCGCACGCGCTGCGGGTGGAGATCGTGTCGCCCGGCGTCTGCGAGGTCGCCACGACCGTGTACGCCTACCGGCCCACCACCGGCTGACCGTCCCGCCACCGGCCGCCGCTGCGGCCCCCTCCGCGTGTCCTCGCGCGCAGGGGGCCGTACCCGTGTCCGGCCGGGTGCTTTCCGCGTGCGGGCCGCGCCGCCGCGTCGGAGCATGGGAACCGACGTGACGACCACGGGACGAGCAGGGACGACCACGGGACGAGCACAGGGGCGAGAGGGCGCCGATGGGCAAGCAAGCGGAGGGTCCGTCGCCGGGAGACCGGTCCGAGACCGCCGAGCTGCGGCAGATCGACGCCATGAACCGGATCGAGCCGCGGCGGGCGTCCGCGGCGGCCGACGACGACGGCGAGGACGGGCACGGGCCCGCGCGGGGGCCGGGCGAGCCGCCCGGCGGGGACCTCACCGCCCGGCAGCGCGACGCGCTGATGCTCGGGACCGGCCACGCGCTGGCCTGGTCGGAGTCGCTCTCGGACGCGCTGCGCACCGTGGCCCGGCTGCGGCTGCCCGACCTCGACCTCGACGGCCTGGTCGTGTTCGGGGTGACCGACAAGTTCCTGAACGTCCTCGGCCAGCACGGCTACCGGCGCAGCCACACCGAGCGGGCCTTCCGGATGCCGGTCTCCACGCGCTTCCCGGCCACCGAGGTGGCCAGGACCGGCCGGCCGGTCTACCTGTCCTCGGCTCGCGACTACCGCGAGCAGTACGCCGCCACCTGGGCGCTGATCGCCCGGCACGGCCGCCAGTCGTGGGCGTTCCTGCCGCTGGTCGCGTCCGGGCGGATCACCGGTGTCTGCCTGATGGCGTTCGCCGCGCCGACCGCGTTCACCGCCGACCAGCGGGAGCTGCTGGAGCTGACCGCGCGGCTGCTCGCGCAGGCGCTGGAGCGGACCCGTACCAGCTCCGCCGAGCTGGCCCTGTCGCGCGGGCTGCGCCGCAGCATGGGCTCGGCCGAGCCGGCCGAGCCCGGCATCAGCGTCGCGACCCGCTACGTGCCGACCGGCGGCGGCCTGGTCGTCGGCGGCGACTGGTACGACATCATCAACCTGCCGGGCGGCCGGATCGCGCTGGTGATCGGCGACGTGCAGGGCCATGACGTGCACGCGGCCGGCCTGATGGCGCAACTGCGCACCGCCGTGCACGCCTATGCCGCCGAGGGCCACGGACCGGACGCGGTGCTGACCCGGACGTCCCGTTTCCTGACCGCGCTGGACCAGGACAGGTTCGCCACCTGCCTGTACATCGAGGCGGAGCCGGACACCGGCATGCTGCACATCGCCAGGGCGGGCCATCCGCACCCGGTGCTCCGGCTGGCCGACGGCACCTGCATGATCAAGCACGTCGGCGGCGGCCTGCCGCTGGGGCTGATGCCCGAGGAGCACGACTACCCGGTCACCGACGTGCGGCTGCAGCCCGAAGAGATCATGATGCTGTGCACCGACGGGCTGATCGAGACCGGCGGCCACGACATGTTCACCGGCTGGGTGCGGGTGCGCGACGCGATGTCGCCGGGGCCCACGGAGGACCTGGAGGGCATGGCGGACCGGCTGATCGGGGCGGTCCACCAGCCGATGGGCCGCTACGAGCAGGCCGACTACGAGCAGGCCGACGCGGACGAGGCCGCCGGCGGCGACGCGGCCGGGCGCGACGCGGTGCCCGACGAGCTGTACGGCCGGGGCAGGGCCCCGCACGACGGCGGCGAGCCCGGGGCGGCGGGGCCGCGGACCCGGCCGGCGCCGCGCAACGAGGACGACATCGCGCTCCTGCTGCTGCGCCGCGACACCCCGGTGCAGCAGGAGACGGTGTCCGAGCGGCGGCTGCTGCTGACCATCGGGCAGGACGAGGCGCACGGCCTGTCCGAGGCGCGCGCCGAACTGGAGGCGCTGCTGCACGACTGGGCGCAGCCCGACCAGGTGGACACCGCGGTGCTGCTGGCCTCCGAGCTGGTCGGCAACGTGCTCGTGCACACCGACCAGACGGCGGCGCTGACCGCGACGGTGTCGGGCGAGCCCGGCCGGCGCCGGCTGCGGGTGGAGGTCACCGACCGCGGCGACGAGCTGCCGCACCAGCGGGCGCCGGGCGAGCTGGCCTCCTCGGGCCGCGGTCTGCTGCTGCTCGACATCCTCTCCGGGCAGTGGAGCGTGCGGCCGGAGTCGGAGGGCAAGACGGTGTGGTTCTGCCTGGACGAGGACCAGCCGCCGCCGGAGCCGCCGGCGCTGTGACGCCGCCGCGCCGTCGGGCGACGCACGGACGGACCTCGCGCCGTAGGGTGTCGCGCCGCCGGACCTCGCGCCGCCGGGCGAGGCGCCGGCCGGCCTCAGACCATGCGCTGGAAGGCGACCATCGCCACGTCGTCGCCGAGACGGGTGGCGGCGTGCCGCTCGAGGTCGGCCCGGACGGCGAACAGCAGGTCCTCCAGCGAGTCGGCGGCCAGCTCCGGGAGGCGCAGGGCCAGCGGGTAGAACGCACCGGAGGCGTCGCGCGTCTCGATCACCCCGTCGGTGTAGAGCAGCACGATGTCCCCGACCTCCAGGTCGTGGCTGCTGGTCGCCTCCGGGTCGGGCCCCAGGTCGCCCAGGCCCAGGGGCAGCCCGGGGGTGGCGGGTCCGAGCGCCAGGACGCTCCCGCGGCGCAGCAGCAGGGGCGGTGGATGGCCGCAGTTGACCAGGCGCAGCGGGCTGCCGCCGGCGGGGACCTCCACCATCACCGCGGTGACGAAGCCCTCCAGCGCGGTGGGGCCGCGGTCCGGCGCGGCGACGGCGCTGCCCGCGGTGGCCTCCCGCCCCGGCGCGGGGGACGCTGCGCCGGCCAGGTCGGAGAGGTCGCTGCGCAGGTCGGCGTCCAGGCAGCGCGGCAGTTCGCCCAGCGGCACGCGCCGCCGCGAGGCCCGGCGGAACGCGCCGAGCAGCAGCCCCGCCACCTCGACCGCGCCGAGGCCCTTGCCCTGCACGTCGCCGACGATCAGCCGCGCGGCGCCGTCGTCCAGCGCGGCGACGCCGTACAGGTCGCCGCCGATGGCAGCCTCCTCCTGCGCGGCCAGGTACATCGAGGCGAGCGAGAGCGGGCCCAGCCGCGCGGGCAGCGGCCGCAGCACCACCTGCTGGATCACCGCGGCGACCCAGCGCACCTGGGCGAGCTGGCGTTCGCGGCGCTGTCTGATCCGCGCCGCGGCCACCGCGCCGGCGCCGATCAGCACCACGGTGGCCAGCACGACGTAGAAGCTCTCGGTGCCGATCTGGTCGTTGTTCTGCGCGGCCAGGACGATGCAGGCCAGCGTGAACAGCACCAGGACCATGACCGCGCGCGGCCACAGGAAGGCGGCGGCGAGCGCCGGGACGGCGACCATCAGGCCGCCGATGCGCAGCTGCGGGCCGCCGGCCTCGTCGATGCCCAGCAGCAGCGCGACCAGCGCCATCGGCACGGCCAGCCGGGCGGCCGGGGATCGCGGCAACCACGACACCCGCGACTGCCCCGTCGCGCCGGTCGGCTCCATAGGTCAAAGTTACCGATCTGCGGATGAAACGGCCTGTCCGCGAGCCGTACTCGCGGACCGACCGGGTCGCCGTGACAGACTCCACCGACTGCGGGGCATGCGGGATGCCAGGACGTCGTGCCAGGTCGGCGGCGCGCGGCGGCCGGCCCGGGGACATTCGGCGGGCGCCGGTGCGGCCCGCGGCGACCGCCGCCGCGGGAGGTCCGCGCGGACGGGAAGAGCCGGAGGATTCCGGGAGAGGAGCCGGCGACGGTGGATTCGGCACTCGCCGAGGCGCTCAGCGCCGTACTGCTGGTGGCGGTGCTCGGGTGCGCGGTGGTAAGGCCGTGGGGGCTTCCTGAGGCGGTGGTCGCGGTGCCCGCCGCGCTCGTGGTCGTCGCCGCCGGGGCGATCCCGCTGGCGCACGCCCGGCAGGAGGCGCAGCGGCTCGGCCCGGTGATCGGGTTCCTCGCCGCGGTGCTGGTGCTGGCGCAACTGTGCGACGACGAGGGCCTGTTCAGCGCCTGCGGGGCGTGGATGGCGCGGGGCGCGGGCGGCGGGCCGGGCCGGCTGCTGGTGCAGGTCTTCGTACTCGCCTCGGTGATCACCGCGGTGCTGAGCCTGGACGCCACGGTGGTGCTGCTGACCCCGGTCGTCTTCGCCACCGCCGCCCGGCTGGGCGCACGCGCCCGGCCCCACGTCTACGCGTGCACCCACCTGTCGAACACCGCCTCGCTGCTGCTGCCGGTCTCCAACCTCACGAACCTCCTCGCCTTCGAGGCGAGCGGGCTGAGCTTCACCCGCTTCGCTGCGCTGATGGCGCTGCCGTGGCTGGCGGCGATCGGCGCCGAGTACGCGGTGCTGCGGAGGTTCTTCGCCACCGATCTGGCCGCGGGCGCGCAGCCCGCGACCGAGACCGCGGAGCCGCCCGCGGTGCCGGTGTTCGCGCTGGCCACCGTCGGGTGCACGCTGGCCGGGTTCGTGGTGGCGTCGGTGGCGGGCGTGAACCCGGCGTGGGCGGCCGCGGCGGGCGCGGCGGTCCTCGCGGTACGGGCGCTGGCCCGCCGCCGTACCACTCCCGTCGCGCTGGTCAGGGCCGCAGCGGTGCCCTTCCTGGCGTTCGTGCTGGGCCTGGGCATCGTGGTGCGGGCGCTGGTCGACAACGGCCTGTCGGACGCGCTGGGCCGGGTGGTGCCGGACGGCACCGGGTTCGCCGCGCTGCTGGGCGTCGCCGCGCTGGCGGCGCTGCTCGCGAACCTGATCAACAACCTCCCCGCCGTGCTGGTCCTGCTGCCGCTGGCCGCCCCCTCGGGCGCGGGCGCGGTGCTCGCGGTGCTGCTCGGGGTGAACATCGGCCCCAACCTCACCTACGCGGGGTCGCTGGCCACCCTGCTGTGGCGGCGTATCGTGCGGGAGCACGAAACAGACGTGGAGCTGGGCGAGTTCACCCGGCTCGGGCTGCTCGCCGTGCCTGCCGCGCTGGGCGCCGCGGTCGTGGCACTGTGGCTGTCGCTGACCGCGATCGGAGGCTGACCGCCGTGACGACCACCGTCATCGCCTGGATCGTCGAGGGCACCTGGCCGGCGACCGTGGACGCGGTGCGCGACCGGGCGCCGCGGGACGCCGAGGTGGTCCTGCTGCATGTGCCCGACCCGGACGTGCCGGGCGCGGCGCACGCCGCCTTCGCCGGGCTGCTGGGACGCGGGCGGCCCGAGCGCGACCCGGGCATCCCGGTCGAGCGGGAGGCGACCGAGCAGGGCGAGCGGCTGCTCGCGGAGGCGGCGGGCCGGCTGGGCCGGCCGTGCGCCCGGGTGCAGCGCACCGGGCGGGTGGAGCGCGTGGTGGTGGCGGCTGCGGAGGGCGCCGGGCTGCTGGTGCTGGCCCGCGACGGCGACCGTACGCGGCTCGGGCCGCACAGCCTCGGTCCGCACAGCCGCTTCATCGTCGACCACGCGCCGTGCCCGGTACTGCTGGTGTGGCCGGGCGAGGCGCCGGGCACCGACACGATGCCGCCGCCCCCGGTTCACGGCCGCCACGGCCCCGGCCCCGGCCCCGGCCCCGGGCCGGGACCCGACCACCCGCCCCCGCCGCCCCCGCTCGGGTAGGACGCCGGTGCGCGTGTCAGCCGGCCGCGCAGGTCAGCACCCGGTCGGCCCCGCCGCCGTGGTCGTTGCCGTGACGTTGCCGCCGTCGCCGTCGCCGCCCACGGACAGGACGAGGACCTGGCCGCCGGTGACCGGTACGTCCAGCCCGACCCCCGGTGAGCGCGGGCAGCGTGATCGGCGCGGCGACGGCGACGGTCCCGGTGCGGCTGCCGGTGGGCGTCGCCCGGGGGTGCCTACCTCCGCGTCACGTGCGGGAGTGCGGGCGGGGCGCGCGGGGCCCGTGCTGGCGCGGGGCCCGGCGCGGCCGCCGCGACGGCCGCCCGCTGCGTCAGCGCAGCGTCGCGGTGAAGGTGCGGCCGTAGGCGTGGCGGGTGGTGACGTCGATCCGGGTGCCGCCGGGGGCCGGGCGGACCAGGACGCCGTCGTCCGCGTCGCGCCGGCGCAGCGTGTGGCCGCGCAGGACGACCGAGACGGTGTCCCGTTCGGTCGTCGGGTCGCAGACCGCGATCGAGGTCGCGCCGTCGCGGGACTCGCGCACGATCACCGACGCGGGGCCGTCCACGCCGAGGCGCCCCACCTGGTGCGGTCCGGCCGCGAAGGCGTTGGCCGCCAGGATGCCGAGGCCGGAGTGGTACAGCGCCTGCAACCGGGTCGAGTTGGCCAGTACGGTCAGCGGCCCCCGTGCGTAGCGCGCCAACTGCTCCTCGGTGGCGTGCGGGACGAGCGCCCAGGCGGCCGACACCGCCTGCCCGCCCGCCGGTTGGGCCAGCGTGAGGGAGAAGACCTGCTTGGTCACCGGGGTGTCGGCGTTGGCGGTGCGGATGTACCTGCGGCTGCGGGTGACGGTGTCCAGCGCGACCGTCGGGCGCGGGTCGCGGTCGCCGGGGCGCTCCGCGCCGTCCAGGAACACGTAGCCGACCGCGACGGCCTGGGCCGGGTCGGCGTAGCGCAGCCAGGCCAGCGGCGCGGTGCCGGTCCCCGACCAGGGGCCGCCGCCGCGCAGCCGGCCGGTGAGCGCGACGGGGTCGGCCGGAGCGGCGATGCGGGTGTCGACGGTGGTGGTCACCGCGCGGCCCGCGCCGTCGCCGAGGCCGGCGGCCAGCACCGCGATCTCGTCGTCGAACATGAACCACGACTTGGTCGCGTCGGCGTTGCGGTAGGCGACGAAGTCATCGGGGAGCAGGCCCTGCTGCTTCGCCTGGTAGGCCGCGTCGCTGGACTGCACGAGACCGGCCGCACCGTACGCGCCGAGCCGCGCGCCGCCGGACCAGGCGTTGGCGGCGCGCGGGAAGTAGACGTAGGTGTTCTGCGACTCCGACGAGGAGGTGAATCCCAGGGCCGGGTTGTCGTACCAGGCCGTGCCGTACAGCTCGGGCACCGGCAGCCGGGTCTCCACCGGGGCGGTCACGCCGCCGAGCGCGGACGGCGGGACCGCGGTGAAGTAGTCGACGCCGAAGGCCTGCGTCTGGTCCTGGCCCGACAGGTAGAGGTAGTGCGCGCCCTGCCCCTGGAACCAGGGCCTGAGGTTCTCGCCGCTCATGTACTCGTATCCGCTGATCCGGGTGGAGCTGCGGGCGAGCGCGAAGGCGTAGCCGGGACGGCGGTGCACGCTGCGGTCCATCGCGGCGAACGCGGTGTGCTGCGCGGGGTTGTTGAGGTCCCGCGCGGGGACGCCTGGGTCGGCGAGGATCTCGGCGTAGCGGACCACGCTCACCGGGGAGACGAAGGAGGCCGGGTCGAGCGCGGCCCTCGAGGTCTGCCGCACGTACTTCACGTATCCCGCCAGGGCGGCGGCGTCCGCTCCGGTGGCGTGCCCCGACAGGTCCACCACCGCCTCGACCACCGTCGCCACGTCGGCGTACCCCGTCGTCGTCCTGGACACCGCGCGGCCCTTGACCGGCTCCATCATCCAGCCCTCGAAGATCAGCGGGGCGAACCCGCCGGTCACCCAGCGCTGGACGATGCCGACGAGGCTGTCGCCCGGCCCGTAGCCCGAGCCGTCGAGGACCTTGACCGTCTGCACCACCCGGCTGAGCAGCCCGGTGCCGTACGAGCCGCTGTAGGCGACGGAGGCGTGCTGGACGAACGAGCCGTCGGCGTAGAAGCCGTCGGTGACGCCGTGCCGCAGCGCATACGGGTCGACCGTCGTGTAGACCGTGAGCTGGTCGGCGACCGCCTTGGCGATCCGGGCGTCGTCCTGCGTGACCGCACCCTGCAGGATGCGGTTGGTGGTGATGTCGGCGAGGTTGGCGCCGGTGTGGAAGCGCGAGTCGAGGTCGACGTCGCCGTCCTTGCCGTTGCGCAGATACGCGTCCATCGAGGCGACGTACGCGGCGGTCAGGGCGGGGTTGCGGTCGGCGAGCAGGTCTTGGAGCAGCAGCAGGGTGCGGGAGACATAAGTCGACATGCCGATCTCCCAGTTGAACCAGTTGCCGTAGTAACCCGCTTCCTGGTCCCCGTAGTAGCCGTCGTACAGCGCCACCAGCCCGTCGGCGACGCGCTCTTGGACGGCCGGGTCGTCGCGCAGCCCGGCGGTCGCGGCGCCCGGGGTGCGCGTGGCGAGGGCGATCTCGTAGAGGTACTGGAAGGACGAGGTCAGATTGGTGTCGCTGCCGCCGAGCGCCACGCCGTGGAACAGCTCGCCGGACCCCGCCGCGTCCATCCCCGCCAGCCGGGTGCGCGCGGTGGACGCGATGGCCGCGAGCTTCGCGGCGGCCTCGGGTCGGGCGTTGGACTCCTCGGTACCCGCGAAGATCGCGAGCGTGTTGGCGATCAGCACGGCCGCCCCGCCCTCGGCGGCCCGCGCCGGCGCCGCCGACGCCAGCGCGGGCAGGGGCAGCGCGACGGCCGGGACCATCGACAGCAGGGCTCGACGGGATATCTGCACGGCGACGCTCCAACCAGGAGGGCAGTAAGCGCTTGCTGCGCTTGCTTGTGCGGCATTCAAGCAACTGTGGCACCACGTGTCACTACCCGCGTCTCGGGCTCGCGCCCGGGGTCATCGGGCGGGCCCCGGGCCCTCCGGCTCCCGCCGGGGGTTGTCGCGGCCGGCGAGGCCGGGGCAGCGCGCCCGGGGGCCCGGGGGCCGGGCAGGTGGCGGTCGGGCGCGGCCCGAACGTAGCCGGGTGGCCCGGCGGCCGGCTCGCGCGGCCGAAGCGGCGACGCCGGGCCGCCCCCGACCGGGCTCGGGCCGACCGACGCGCCGGGCGACCCCGCGGCTGGGCGTAAGCCGACCGAGGCGGTGGGCGAGCCTCCCCCGACGCCGGGGTGGACCCACGGGGTCGGGAAGCCGGCCGGCCTCAGGCCGGCCGAGGCGCGCGTGGGGCCGGACCTGCCCGGCCTGGCGGCCGGCTCGCGCGGCCGAAGCGGCGACGCCGGGCCGCCCCCGACCGGGCTCACTCGCCCCGGCGGACCAGGGCCAGCAGCCGGGGTCCCTACACCCGGCCGCCCCCGACCGGGCTCGGGCCGACCGACGCGCCGGGCGACCCCGCGGCTGGGCGCAAGCCGACCGAGGCGGTGGGCGAGCCTCCCCCGACGCCGGGGTGGACCCACGGGGTCGGGAAGCCGGCCGGCCTCAGGCCGGCCGAGGCGCGCGTGGGGCCGGACCTGCCCGGGGCGAGGTGAGCGCGGGTCAGCCGGGGTGGGGGGTGGCGGGCAGGGCGAGGTGGTTGATGTCGGAGGTGTGGAGGATGTGCGGGCCCTGCCCGCCGCGGCGGGCCACCGCCAGCATCGCGCGGCCGATGCGGTCGGTCGTGGTGGCGTGGCGCGGCAGCAGGCGGACGACGAGCGGCGCGAGCCAGAAGGTGGCGGCGTAGATGACGCGGTACCAGGTCGTGCGCGAACGGGCGCCGTGCAGGGGGCGGATGAAGCCCGGCCGGAACATGTAGGCGGGGAAGTCCATCGCCAACAGGGCGTTCTCGGTGCGGCCCTTGATCCGCGCCCAGGCGGAACGCCCCTGCTCCGAGCTGTCGGTGCCCTCGCCGGAGACGTAGACGAAGGTCAGTCCTGGGCTTGCGGACCCCAGTGCGCGGGCCGCGGCGAGGGTGTAGTCGTGGGTGATCCGCCGGTACTCCTCCTCGCTGCGGCCGGCCATGGAGACCCCGAGGCAGAAGAAGCAGGCGTCGAGACCGGCGAGTTCGGGTTCGAGCGCGGTGAAGTCGGTGAAGTCGGCGTGCACGATCTCGCGCACCTTGGGGTGCGGCGTGCCGGCCGCGGCCGACGGCGGCGTCGGCGCCCGCCCGACCAGCAGCACGCTCTCGACCTGCTCGTCCCGCACGCAGGCCCGCAGGACGCCCTGCCCGACCATGCCGGACGCTCCGAAGAGGACCACCTTCATGTGCCTGCCGCTCTCGTTCCGCCCCGCCCCATTGCTAACCGCACGGTTAGCTCGGGCTCACCCTACCGGCCGCGCCGCTTTCAGCGCGCGCCCGGCGAGGGGGAGGCGAAGTGGACCAGGACCCGGCCGGTGTTCGTGGCGTCGGTCTCGATCCGGGTGTACAGCTTCCTGATGTGCTTCTGCGCGAGGAACGCCAGCACCCGCTTCTTCAGCTGGCCGGTGCCCTTGCCCGGGATGATCTCGACCACGCCGACACCGGTCCGCGCGGCGCGGAAGACCACTTCCCGCAGCGCCAGGTCGATGTCCCGGTTGTTCCGGAAGAGGGGATGCAGGTCCAGGGTGATCTTCGCCGCCGTCGCCACCGCTGGCCGCCTTCCGCCGTCATCGCGTCCCGGGCCCCCGCCGCGCCCGCCGTGCCCGCGCGGCGGCCGTCCCACCGACCTCGCAGCGTACGCGCTGCGCGCCGTGCGCGGGTCCGCAGGCCGGGGTGCGGCCGGCGGGAGTGATAATGGCGGTGGGCGCCGGGGGCCGGCCGGCGGTGGCCTCGTACGTGGAGCGGTTTCATGACCACAGCTCGCGATCTGCTGACGATCACGATGGACCTGCCGTCGGAGCCGTCGGTGCGGCGCGGCGACCTGTCCCTGGGCCTGGCCGCCGCCGAGCTGATCGACCTGCTCCGGCTGGACCTGGTGCAGCTGGCAGCCGACCGCGTCCTGCCGGTGGCCGCCGCGCCCGACGCGCCCGAGGTGGCGGACCCGCTGCTGGCCCAGGCCGCGGAGGCGCTGGTGCGCAAGCTGCCGTTCGAGACGGTCGAGGACTGGCTGTGGCGCAGGGGCCGCGGGCTGCCCACGGGGTATCTGGCGGCCCTTGAGGCGGAGGGCCGGCTGGCCAGGGAGCGGCGCAGGAAGTGGGGCGTGCTGTGGACCAGCCGGATGGTGCTCGTCGACTCGCCCGACCGGCGCAGGGCGGCGCACCGCTGGTCGGCCGACGAACCGGTGCTGGTCGCGCTGGCCGCGGCGGTCGGCACCGGCGTGCTGCCCGCGGAGGCCCCCGCCCGGTTCGGCGGCGGTGTGGACACCGTGCTGGCGCTGCTCCACCAGGCGCTCGCGGAGCTGGCCGAGGAGCGGCTGCGGCGGGCCCGGCGCCGCGACGAGGCCCGGGTGACGACGCTGCGACGCGGCTACTGACCCGGCGCCACCGCCCGGCGACAGCACCGCCGGGTCCGGCGAGGGTAGCGTTGCGGTTGCCGTACCGCGTCCCGCTCTGGAGGCTCCGTGTCGATCGGCGAGTTCCCGTCACGGTCCGAGTCCCGGCCCGCGTCCCCGGCCGGCGCCGGGCCTGAGTCCCGGCCCGGCGCCGGACCCGACTCCCGGCCCGAGGCGCCGCCCCCGCCGGCCGTACGGCTGCCGGTGCTGCCTGACTCCGACCTGGCGCAGTACCGCGCGGAGCTGACCGCGGCCGGCGCGCGCGTGCTGATCGGCTCGGTCGTGGACATGGCGGGGGTGGCGCGGGCCAAGACGGTGCCGGTGCGGCGGGCCGGCGACTTCCACCGCGCGGGCATGGGGGCCTCCCCCACCTGGAACGTCTTCTGCATCGACAACACGATCGCCTTCACCGAGCAGCTCGGCGTGGTCGGCGACCTGCGGCTGCGGGCGGACCTGGAGGCGGTCCGCGCCGTCGGCGGCGGCTACGCGTGGGCCCCCGCCGAGCTCTTCGGCCAGGACGGCGACCCGTCGCCGCAGTGCGCCCGCGGCCGGCTGCGCGCGGTGCTGGCGGAAACGGCGGCGGCCGGACTCACCGCGAAGGTGGGCCACGAGCTGGAGTTCACCCTCACCGACGCCGACGGCGGCGCGCTGCCGGAGCGTCGCTGGCAGCCGTACGGGCTCGGGCCGGTGCTGGAACGCGACGGATTCGTCGCGGACCTGACCGACGCGCTGGAGGAGGTGGGCGTCGGCGTCGAGCAGGTGCACGCGGAGTTCGGCTGCGGGCAGTTCGAGGTGTCGCTGTCCCCCGCGGACCCGCTGGCCTCGGCCGACCGGGTGGTGCTGGCGCGGCTGGTGATCGGGCGGGTGACCCGCGGATACGGGCTGCTCGCGTCGTTCTCGCCGCTGCCGTTCGGCGGCGGCGCGGGCAACGGCGCCCACCTGCACCTGTCGTGGGAGCGCGACGGTGTGCCGCTGCTGTCGGGCGGGGACGGGCCGCGCGGGCTGACCGCCGAGGGCGCCGCCGCGCTCGGCGGGATCGTCGCCGGACTGCCCGGGACGCTGGCGGTCTTCGGCGGTTCCGTGCTCTCCCCCGCGCGTCTCGCGCCCGGCCGGTGGTCGGGCGCCTTCGCCTGCTGGGGGCTGGAGAACCGGGAGGCGGCGGTGCGGCTGGCGGCCGCCGGTCGCGGCACCCCGCACGGCGCCAACGTCGAGGTCAAGTGCGGCGATCCGTCCGCGAACGTCTACCTGGCCACGGCGACGGCGCTCGGCCTGGCGTTGGACGGCGTCGCCCGCGACATGCCGCTGCCGCCCGAGGTGCGGGTCGACCCGGCGGCCGATCCGTCGGCGGTCCGGCTGCCGGCCACGCAGGGCGCGGTGCTGGACGCGTTCGAGGACTCCGCGACGGCGCGCGGCATCCTCGGCGAGCCGATCGTGGCGGCGACCCTGGCGGTACGGCGCTACGAGCAGCGCACGTACGGGGAAGTGCCGGTGGACGACCTCGCCGAGCGGTTCCGCTTCGCCTGGTCCTCGTGAACCGCGGCGGGCGGCAGAGCGGCTTGTCCCTCGCGGAGTTCGCCGCGCGGCTGCGTCTGGTGGACCACCATGTGCACGGCGCCTTCCGCGGGCCGCTGACCAGGACGGCCTTCGAGGAGTCGCTCAACGAGGGCTCGACGGGCCCGGTTCCGTCCGGCACGACCTCCTTCGACTCCCAACTGGGGTTCGCCGTACGCCGCTGGTGCGCGCCGCTGCTCGGGCTGCCCGCGCACGCGCCGGCGGACGACTACTGGCGGCAGCGCGCCCTGCTCGGCGAACAGGAGGCCGCCGCGCGGCTGTTGCCCGCCGCGGGGGTGGACCGCTGGATCGTCGACACGGGGTACGGGGGCGATCTGCTGCTGTCCCCGGCGGAGTTGGCCGGGGCGGCGGGCGGCACGGCGTACGAGGTGGTGCGGCTTGAGGCACTCGCCGAGTCGCTGGCCGCGTCGATGGCTGCGGAGGGCGCGACGAGCGGGCGCGGGTACGCGGACGCCTACCGGGACCTGCTGCGGCAGGCGGCGGCCGCCGGCGCGGTGGGCCTCAAGACGGTGGTCGCCTACCGGGCGGGGCTCGACCTGGACTGGTCCGCGCCGGACCCCGACGCCGTACGGCGGGCGGCGGGCGGCTGGCTGGCGCGGTGCGCGGCGGAACCGGCCGGGGAGCCCGGAGGGCCGGCGGGAGCAGGGACCGGAGGAGCGCAGCAGGAAGGGCCGCGGCTGACCGATCCGGTGCTGCTGCGGTTCGGCGTCCACTGCGCGGTGGAGATGGGCCTGCCGCTGCAGATCCACACCGGTCTCGGCGACCGGGACCTGGACCTGCACCGGGCCGATCCGATGCTGCTGCTCGGCCTGCTGCGCCAGCCGGCGGTCGCCGCGGTGCCGGTGATGCTTCTGCACTGCTACCCCTACCACCGGCAGGCCGGCTACCTGGCGCAGGCGTTCGACCGCGTCTACTGCGACGTCGGTCTCGCCGTGAACCATCTGGGCGCCCGGTCGGCCGCCGTCGTCGCCGAGTCGATGGAACTCGCCCCTTTCGGACGCCTGTTGTACTCCTCGGACGCCTGGGGCCCGGCAGAACTGCATGTGCTGGGCGCCGCGCTCTGGCGTCGCGCGGCGGCCGCCGCCGCGCAGTCGTGGGTCGACGCGGGCGACTGGTCGGAGCCCGACGCCCGGCGCGTGCTGACGATGATCGGCCGGGACAACGCCCTGAGCGCCTACGGGCTGTGAGGCGCGCGCCGCCCCCCGGCGCCCGCACCCGAAGGGACTTGGACGGCGCGGTCAGCGCTCCTGGTGGACCAGGACGGCGTACGTGCGCGCGTAGGCGCCCCCCTCGGCCGGACGCGGCCAGGGCTGTGCGAGCAGCGCCTGGCCCGCGGGCTCACCAACCCGGCCGTTGACCCTGACCTCCGCGGTGTCGGCCCCCTTGTACGTGCCGAAGAAGATCTTCACGCCGATCAGCCGGTCCCGCGCGAGGCCCGCCCGGCGAGCGCGGGCGCGATGACCGGCAGGACGCCGTGGTCGGCGGTCCACTGGTGGACGGCGTCGTGGTCGGGGACCCTCCCCAGCCGGTGATGCCGCCCTGGACGGCGTGCCGGCCGGGGAAGCCGCCGTCCTCGCCGGGGCCGAAGTGGGGTGGCGAACCGGCCGCCTGGGTCGAGGAGTTCGCGCACGGCGGCGCCGGAGGTGGTGGCCCAGATCTCCACCGCCCATTGCACGCTCGCGCGCGGCGTGCCGCCGAAACCGGCGACGCAGGCCCCCGCCACCGGCCGTCCGCCTCCCGCCACGCCATGATCGCCATGTCATGGGGCGACACCGTGACCGGCCCGGCGGGGCCGCGCGACCGGGGGCGGCCGGGCCGCGGCGGCCGGTAATCCGCACGACACGGCGGGCCCTGTCTGCGAGGATCTCGCCCCGGCGGACACCGACGCAGACACCGACGACCCGGGACGGGGATCGATGAGTTTCACGCTGGAGGCCCCGGTGCTCGACGGCACCCTGGTGCGGCTGGAGCCGCTGGACCGCCGCCATGTCCCGGACCTGGCGGCGGCGGTGGCGCAGGACCGCGGTTCGTACGGGTTCACCTGGGTGCCCACCGCCGACGAGGTGGCCGGCTACGTCGACACCCAGCGGGGGCGCGCGGCGACCGGCCGGCTGGCGCCGTACGCGCAGGTGGAGCGGGCGACGGGGCGCGCGGTGGGCGTCACCTCGTACTGGGACCCGCGGCCCTGGCCGGACGGCGAGGGCCTGTGCGCGGTCGAGGTCGGCTTCACCTGGCTCGCGCCGTCCGCGCAGGGCACCGGCCTGAACACCGACGCGAAGCTGCTGCTGTTCCGCAACGCCTTCGAGAACTGGGCGGTGGCCAGAGTCGATCTGAAGACCGACGCCCGCAACGCCCGTTCCCGGGCGGCGATCGAGGCCGTCGGTGCCCGCTTCGAAGGCGTGCTGCGCAACTGGTCGCGCTCCTGGGTGCCCGGTGAGGACGGCAGGCTGCGGGACTCGGCGATCTTCTCCGTGGTCGCGCAGGAGTGGCCGGACTGCCGCTCCCACCTCGAACAGCGCCTGGCCCGCGCCCTGGAGCGTGGGGCGCGGACCGCGGAGTCGTCCGCGTAGCACCGCGGCAGGAGCGGGAGCCGGCGCGAGCGCCGTCCTGACGGCGTGCCGGGCGGGCGTGCCCCCGCCCGGCGACCGCGACCCGCGACCGAACCGCGCCCGGGGCCCTACGCCTTCACAGTCCGTGCCACGAACTCCCCGATGGCGTCGGCCAGTCGGGCGGGCTGGTCGAGCGGCAGCAGGGTGTAGCTGTCGGCCACCTCGACCAGGTGTCCCTGCGGCAGGAGTTCGGCGAGGCGGCGGCCGTGGTCGGGCGGCATCACCCGGTCGCCGGAGGCCCAGACCACCAGGGCGGGGCGGTCGAAGGCGGGCAGCGCCTCGGCCGCGCGCAGCAGCACCTGCCGGTCGCCGAGCGCGGCGCGCAGCATGCGGACGGTGTCGCGGCGGATCTCGGGCTGCTCCAGGACCGGGCGCATCCACCGGGCCGTCGCCGCGTCGCCGCGCAGGGTCAGCCGGCCGAAGGCGATCGGCAGCCGGCGGACCGCCCGCAGCCGCATCTGCTGCATGAACAGCCCGAACAGGCCGGGCGGCAGCGCGCCGGCGAGGGCGAGGGTACGGCCGGTGAGTCCCGGCGGGAGGTTGTCGAACGCCTCGCACGAGGCCAGCACGACACGGCCGACGCGCGCGGTGCCGCCCTGGGCGAGCAGCAGTTGGACAACCGCGCCGCCGGTGTCGTTGCCGACAAGGGTGACGTCGTGCAGGTCGAGGCGGTCGAGGAGTTCGGCGACGAGCCGGGCGACGCCGGGCAGCGAGAGGTCGGCGCCGGGGCGCATCGCCTCCCGGTGCGCGCCGAGCGGCAGCGTCGGCGCGATGCAGCGGTGGCGGCCGGACAGTGCGGCGACCGGCGCGTCCCACAGCGAGCCGTCCATCATCAGCCCGTGCAGCGCCACCACCGCCGGGCCGTCGCCGCCGGTGTCCTCGTAGTGGATCGGTCCGGCGGACAGCTCGATCCGGTTCATGCAACGCCCTCCTCGGTACGGCGCGCGGCTCGCGCGTCGTCAAAGGGTCGACCTCTCCGCGGGCCCAGGTCGTCCACGAAAGAAGTGAACCACGTGGCTCACTCGGCCGGCGGGGAATCCCCCGGCCCGGCGTGTTCACGCCGCGGCGGCCGGCCGCGGGGCGGCCCGGAGCTGGCATCATCTGCCCCGGCGGGCACGACGGGTGCGGCGACTGCGGTGAGGACCGGGAGCGATGGGCGCGGACCAGGCGGGCGGCGCGGATGCCACGGACGACGTGGGTGCTGAGGGCGACGTGAGCGGTGCGGACGGCGTGAGCGGTGAGGACGGCGCCGGCCGCGGCGCCCCCGAGGACCTTCCCGGGGCCCGGCGGCCCGCGGGCTACCGGCGCTCCACGGGTTCGCGGCGCGGCGAGGCGCGGCGCCGGGAGCTGCTGGAGCGGGTCACCGAGGACCTCGCCGTGCACGGTCTCGTCGGCTTCTCGCTGCGCCGCGCCGCGCGAGCCGCGGGCACCACGCACAAGGTGCTGCTCTACCACTTCGACGGGTCGGACGACCTGCTCCGGCAGGCGACGCTGCGGCTGCGCGCGCGACGGATCGACAACGCGCTGGCGGCGGCGACCGGCGGACCCGGTGCGCGGTCGCTCGCGGACCGGGTGCGGGCGATCTGGCCGGTGCTCATGGGCGCGGAGTCCGGGCTGCGGGTGCTCGACCAGGCCATCGGCCTGGCGCTGTACGACCCGGAGCGCTACGGCGAGCTGGTGCGGGACGCCTCGCAGCAGTACCTGCCCTCGCTGCTGTCGCTGTGCCCCGCGCAGTGGGCGGAGCAGCGCAGGAAGGAGGTCGCCGAGATGATCCTCGCGGTGCTGCGCGGCTTCCTCGTGCACTGGCTCACCAGCGGCGACACCACGGGGGTCGACGCAGGGCTGGAGGCTCTGGCCCGCGCGCTGGAACGGGAGGAGGCGGCCGCCGGGTGACCCCCGCGGGCCCGTCCTGGACCACCTCACGCGGGCCGCGCGGCCGCCGGAACGGCGCCTGCTGCCGCCCGCGCGGTGATCACGTGCAGGTCCTGAAGGTAGCGTGTTCAACCAGATACCTTGCGGGCACTGCCGCTGGGCCGGATCGGAGGTGGCCATGCTGGAGGTTCTCGGGCTCGATCAGCCGGCCGAGGCGCTGTATTTCGCCCTCGTGGACAACCTGCCGCTGCCGATCGGGGAGTTGGCCCGCAGAACCGGGATCGAGCCGGACGTGGCGGCGAACGCGCTGGTCCTGCTGGAGGACGGCGGGCTGATCTCGCGGCTGCCCGGCAGCCCGGTCCGCTACACCGCGCTGCCGCCCGAGCACGCGCTCGAAGTGCTGCTGCTGGCCAGGGAGCGGGACATCCACCGGGTGCGGGCGCTGACCGAGCGGCTCGCGGAGCGCCACAGCGACGCGCGGCGCGACCGCGGCTCGGCCTCGCTGATCCAGGTGATCACCGGCCGGGACGGCGTGGCCCGCTGCGGGCAGCAGCTGTTCAACCGCGCGGAGAAGGAGATCCGCGGCATCGACGCGCCGCCCTACGCCGAGGCGAGCGACGGCGAGCGGGTCAACTCCTCGACGGTGGTGGACGGCCGCAACGTGCGCAGCCGCTTCATCCACGCGCGCGACAGCCTGGACCTGCCCGGCACGATGGAACGGGTGGAGCTGGACATCACGGCCGGCGAGGAGGTGCGGTTCCTGCCCGAGGCCCCGATGAAGCTGATCATCGCCGACGACCAGGCCGCGCTGATCCCCCTGCTGGCCACCCCCCAGGTGCTGGACTCGTGCATCCTGGTGCATCCCTCGGCGCTGCTCGACGCGCTGTCCGCGCTCTTCGAGTCGCTGTGGGCGCAGGCGCAGCCGTACATGCCGGGGCAGTCGGGGGCGGCCGGCGGGAACGAGTTCGTGAGCGAGGAGGAGCGGCGGATCATCTCGATGCTGGCGATGGGCATGCCGGACGAGACGATCGCCAGGCAACTGGGCATCGGGCACCGCACGGTGCAGCGGCGGGTGCAGGCGCTGCTCACCCGGCTCGGCGCCGCCAGCCGCTTCCAGGCCGGGGTGCTGGCCGCGACCCGCGGCTGGTGGCGGCCCGACCCGGGCGCCGACGGCGAGCGCACCCCCCTCGGCTGAACCCGCCGGTCCGGCCCCCTGCCCTGGCCCGCCCGTGCCCGCGCCCGGGAACGCACCGGGCCCGGCGGCCTGTTCGCCGCCGGGCCCGGTGAACCGCCCGACCTCAGGCGGGTGTCACAGCTCCCGCAGGGCGAAGTCCGCGGTGACCGCCCCCTCCTTGACGATCCGGACGGTGCCAGTGGCCGGCCGGTAGCCGGTGGCGGCGACGACGACCGTCAGCGGGTTGTCCTTGGCGGGCAGCCACAGCGCGTACGAGCCGTCGGTGCCGGTGGCGAGCGTGAAGTCGCCGTTCCTGCTGTCGACTTCGACGACCGCCCCGGCCAGCGGGGTGGTCGTGCCGTCGGCCGCACGTCCGGTGACGGTGCCGGTCAGCAGCCCCCATCCGGACGGCGGCGCCACCGTCATGGTGACCGGCAGCGCCGGTGAGCCGTACGGGGTGTCGCTGTCGACGAGCAGCGCCGCCCGGTGGCTTCCGGCGTCCGCCGAGGTCATCGCGCTCGCGTCCAGGGTGAGTTCGACGGTGACGGAGCCGCCCGCCTTGACCGTGAGCTTCGCGGCCGACTCGGCCAGCCAGGGCACGTCGCCGTGCGCCTGGTCGTAGCCGGCCAACTGCTGCACGGTGGCCCGCGGTACGCCGTACGCGTCGCTCCCGCCGACGGCGTACCAGCCGGGGGCGGACTGGGCTTCGAGCACCGGCTGCGGCAGGCTGGGCAGCGCGGACCAGCTGTCGTCGGCCGGATCGTAGCGCTCGGCCTGGTTGGTGACGGCGTCCGCGCTGATCTGGCTGCCGCCCGCGACCAGCAGGTCGCCGCCGGCGGTGGTGCCGGTGGCGCCCCACACGTCGGAGGGCGCGTCGTGGACCCGGCGCCAGGAGCCGGAGCGCGGGTCGAGGGCGTAGGTGTGGGCGGTGTCGGTCGGCGAGCCCGTCGCGGGCTCGTACGCGCCGCCCGCGCAGTACACGACGCCGTCGGTGGCGCCGCAGACCGGGTACGAGATGGGCTCGGGGTAGGAGGGGCCGGCCGACCAGGTGTCGGTGGCCGGGTCGTAGACCTGCACGTCGTTGGTGCCGCAGCCGAGCCAGTCGCAGCCGCCGACGACGTACAGCCTGTCGCCCACGACCACCGAGCCGGAACCGCCGTACGGGTGCGGCTCGTCGGCGGTCTGCGACCAGGTGTCGGAGGCCGGGTCGTAGACCTCGCCGCCGGAGACGGGATTGCCCGCGGCGTCGCGGCCGCCTGTGACGTACAGCTTGTCGCGGACGAAGCCGTAGGCGGGGCTGAAGCGCGCGGTGGTGGGCGCGGTCAGCGCGTGCCAGCCGCCGGCGGCCGGGTCGTACGCCGCGAAGCCGCGGCTCCACTGCCCGCCGGGCGCTTCGCCGAGTCCGGCGTACAGCACCCCGTGGTCGACGGCGGCCACGCCGCCGAAGGCCGCGGTCGGCAGGTCGGCCAGCGGCTGCCACGCCTGGTCGGTGGGCGGCGCGGTCGTCGGCGCGGCCCCTGCGGTCGCGGCCCGGCGTGCCCCGGCGGCCGCCAGGGTGGTGGGGGTGATCGCCGACGGCACGCGGTCGACGGCGGGTCCGGCCGCGGGTGCGGCGGCGGCGCCGAGGCGCTGCTCGCCGAGCGAGAAGGTGGCCGGCGAGCCGCCGGTGTTCCGCACCGTGACCTGGACGGTCCTGCTGTCGCCCCACGGCACGCTCGCCGCGACCGAGGAGACGCTGTAGCGCAGTTGGGCCGGGTGCAGCGCGAAGTCGGCGCGGGTGACGGCGTTCTGGGCGACGGTGACCTTCGAGGTGATCTGCGGATAGCCGAAGTCCGGCAGTCCCGCGGTGACCTGCTGCCTGCCGGTGCCGGCGGAGAACATCCGGTACCAGCCGTCGCCGACGGCCGGGTCGCCGGGTGAGGCGACGGTGCGTGCGGCGTCGGCGGGCGCGGCGGGCTCACCGACGGTGGCGCCGAGCACGCCCGCGCCGGTGTTGGCGTCGCCGACCCGGCCGACGAGCAGGCCGCCCGGCCGGGTGACCAGGGTGGGGGTGCCGACGGCCACGTCGTCGATCTGCCAGATGCCGGTCAGCGAGCCGGTGAAGTGGAAGCGCAGCCGCACCGACGGCTTGCCGGCGTAGTCCGCGAGCGGCACGGTCTCGTGCGCCGGGCCGCCGAGGACGTCGGTGTGCTGCCACAGCGTGGTCCAGGTCGAGCCGCCGTCGGTGCTGGCGTCGACCGACGCGGTGAGGTCGCCGAGCCGGTAGAGCGAGGGCAGGGCGGTGTCGAACTGCAGCTCCGGCTTGGTCTCGGCGCTGAAGTCGTAGCCGGGGCTGAGCAGTTCGGTGTCGGCCGGGGCCCAGCCGAGGGCGTAGTCGTCGACCTCGGCGAACCGCCCGGCGCCGCCTGTCTGGTTGCCGCGGTTGAGCGGGTCGTCGAACTGCCAGCCGCCGGCCGGGGTGTGGTTCCGCACCGTCCAGCCGCCGGGGGCGGCGGCGGTGGCGAAGGACTGCGACTCGCCGCCGTGGTAGGTCATGGCGTAGCCGGGCGGGAGCGCTCCCGTGGTGTTCAGCGGCAGGGACAGGTCGGCGGTGCGCGGGCCGGAGCCGACCGCGGCGGTGGTCTCGGCCGGCCGGTAGCCGGCGGACAGGGCGGTGGCGTGCACGGTGTAGGTCCGGTTCATCGGGACCTTCACGGTGTAGCGCCCGGTGGCGGGGTCGGTGAAGACCGCGCCGGGGACGCCGTCGAGGGTGATCTTCGCGTAGAGCCCCCAGCCGTGCCCGCCGCCGTCCTTGACGGTGCCGGACAGGACCTGTGAGGGCACCGCGGTCAGCGCGGCGTCCTCGGTGAGCGCGGCGCCGTCGTCGACCTGGACGGTCCCGGCGTCGTCGTCCTGGTAGCCGAAGGCGCTGACGGTGAGGGGGTAGCCGCCGGCCGGCACGTCGAGCCGGTAGCGGCCCTGGGCGTCGGTGGTGGCGCGGTCGGCGCCGAGTGCCACGGTGGCTCCGGCCAGCGGAGCCCCGGTGGCGGCGTCGGTGACCGTGCCGGAGACGGTGCCGTGCGGGCCGGGCCGGAAGGCGGTGACGCCCTGCGGTGTGCCGAGTCCGGTCGGGCCGTCGTAGCCGGGCTGCGCCTGGCAGGTGTAGGCGGGCGTGCAGTCCGGCGTCGTGCCGTAGCCGCAGAGCGAGCTGTCGGGGCAGCTGGCGTCGTCGCCGCGGGTCACGTCGTTGAGCGCGCCGGAGCGCTGGTACGGGTAGGCGGCGGGGTAGGTGCCCGCCACCGGGTCTCCGGCCAGCGCGTAGACGCCGGCGATGATCGGCGCGGCGGCGCTGGTGCCGCCGTAGACGTTCCAGCCGGCGTCGGAGAAGGAGTTGTAGACCGCCACCCCGGTGGCCGGGTCGGCCACGGCGCTGACGTCGGCGACCGAGCGGCCGGCGCAGTCGACCGCGGACTGGAACGCCGGCTTGGGCTCGACGGCGGAGCAGCCGGAGCCGGTGGCGCCCCAGTGCGGTCCGTCGGCGTGCTCGGTGACGCCGTTCCAGACCGACTCGTCCCAGCCGCGGGCGCTGCCGTCGCGGACCAGGGAGGTGCCGCCGACGGAGGTCACGTACGGGGAGGACGCCGGGTAGCTGACGCCGTAGCCGTCGTCGCCGGAGCTGAACACCACGGCGACGCCGGGGTGGTTGAAGTACGCCTCGTCGTAGGCGAGGTCGTCGGTGCTGTCGCCGTAGCCGCCCCAGGAGTTGGAGACGTACTTCGCGCCGAGCGAGACCGCGGTGTCGACCGCGGTGCCCAGGTCGTCGGAGAGGGAGGAGTCCGCCTCGACGAGCAGGATGTGGGCCTGCGGCGCGACCGCGGAGACCATGTCGAGGTCGAGGGAGATCTCGCCGGCCCAGCCCTCGTCGGAGGCGGGGTAGGCGGCGCCGCCGTGCTCGTCCGCCTTGCGGAAGCAGCCGCTGTCGGCGGTGCAGGCGGGGAGCCCGTACTGCTGGCGGTAGACCGCCAGGTCGGCCTCGGCGTTCGGGTCGTCGTAGGCGTCGACGACGGCGATGGTGGTGCCCGCGCCGCCGTCGGCGGGCAGCGCGTAGGCGGACCGCAGGTCGGCGGGGGCGTAGCCGTCGGGGGCCGCGGCGGCGCCGGAGGCATCCCCCGAGGTGTCGCCCGCCGGGGCGCCCCGCTGCACGCCGAGCGAGGCGGTGTGGTCGGTGCGGCGCAGCGCGAAGCAGCTGAAGTGGCCGGGCTTGGGCGTGCCGCAGGCCGGCTCGACGCTCACCGGGGCGCCGCCGGAGCCCGTCGGGGCGGCGGTGGCCTGCTGCGGGAGCAGCACCGCGAGGGCAGCGAGGACGGCGAGGACCGCGGCGGTCGCGGCGGCGGGTATCCGCCGCGTCGCGGCCGGCCGCGGGCGGGGCCGGCCAGCGGGTGTTCGGTCGGCTGTTCGTGGGACGTGCATGGGGACTCCCGGGGGACGGGCGGAGGGGAGCGGCGTCGTTGTCGCAGGGGGCGGTGTGGGGGGAGTGACCAGCGGAGTGACCAGCACAAAGGTCCAGCCGGGGCGATCCGCGGGTCAATGCGGGCCCCTGGCGGTTTGGCGCCGTGTCGTGTTCACGCCCAGATGGGCCCGATCGCGCACCTGAACGGCGATTGAAGCGTCAACCGCTGGCTCTCCGCCGGGAGTTCACATCACAATCGGGCGGAAAACCCCCCTCGCGTCGCGCTCGGAGGCGCGACATCCGACGACGGAACTGACGCTCGGTCACCACCGGTCGCGCTGCGTGTGCGTTGACAGCCGCAGAACCCGCCTCGCCAATGGGCCGCGGTGGTTGCACGTGCAACCGCCGTCGCACCCTGAGCCGTGTACGGGTCGACCCCCGCAAGAACGCATGGAGTCACACGTTGCGCACTTCCACGAGAACCGGACCACCCTTCCGGCGAACCGTCCTCGCCGGCCTGGCCGTGCTCGGCGTCACCGCGCTGAGCCTGCTGGGCATACCGGCCCCGGCCGGCGCCACGACCCCGGTGGCTGCCGCGCCGGCCGCCGCCACCAGCGGGCACCAGCTCTTCGAGCCCTCCTGCGCCACCCCCGGCAAGGGCGAGTTCACCTGCTACGCCCTGCGCCGCACCGACCTCAAGCCGGTCAGGGGCGTCACCCCCGCCGCGGTCTCGCCGACCGGCTGGGGCATAGCGGCAGCCGCCACGGGCCGGCGCAGGGGCACGGGAGCGTGCGGGCGGCTATCGTCGTGGGGGTGAACCTCACCGCGGCCGTCGCCCGCGAGCGCTTCGCCGCCTCCCGGGTGGCGCGGCTGGCCACCGCGGACGCCGCGGGCGTGCCGCACGTCGTGCCGGTGACCTTCGCGGTCGGCGCGGCCGACACCCTCTACTTCGCGGTCGACCACAAGCCCAAGCGCTCCACCGACCTGCGGCGGCTGCGGAACATCGCGGCCAACCCGCGGGTCTCGCTGGTCGCCGACCACTACGCCGACGACTGGTCGGCTCTGTGGTGGTCGCGCGGCGACGGTCTGGCCCGGGTGCTCGCGGACGGCGGAGAGCGGGAGGACGCGCTCGCGTCGCTGAGCGGGAAGTACCCGCAGTACGCGCGGCGGCCGCCGGAGGGCCCGGTGGTGGCCGTCGACGTGCACCGCTGGAGCGGCTGGGCGTACGCGAACTGACGCCGCGTCATATCACGTCACGTCATGTCACGTACCGAACCGTGCCCGCGCGGTCAGGCGCGGTCGCGGGCGGCCTGCAACGGGTCGACGGCGCCGTGGTCGCTCCTGCGCAGCCGGTAGACCTGGAGGCGCAGGTCGTAGTACTTCTCCGTCTCGCCGACCCACTCCATGCCGATCCGGCGGGCGGTCGCTGCTCCGCGTTCGTTGCGCGGCCGCACCACGGCGAACAGTTCGTCGACGCCGTGCTCGAAGGCGTAGTGGGCCACCGCGTTCCCGGCCTCGGCGGCCAGCCCGCGGCCCCACACCGACGGCGCGAGCTGCCAGCCGATCTCCAGGTCGACCCCGTACGGCGGCAGCGGCAGCAGCGCCACCCCACCGACCAGCTCGCCGCTCTCGCGCAGCTCCAGCGCCCAGCGGCCGGCCGGCTGCTCCAGCTCCGCGCCGTTCGCCTGCCAGCAGTCGATCAGCTCGCGCATGGCCGTCAGGTCCTCGGGCCGCCGCATGGCGGGCGCCAGCCAGTGCGTGACCTCGTCGGCGCCGTAGATCACGTGCGCGGCGTCGGTGTCGGTCGGCTCCCACGGGCGCAGCGTCAGCCGCGCTGTCTCGATCCGCGAGCCCTGGAACGAGACCGGCTGCTGGTTGTCGGGCACGATGTCACCGCCTGTTCCGCACGTGCGCTGTCGGGACCGCTCCTGCCCGGATCGTATGACATGACCGTACGCAAAGAGCGGCGCCACGGCCTGCGGCACGCGACGCGGCCCGGCCGGAGGGTGCATCCGGCCGGGCCGCGGGGGTGAGCGGGAGGCGTGCGGTCAGCGCGCCGGACGGCTCACCCGGGGTTCACTGGCTGAGCAGCTTCGTCGTCAGCGTCGCCGCGTTGTACGAGCCCCAGCCGGTGGTGAAGTCCCAGCCGGTCCCGGCGGAGTAGGCGCCGTTGCTGCCGCTGGTGATGTCGTGGAAGCCGGTGCCCTTCGCCGCGTACAGCGAGGGGTTGGCGAAGCCGAGACGGGCGTGCCCGGCCGCGGCGGCCTTCTGGTTGTAGACCGCGGCGAACGCGGCCCACTCCGGGGCGGCCGCGCTGGTGCCGCCCACCTGGCCCCAGCGGCCCTGCGAGTAGATCGACACGCCGGGCGAGGGGTTGGCGAGCGCCGAGACGTCCGGCACCTGCCGCTTGCCGCCGCCCTGCGACTTCTGCACCGGCGTCTGCCAGCTGGGGATCGAGAAGACGCCGGACTTGCCGCCGCCGCCACCGGACCAGGCGGTCTCCCGGCTCCAGGCGTTGGACGAGGTGACGGTCAGCGTGGTGCCGCCGACGCCGGTCACGTACGGGTCGCTGGCCGGGTAGTCGACGGAGGTGCCGCCGGTGCCCGCGTCGTCCGAGCCGGAGTCGCCGGACGCGGCGAAGAAGCTCAGGCCCTCGGCGGCGCCCTGCTGGAAGACCGCGTCGACCGCGCTGATGTTGGCGGAGGTGCGCTGCGTCTCGGCGGCGCCCCAGCTGATGGACGTCACCGGGATGCCGCTGTCCACGATCGCCTGGTAGGTGTCGACCTCGCCCGCGTCGGAGTTCGGCCCCTCGAAGACGGTGATCGCGGCGGCCGGGGCGACCGCGTTGAGCACCTCGATGTCCAGCTCCACCTCGACCTGGCCGCCGCCGAGCGCGCCGGAACCGCCGTCGACCTTGTGCACCGCGGGGGCGGCGGAGCCGAGGGAGTAGTGGCTGTCGTAGGCGGTGATGTTGGACTGCTGGAAGCCGTCGAACTCCAGCAGGGCGACCTGCTGGCCGCTGCCGGTGCCGCCGGTGACGTTGTAGCCGCCCTTGATCTGCGCGGGGGTGTAGCCGCCGCCCGGACCGTTGTGCGGGGTGACGGCGGCCGGCGCCTGGTGGTGCAGCTTGGCGTGGTTGTTCAGCCCGGACACGCCGCTGACCAGGGAGGCGACCGCGGCGGGCACGGTGGGCGCGGCGTCGTTGGCGTAGAAGGTGCGGCCGGTCGCGCCCTCCTTCCAGGTGGACAGGCGGGTGCCGAACGCCTTCTGCAGCTGCGCCGCGGTGCCGCTCGCGTCGACCAGCAGGTTGCCGGAGTGGACCGCGCCGACGGTGAGGCCCTGCGCGCGCAGGAAGTCGGTGACCTTCCGCACGTCGGCCTCGCTGCGCCCGTAGCGCGCGGCGAACTGGGCCTTCGTCAGGTAGTGGCCGTAGCTCGCCGAGTGCGGGTCGCTGACCTGCCCGACGAAGGCGTCGAGGCCCGCGGCGTCGCGCGGCCGCAGGCTGAGCGCCACGGATATGCGGTCGCCCGCGGCGACGGCGCCGGTGCGCACCGCCTGCGAGCCGAGACCGGACACGACGTTCCCGGCCAGGGCGGTGCGGGCGGCCTGCGGGTGCGCGGTGGCGGCGTAGGCGGCGGGGACGACCGCGACCAGCAGGGCCGGGGCCGCGGTGGCCGCCAGCAGTTTCCTACGGAGTGTCACGAGGCTCCTCCAGGTGGGGTGTGGTGCCCGGGACGGGACCGCTCTCCACGCTAGGGACGGATGTGACGGGACGTAAGCGTGGGAACCCTTGCATCGGTTGTTAACAATGCGTTTCCTGTGAAGAAAGTGTTTCCAGGGGTCTTGCGGGCGCCACGTCGGCTTCGGCGCTCGGCGCCCTGTCCGTACTCCGGTCGGCGGCCGTGCTCCGGTCGGCGTCGGCGCTCGGGTCCGCGGCCGCGGCCGGGTCGGACTGCGGCGGCGACAGCGGCGCGGTGGCCAGCATGTGGGCCAGCGCGGTCCGCGAGCGCACGCCGAACCGGCGGTAGAGCCGCGACAGCGTGCCCTCGACCGTCTTGACGCTGATGAACAGTTCGGCCGCGACCTCGCGGTTCGTCGCGCCGCCGGACACCAGCCGGGCCACGCGCGCCTCGGCCGGCGTCAGCCGGGTGGCGCCGGAACCGGCCGCGGCCACCGCGCCGTCCACACGGGCGAGTTCGTCCGCGGCACGCAGGGCGAGCGGCGCCGCGCCGAGGTGCCCGGCGAGCGCGGCCGCCTCGGTCAGCGCCGCCCTGGCCGCGGTGCGGTGCCGGGCCCTGCGCTCCACCGTGCCGAGCGCGGTCAGCGCGCGGACCAGGTCGACCGGGAGCGCCGAGGGGCGCAGCCGGTCCACCGCCGCCGTCAGCAGCGCGACGCCGTCCTTGCTGCGGCCAGCCGCCGCGGCGCGCAGGCCGGCGGCGCGGTCCAGCGCGGCGAGCGTGCTGCCCGGGGTCCGACCGGTGACCTTGCGGCGCGCCTCGCGGAGCACCGCGCCGGCCGCGTCGTGCTCGCCGAGCATGGCGAGCGCCTCGGCGAGGTCGGCGTGCCAGCCGAGCAGCGGTGGGTCGGCCGCGCCCATCGACGCGCCGATCTCGGCGACCCGGCGCAGTGACTCCACCGCCCCGGCGGCCCGCGGCCGGTCGCCGGCGAACAGTGCCGCCTGGCCGTGCACCGCCAGGGCGCGCAGCAGGAACAGCCGGTCGCCGTCGGCCTCCGACGCCCGCACGGCGCGGGCGGCCAGCCGCAGCGCGCGCTCGGCGTCGCCGCCGAAGGTCTCGGCGAGCGCGGCCGCGTACAGCGCGGGGGCCGACATCGCGCCCGCGTCGGCGACGACCGCGGTGCAGCGGGCCGCGGTGCGCAGGGCCTCCCGGCACTCCCCCGCCTTCACCTGCACCCGGGTGAGCGCCACGAGCGCGGCGACGGTCGGCTCCACCCCCGCCACCCCGCCGGTGGCGGCGAGCAGGCCGGTCAGCTGCCCGGCGGCCTGGCCGACCCGGTCGGCGTCCAGCGCGAGCACCGCCCGCAGCCTGACCAGGCCCCAGCCCTGCGGGCCGCTGCCGGCCAGCGCCGCGGCCGGAAAGGCCGGCCCGGCCGGCGGCGTCCGGGCGCCCTCGGAGGGCTCCGCATCGGCATCGGCATCCGGCTCGGGCTCGGGCCCCGGTTCCGCCCTCGGGGCGAGGTGCGACGCCTCGCGCCGCGCGCCGGTGAACCGCTCCGGCCACAGCACCAGCGCCAGGGCCGCGGACAACGCCTCCTCGGCGTCCCCCGGCTCGCCGGCCAGCGACCGCACCCGGGCGAGTGTGGACAGCGCGGCGATCCGGGTGTCCGCGTCGCCCGCGGCGGCCGCGCACCGATCGGAGCGCCGCGCGTGCTCGGCGGCCTCCTCCAGCGCGCCGCCGAGCAGACCGCGCAGCGCCGCCCAGTGGTAGAGGGCGGCCTCCAGGTCGGGCGCACCCGCCGCGTCCCGCAGGCCGTCCTCGATCAGCCCGGCCGCGTCCTGGAGCGCCTGCCCCGCGTTGCGCAGCAGCACCAGGCGGGCCTGGACGCGCAGGCGTGCCGACGCGGAGCCGGCGAGCACCTCGCGGGCGGCCTGCTCGGACTCCTCGCGGTGCCCGGCGTCGCAGGCGAAGCCGGCGGCGGCCAGCAGCCGCCGGTCGCGGTCCGCCGGACTCTCGCGGGGTGTCCTGCGCGCGGCGAGCAGGGCGAGTTCCGCGGCGGCGTCGGGTGCGCCGCGGCCGCGGGCGGCGTGCGCCGCGGTGGTCAGGTCGGCGGCGGTGGCCTCGTCGGCCTCGGGCCTGGCGAGCGCCGCGTGCCGCGCGCGCCCGGCGGGATCGGCGACGGCGGCGGCCAACCGGGCGTGGGCGAGGCGGCGTTCGGCCGGGGAGGCGTCGGCGTGCACCGCGGCGCGCAGCACCGGATGGGTGAAGCGCAGGGCCTGCGACGGCTCGACGGTGAGCACGCCGAGCCCCTCCCCCGCCGCGGCCGCGGCGCCCGCGCCGGTCGCTCCCGCGGCCCGCAGCAGCGCGGTGGTGGGGGCGGCGGCGACGCTCGCGACGAGCAGGGCGTGCCGGGTGGCGTAGGGCAGGGCCCGCACCCCGGCCAGCAGCCGGTCGCGGAGCGCGCCGGGCACCGGGAGGAGACCGCCGTGGTCGGCGGACAGCTCACCGGCCGGCGCGCCGCGGGCCAGCTCCAGCGCGTAGTACGGGTTTCCCGCCGCGGTGCGCAGCACCGCCCGCAGCACCGGCGGCGGCGGTGCGACGCCGGTGGACAGCAGCAGCAGCGCCACGTCGTCGTCGGCCAGCGGCGGCACGTCGAGGACCGCGGTGTCCGGCGGGAGGCAGCGCACGCCCTCGGCGCGCGGGCCGGGGCCGGCTGCCTCGGAGGGGAGCGGGCGGGCGGCCGCCGGAGGTCCCGGCGGCCGCTCGGCGGCGACGATCCGGATGTCCTCGTCGTCGATGCGCCGGGCCACGAACGCCAGGACGTCCGCGGTCGGCCGGTCCAGCCACTGCAGGCCGTCCACCACGAGCACCACCGGTCCGCGCGCGGCGAGCGGCCGCAGCGCCTCCAGTACCGCCACGCGCACCGCGAGGGCGCCGCCGGACTCCCGGACCGTTGGCGGCGCCGGCGCCCGCTCCCACGGGTGCGGGTCCTCCGGGTGCTCCAGGCCATCGGCGCCGCGCTCCCGCGGTTCGTGCGCGGCCCCGTGCAGGAGCGCGCCGCGCAGGGCGGCGCGCGGCGCGGGCGGCAGCGCGTCGATCACCGCGTGCGGCACCCTGGCGAAGAGGTCGATCAGGCCGAGGTAGGGCAGCGCGGCGTCCTCGGGGGCGGGCGTGCAGCGCAGCACGGTCGCTCCCGCGGCGACGTCCTCGGCGGCGACGGCGGCCAGCAGTGTCGACTTGCCGATGCCGGCGGGGCCGCGCAGCAGCAGGCCGTGGCGTTCGCGCAGCCGGTCGCGGGCGGCCGCCAGCAGCTCGGCGCGGCCGGTCAGCGCGGGGGGCGTCCGGCGGCGGTGGCCCGCCGCGCGGGCGTCCGGCCGGGTGTCCGGGTGGGACGGCGCGGCCGCAGGCACGATTCCGTCGGGCACGGTGCGTCCCCTCTCTCCTCGGGACCGGCTCGCTCCTCGGGACCGGGCAACCTCCTTGATCATGAGCGACGTTCGTGGTCATGACAACCAAGAGTGAGCAAGCACATCCAGGGGGTGGCCCGCCGAGCGGCCGGTTCAGGACACCCCTGCCGCCCGGCCCCGGGCCGGTTCAGGGCTTGCGCGCGACGGCCCCGTACATCGCGATCTGATCGTCCGTCACGGCCGGGTCGACGTCGCCGTCCGGACGCCACCGGTGCACCTGGACGATCCCGGGGTCGACCAGTTCCACGCCCTCGAAGTACGGCCGGGCCTCGGCCAGCGTGCGCAGCCGCATCGGCATGCCGCGCGCCGCGTACTCGCGGCCCACCCGGCCGACCTCCTCCGGCGCGAAGTCGGCCGTCCCGATGGACATCGCCAGGTAGCTCCCGGACGGCAGCGGGTCCAGCAGGCGGCGGACGATGCCCACCGGGTCGGCGTCGTCCATGACCAGGTGCACCATCGCGATGATGGTCAGGCCGACCGGCTGCGACAGGTCGATGGTCTCGGCGAACTGCGCGGACGCCAGGATCGCGGCCGGGTCCCGCATGTCCGCCTCGATGTACTCGGTGCGGCCCTCCGGCGTGCTGGAGGACAGCCCCTCGGACAGGGTGAGGACGATCGGGTCGTTGTCCACGTAGACCACCCGGGACCGCGGGGTGATGGACTGGGCGACCTCGTGGACGTTGGGGCGGGTGGGGATGCCGGTGCCGATGTCCAGGAACTGCCGGATGCCCGCCTCCTGCGCGAGGAAGCGGGTCACGCGGTGCATGAACTTCCGGTTCTCCCGCATGTGCGGCACGATCGCCGGCCACACGTCGACCATGGCGTCCGCCGCCTCCTTGTCGGGCGGGTAGTAGTCCTTGCCGCCCAGGATGCAGTCGTACACCCGCGCCGGGTGCGGGTTCCTGGTGTCGATGCGGTCGGCGGTCCAGCCGTTCTCTGACACGCGGTCCTCCTGGTCTCGTGGTGGGCGCCGCTCGCGCGGCCGCCGCCTGCCGTGCCGTGCTCAGATCTCCTCGCGCAGGGCGCGCAGCAGGGTCCTGGTCTGCTTGTCGGGCGCCGCCTGCGCCGCGAGCCGGTCCATGGCCTCGCGGTAGGCGGACACCTCCTCCGGCTTGTCGAGGTAGGACGAGTCGACCAGACCGCCTATGTAGACGACGTCCGGCAGTTCCGCCGCCTCGAACCGGAAGAGCTGGAAGGAGCCCGCCCGGGTGGCCGGGTGCGGCCCTCGGGCGAAGGGCATGAACTGCAGCCGGACGCCGGGCAGCGTGCCCATCTCCAGCAGGTGGTCGATCTGGGCGCGCATCACGTCCGGCCCGCCGACCGGCCGGCGCAGCACCGTCTCGTCCATCACCGTCCACAGCAGCGGCGGCCGCGGCCGGGTCAGGATGCGCTGGCGGGCCAGCCGCAGGGCGACCCGGCGGTCGATCTCCTCGGGCGCGGCCTGCGGGTGGCCGGCGCTCAGCAGCGCGTGCGCGTACTCCTCGGTCTGCAGCAGGCCCGGCACGAACTGCGCCTCGTAGGTGCGGATGTGCAGGGCCGCCTGCTCCAGGCTGAGGTAGGCGCCGAACCAGTCGGGCATCACGTCCCGGTAGGTGTGCCACCAGCCGTGCTTGTTGGCCTCGCGGGTCAGCGCGAGGAAGGTCTCGATCTCCGAGGGGTCGTCCACGCCGTAGGTGCGCAGCAGCCGCTCGACGTCGGACAGCCGCAGCCTGGCCACCTTGGCCTGTTCCATCCTGCGGATGGTCGAGTGGCTCATGCCGATCGCGTCGCCGGCCTGCTCGAAGGTCACTCCGGCCCGCGTCCTGCGTTCTTCCAGCTGGCGGCCGAGGATCATCCGCAGCACCGTCGGAGGGGTTCCGTCCCACCCCTTGCCGATGCCCGCCACAAGTCACCTCCCGCGGGTGCATGCCCTGCTGCCGCAGTGTGCCACGTTGCCGCGCCCCGGGTCTCTTTGTCTTTCAAACTGCGAATTGCACTTTACAGCTTGCGAGTTGAGTGACACAGCACGATAGTTGGGGCGGTGGCCCGGCTGGTCCGGGATGATGACGACGTTGTCATGACGACGGTCATCCCCTCTCCGCGCGCCCGTGCGGCACGGGCCGCGGCGGCACCCCATCCCCCTATGCACACCGGCCCCGTCGCAGGGCCCGTCGCCGAGGCGCACCACGCCCGGTCGCGACCCCGCACCCGGCCACGACGAGAGGCGACGACCATGACTGCGTTGCCGCGGACAGGACGGGCGTTGCCTGCCGAACCCCCCGAACTCCCCGGTGGACCCGGTGCGGAGGGCGGCGCCGTGCGCCGCCGGCTGCGCGTCCCGGTGCCGCCCGGCTTCCCGTCCGGCGCCCGCTGCGACGTCGTCGAGACCTCCGCGCGGCACGGGCTGCGGGTCCTCGGCCGGCTGCCGGGCGCCGGCTGCGTGCTGGCCGACGGCGACCGCTGGTACTGGGCCGTGCCCACCGGCTCCGACGTCGACGTGGCGTGGCCGCAGCCGGCCCGCTACCTGGTGGACGCCGCCCTCCTCGTGCCCTCCCGCGACCTCGGTTGCGGTGAGCCGGGCGACCGGGAGGTGGTCCACCCCTCCGGCCACCGGGCGCCGTACACCCACCCGATCCTGCTCTACTTCGCGGTGTGCTGCGTGGCCGGCGTGCGGCCCGCGCTGACGGTGTCCTGACCGCGGGCGGCGCGCGGGGCGTTGGGCGCCGCAGACGGGAAGGCCCGGCGCACGGGTGCGCCGGGCCTTCCCGCATGGGGGTCGGACGGACTTCCGGCGGAGGCCGGAGGGAGCGGGGTTCAGCAGCGGGTCAGGAGGCGGTCCACGACTGGTTGGCGCCTCCGGTGCAGTCCCAGAGCTGGACCTGCGTGCCGGGGGTGGTGGACCAGCCGGTGTCGTCCAGGCACCGGCCGGAGTTGGGGTTGCGCAGCGAGCCGTCGGCCTGGTGCTGCCAGACCTGTGCGACGGTCCCGTTGCAGGTGTAGAGGTCGACCAGGGTGCCGTTCGCGGTGCCCGCGGCGGTGGCGTCGAGGCACTTGCCGAGCGCACGGACGGTCTGGTCGGCGCCGAGCGTCCACTGCTGGGCGCCGGTTCCGTTGCAGGTGTAGACGTCGACCTTGGTCTTGTCGGCGCTGTTGGCGCCGGCCACGTCGAGGCACAGCCCCTGGTAGCCGACCAGTTGCCCGGACAGGACCGAGTTCGCGGGCACCACCGTCCACACGAAGGAGACGCCGGACTGGGCGCCCGCCGCGTCGCGGGCGGTGACGTCCACGGTGGTGGTGCCCGCCTGCGTCGGGGTGCCGGTGATCGTGCCGGAGGACGAGAGGGACAGGCCGGCCGGCAGGCCGGTCGCGGTGAAGGTGGGCGTCTGGCCCGCGGTGGTGTCGGCCGCCGCCACCTGCACCGAGACGGCAGAACCCGTCAGACCCTCCTGGGCGCCGGGGTTGGTGACCTTCAGCGGCGCGCCGAGCTGCGCCGAGGTGACGTTCAGCGTGCCGGTCAGCGGCAGGTTTCCGTCGGAGTCGCCGACGGAGACGCCGTACGCGCCGGTGCTGGTGGCCCACGCGTTCGTGGTGGCGTTCCAGAACTGCAACTCGGTCTGGGTCAGCGGGAAGGACACCGTCTTGGCGGCCCCGGGCTGGAGGTCGACCCGGGCGAAGCCCTCCAGCTGGCGGGGCGGTTCGCCGGAGGCGGCGGGCTGGGTGACGTAGAGCTGGGCGATGTCGGCGCCGGCCCGCGACCCGGTGTTGGTGACCGTGGCGGTGACGGTGGCCGCGCCGCCCGCGGACAGCGTCCCGACGTGCAGGTCGCTGAAGGCGAAGCTGGTGTAGGACAGGCCGAAGCCGAACGGGAAGAGCGGGGTGAGGTGGTTGGCGTCGTAGTAGCGGTAGCCGACGTCGACGCCCTCGGAGTACTGCACGGTCCCGCCGCTGCCCGGCCACTGCTGGGCGGTGTGCGCGGGGACCTGCGAGAGGGAGGCCGGGAAGGTCACCGGCAGGTGGCCCGAGGGGTTGGTGTCGCCGAACAGCAGCGAGGCGATGGCGGTGCCGTCGCCCTGACCCGGGTACCAGGCCTCCAGTACGCCCTTGACCGAGCCGAGCCACGGCATGGTCACCGCGGAGCCGGTGTTGAGCACCACGACGGTGTTGGGGTTGGCCGCGGCGACGGCGGAGATCAGGTTGTTCGACGCACTCGACAGGTCGATGCCGCCGAGGTCGCCGCCCTCGGACTCGAAGTCGCTGACGAAGACCACCGCGACACTGGACGAGGCGGCGAGCGAGGCGGCCGAGGAGGTGCTGGAGCCGCTGTCGTAGCGGACGCTGACGCCGCTGCCGGCGCGCGAGGTGATGCCCTGCAACGGGGTCACGGTGCCGCTGGAGTTGACCGCGGCGCTGCCGCCGCCGGCGGTCTGCGGGCTGGTGGAGGCGTCCGCGCCGATCACCGCGATGGACTGGGTGCCGGTGCCGAACGGCAGCACGCCGCCGCTGTTCTTCAGCAGCACGGTGCCCTCGGCGGACAGCTGGGTGGCGGTGTTCCTGTTCGCGGTGCTGGTGGCGGTCTGGCCGGGCGAGCCGCTGGGCGCCCGGTCGAAGAGCCCGAAGGCGAACATCTGGGTGAGGATGCGGCCGGTCATCGTGTTGAGCGTGGCCTGGCTGACCGAGCCGGAGTTGACCGCGTTGGTCAGCGCGGTGCCGTAGAAGCCGTCGTTGCCCGGCATGTCCTGGTCCAGGCCGGAGTTGGCGGACGCGGCGGTGGCGTGGGTGGCTCCCCAGTCGGAGGTGACGAACCCCTGGAAGCCGAACTGCTGGCGCAGCGCGGTGTTCATCAGGTACGGGTTCTGGCAGGCGTAGGTGCCGTTGACGGTGCTGTAGGAGCACATCACCGAGGACGCCGCGCCCTGCTGCACCGAGGCGCGGAAGGCGGGCAGGTAGATCTCCTGCAGCGCCTTGGTGCTGACCACGGCGTTGTCCGAGGGGGTGTTGCGGTTGGTCTCCTGGTTGTACACCGCGAGGTGCTTGACCTGGGCCATCACTCCGGTGGACTGCACCCCGCGGATGTTCGCGGCGCCGAGCTGCCCGTTGAGGTACGGGTCCTCGCCCACCGACTCGAACGCCCGGCCCCAGCGCGGGTCGCGGTCGATGTTGATGGTCGGGCCGAGGTCGACGGTGCTGCCCTTGGCGGCCTCCTCGCCGCCGATCACCCTGCCGTAGGACTGCTCCGCGGCGGTGTCCCAGGTGGCCGCGAGGCTGACCGGCGCGGGGAGCTGGGTGACGTTGGTCATGCCGTCGGCGACGCCGGCCGGGCCGTCCTCCAGGTTCATCGCCGGGATGCACAGCGCGGGGATCGCCGGGGTGAACCCGACGTAGCCCGACCCGCCGGAGCCGGTGGCGAGCGACACCTTCTGCGCGGTGGTCAGCTGCGCGATCACCTGGGAGACGCGCTGCGGGATCGGTGCGGTGGAGTGCACCCAGGGGCAGGCGGCCGCGGCGGCGGCCGGCCGCGGCTGGGCATCGGCGCCCGGCGCCGCGACGGCGCCCAGCAGACCGGTGCCGCCGGCGATCAGGGCGAGTGCGGCGAGATACGGCGTACGCCGCCTCCCGCTGGTACGGAACGTTTGCACGATGCCTCCAAGCACCTGCAGAGGGGGGTGTTCCGGTGGGTACGGGGAAAGGCCGAAGGTTTCGAAACATGGACGCACCCCTTGCCGGCGGAGGGCGAACGTCCGGTGGTGCGGATGTGATTGAACTCGCCTGACGGGACCCGGTCAAGGGCTGTACCAGCATTGCGGCAGGGACTTGACCCGGGAGCGGCGCTCGCCCGTCCCTTCAGGAAGTGAAGACAAGGACGCGGCGGCCTCGCCACGAGAACGCTTTCTTCTTCAAGTACCGGAAACAACAGGTCAGTCCGGTGATCGCGGCGGCGACCTCGCCCCGCCCGGCGGCCCGTGAGGCGACGTCCGGCGTCAGCCCGCGTCGGCGCCGATCTCGGCCAGCCGGCGGGCGAGGTACTTGCGCTCGGTGTCGGTCGCGGCGAGTTGCAGGGCGCTCTGGTACGCCTGCGCCGCCTCGTCCCAGCGGCTGAGCCGGCGCAGCAGGTCGGCGCGGACCGCGGGCAGCAGGTGGTAGCCGTCGAGCTTGCACGCCGCGGAGAGGTCGTCGACGAGGGCGAGGCCGGCGGCGGGCCCCTCCGCCATGGCGATGGCCACCGCCCGGTTCAGCTCCACCACCGGGGACGGCATGACCTCGGCGAGCCTGCGGTAGAGGTGGGCGATCGCCGCCCAGTCGGTGTCCGCCTCGGAGGTGGCGGTGGCGTGGCAGGCCGCGATGGTGGCCTGCAACTGGTACGGGCCGACGTCCCCGCGGTCCAGCGCGGACTCCAGCACGGCGATGCCCTCCTCGATCTCGCCGCGCTGCCAGGAGGAGCGGTCCTGCTCGGCCAGCGGCACGAGTTCGCCGGCGCCGCTGACCCGGGCGTCGCGCCGGGCGTGGTGCAGCAGCATCAGCGCGTTCAGGCCGAGCACCTCCGGCTGGTCGGGCATCAGCCGGGCCAGCAGCCTGACCAGCCGGATCGCCTCGGCGCACAGGTCGGGGCGGAGCAGGTCGGCGCCGGTCGTCGCGGTGTAGCCCTCGTTGAACAGCAGGTACAGCACCGCCAGCACGCCCGGCAGCCGCTCCGGCAGCAGGTGCGCGGGCGGCACCCGGTAGGGGATCTGGGAGTGCCGGATCTTCTCCTTGCCGCGGACCAGGCGCTTGGCCATGGTCTGCTCCGAGACCAGGCAGGCCCTGGCGGTCTCCGCGGTGGTCAGACCGGCGAGCGTGCGCAGCGTCAGCGCCACCCGGGCGGGCAGCGGCAGCGCGGGGTGGCAGCAGGTGAACATCAGCCGCAGCCGGTCGTCCTCGATGTCGTCGGGGTCGTCCGGCGCCCGCTCCTCGTCGTGGCGCAGGTCGAGGGCGATCTGGCGGAGTTTGACCGCCTCGACGCTGCGCCGTCTGAGCTTGTCGATCGCCCGGTTGCGGGCGGTCGTGACGATCCAGGCGCCCGGGCGGGCCGGCACGCCGTCCCTCGGCCACTTGGCCAGCGCCTGGGTGAACGCGTCCTGAGCGCACTCCTCGGCCAGGTCCCAGTCGCCGGTGGTGCGGATCAGCGTGGCGACCACCCGGGCCCACTCGGCCCGGAAGGTCGTCGCGACGGCCGCCTCGACGTTCACCCGCGGAAGGGGCGGATCTCGATCCGGCCGGTGAGCGCCACCGGGTGGCGGGAGGCGATCTCGATCGCCTCCTTCTCGTCGGCGCAGTCGATGATGTCGTAGCCGGCGATGACCTCCTTGGTCTCCGCGAACGGCCCGTCGGCGAGCAGCACTTCGCCGCCGCGCACGCGCACCGTGGTGGCGTCCCGGTACGGGCGCAGCTCGTCGCCGTGCAGCCGGATCCCGGCGGCGTCCAACTCGTCGGCCCAGGGCATCGGTTCGTCCGGTTCGACCGGCTCCAGGGGCTCGCGGTCGTAGACGGCCTTGTCTACGCAGACGAAGAGCATGAACTTCATCGGTTCGTACCTCCAGTCGGGCCCTTGCGCGGCAGACCTGATCCTACGGCGCGGCGCCCGCAGTCGTCCGGTGATGACACCCGGCGGTCCGGTGGGAATCGTTCCGCATCCCCCCTTCACCTCGACGAACCGGTCGCCGGGGAAAGGACATTCGGGAAAAGGGTGATCCCACCGGACCGCCTGCCGCGGGGTGCTACGGGGTGGCCGCCCCGGCCGGCGGCAGGCCCTGCGCGGCGAGCCGCCAGATGACGTCGGCCGCCGCGCCGCTGAACTCCGACAGCGCCTTGGGGTTCAGGTTGTGGATGTCGTCGCACGCCTGGTGGAAGCAGGCGTCATACGACACCCCGGCCGTTCCCCCGTAAGTGGCAGCCTCCTCGGGGGTCTTGAGGTCCGCGGCGCCGCCGAACAGGCCGCCGGTCGGGACCCCCGCGTCGATCAGCGGGCCGAGCGAGGAGCCGTCGAAGGTGGTCGGCTCGATCGGCTCGGTGGCCAGGTGACGCGCGGTGAACCAGTTCTCGAACAGCTGCTGGATCTGCACCGAGCCGGCCGGCCCGTCGCCGTTGAAGACGAACCTGGCGTAGTTCGGCGAGCCGATCGAGTCCAGGTCGATCGCCGCGTAGATGCGCCCGAGTTGGGCCGGGCTCAGCGTCTGCACGTAGTGGTAGGAACCCTGCAGTCCGATCGCCCCGGTCTCGTCCCGCACCGCGCGGGTCTCCTCGGCGCCGAAGAAGACGAAACGGATCTTGTACGTCGGGTTCAGGTGCAGCCGGTGGATCTGCTCGGCGATCTCCAGCGCGGTCGCCACGCCGCTGCCGTCCTCGTTGATGCCGGGACCGGTGGGCAGCGCGTCCAGCGGGGCGTGCACCAGCAGCACGTGCCGCGGGTCGCCGCCCTTGCTCTCGGCGACGATGTTCTCGGTCGTGGCGTTCGGGTCGTTCTGCGTGCTGGTGCGCACGTGGACGGTGACCGGCCCCGCCTTGGCCGCGGAGTACAGCGAGGCGCCGTCCGCGTAGCTGAGCATCCCGACGACCGGGATGCCGACGCTCTCACCGATGGTGCCGCCGTCGGCCTGGTCACGGCCCGGCTGCCCCTCGTTGAAGATGACCACCGCGGCGTAGCCCGCCGCCTCGGCGTTGAGCACCTTGGTCTCGAACGCGCAGGTGCCGCGCTGGATCAGCGCGATCGGCCGCTCCCCGGGGCCGACCGGCGGGAAGTCCGCGACATCGCATCCGGAGCTGGACGAGGGTGTCGGCGCGGGCGGCACCATCACGTTGGTGGTCGGGACCAGCGGGCCGGTCACGTCCCCGCTGCCGGAGTACGCGAACGTCGTGGTGGTGAAGGAGGCGGTCGCCGGGGACACCTCGTCGACCACCGGCGGAGCCAGCTCGTTGTAGAACGGGAAGGTGAAGCGCTGCTCGTTGACCGTGTACCCGGCGTCGCGCAGCGTTCCGGCGACGTAGCGGGCCGCGGCCTCGTAGCCGGGCGTGCCGGACGCGCGCATCTCGTCGTTGTGGTCGGCTATTCGTGCCAGCGCCTGTTCGTGGGCGAGGATGCCCCGGCTGGTGACGCTCCTCGCCAGGGCCTTGGCCTCGACGGACGTCGGTACGCCGTGGTCCTGGCCGCGGCCCGCGGTGGCGGCGGTGGCGGCCGGCTGTGCGGTCATACCGACCGCGGCGACGGTCGCCATGGTGATGAGCATCGCGAAGCGTCTTCGCATGATCCCTCCTACGTCTTCCTGCATCTGGTGCAACAGGGGCCTTACAGTCGGACGGCGCGCACCCCGCCGTGAGGCGGAATGCGCGCCGTGTGGTGCGGTCCTGCGGTCCTGCCGGTGGTGCCGGTGGTGCGGGATGGTGCGGTGGAGCGGCGGGTCCTCCCGGGCCCGCTGGTCTACTTGTAGGCGAGCGCCTGCAGCTCGAAGAGCTCCGCGTACAGGCCGCCGCCCTGGATGAGGGTCTGGTGGTCGCCGGTCTCCACCACCCGGCCGTCCTTGACGACGACGATCAGGTCGGCCATCCGGACGGTGGAGAAGCGGTGCGAGACGAAGAGGGTGATCGCGCCGGTGGTCTCGCGGACCTGGCGGGCCTGCGCCGCGTACCGCTCGAAGAGGTGGTGCTCGGCCTCCGGGTCCAGCGCGGACGTCGGCTCGTCGAGCACCAGCAGCAGCGGTGTCTCGCGCATCAGCGCGCGGCCGAGTGCCAGCTTCTGCCACTGGCCGCCGGACAGCTCCGCGCCCTCGGTGTAGCTGGTGCCCAGCTGGGTGTCCAGGCCCGACTCCAGCTGGGCGATGACGTCGTCGGCGTGGGCCTTCCCCAGCGCGGCGGTCACGGCCGGCGCGTCGTCGAGGTGCGGCAGGTCGCCGAGCCCGACCGTCCGCCCCGCCGTCAGTTCGTAGCGTACGAAGTCCTGGAAGCCGGCGGCGATGCGCTGCCGCCACTGGTCGGCGGGCAGCCTCCGCAGGTCGGTGCCGTCGACCAGGATGCGGCCCTGCGACGGCCGGTACAGCCCGCACAGCAGCTTGACCAGGGTGCTCTTGCCCGCGCCGTTCTCGCCGACGATGGCGACCGTGGCGCCTGCCGGCAGGGTGAGCGAGACGTCGCTGAGCACCTGGGTGTCGGTGCCCGGGTAGGAGAAGTCGACGCCCTCCAGTTCGATGCCGCGGGTCAGCCGCTCCTCGGGGGTGCGGTCCACCGGCAGCGCCGCCGACACCGCCACCAGCTCGCGCACGGTGTCCATCCGGCGCAGCGTGCCCGCCATCCGCTGCAGGTCGCTGAGCAGGCTCACCGCGGCGGCGACCTGCCGGTTGACCTGGGTGGCCAGCGAGATCACCAGCACGACGTCGCCGACCCGGTGGTGGCCGGTGATGGCCTCGCGGATCACCAGGATCATCGCGCCCATGTAGGCCAGCCCGAAGACCATCTGGCCGCCGGCCCGCACCAGCGCCGCCTTGTTGCCCGCCCGCCACAGCCCGCGGCTGGTCGCGGCCCACAGCTCGGCGTGGCGGCGGCGCAGTTCGCCGCTCATCTGGAAGACGCGCAGCTCGCCCGCGTAGCGCGCGGAGGACGCCAGCCGGAAGAGGTTGAGCGCGATCCGGGTGGACTCGGCGGTGTCGGTCCTGGCCTGGTCGTTGATCTTCTCCGCCCTGCGGCCGGCCAGCAGCGGCGGCACCGCGGCGACCGGGAGCAGCAGCAGGAGCGGGTTCAGCCGGGCCAGCAGCACCGCGGTGAAGATCACCGCGAGGATCAGTCCGAAGGTGCTGAAGAGCGCCTGCAGCGCGTTGGGGAAGCGCCGGCTCTCCGGTCCCAGCACGGTCAGCATGTCGGCGTAGTCGGAGCGCTCGTGGTGCTCGATGCCCTCCGAGCCGTTGGAGAGCCTCATCAGGTCCTCGACGAAGTCGAGTTCGGCGAGTTCGGCGAGTTCGAAGTAGGCGACGTGGGCGAAGTTGCCGAAGGAGAGCGTGACGATGGCGAGCACCGCCACCGTCACCCCGTACCAGGCGGCGTCGCCGGACCTGCCGTCGACGACGGCGTTGGTCATCAGGCCGAGGAAGGCGGCGAGCAGCGGTGCCGCCACCGCGCCGGCCATCATCAGCACGATCGCGGTGACGGTCTTGCGCCAGTCGACCTTCCAGGCGATCCCGAGGACCCTCCAGGAACCGGTCAGCGTCTCCTTCACAGCGCCCTCCCCACGGTCTCTTCGCTCGGCGCCGCGGCGTCCTTGCCGCCGCCGGGGTCGTCCTCGGAGCCGGCGTCCTCGGAGTCGGTGAAGCGGTCGGCCTGGAGCCGGAACAGGTGCGCGTACCGGCCGTCGGCGGCGAGCAGCTCCTCGTGGCTGCCGTGCTCGGTGACCCGGCCGTCCTCCAGCACCACGATCAGGTCGGCCTGCCGCACGGTGGAGAACCGGTGCGAGATCAGCAGCGTGGTGGCGCCGTGCGCGAGGTCGGTGAACTCCTTGAAGAACCCCGCCTCGGCGCGCACGTCCAGGCTCGCGGTGGGCTCGTCGAGCACCAGCACGGGCGAGCCGTTGCGCAGCGCGAACAGGGCGCGCGCCAGGGCGATCCGCTGCCACTGCCCGCCGGACAGGTCCGCGCCGCCCTCCAGGTGCCGGGCCAGCGGGGTGTCCATGCCGCGGGGCAGCGCGTCGAGCGCGTCGGCGAGGCCGACGGCCTCCACCACGGCCCGCACTCCGGCCCGGTCGCCGATGTGCGCGACGGACCCGAAGGCGACGTTGTCGGCGGCGGAGACCTCGTAGCGGGCGAAGTCCTGGAAGATCACGCCGAGTTTGGCCCGCCAGGCGTCCACCGGGTAGCTGCGGATGTCGACGCCGTCCAGCAGGATCGCGCCCGAGGTCGGCTCGTGCAGCCGGGCGAGCAGCTTCACCAGCGTGGTCTTGCCGGCGCCGTTCACCCCGACCAGGGCGGTGCACCGGCCGATCGGCAGGGTGAGGTCCAGCTCGTCGAGGATCATGCGCTGCTGGCCCGGGTAGTGGAAGCTCACCTTGTCGAAGCGGATGGTGCCGGACGGCTCGGGCACCGTGGCGGCGTCCGCAGCGGGCGTCCCGGGGGCGGTGGAGTCGGCGGCGGACTCGCGGGCGGCGGGCACCCGGGCGGCCGGCTCGCCGGCGGCGAGGCCGGAGAAGAAGCGGCGCACCGCGTCGTAGGCGTGCATGCCGACCGCGGTCGGCAGGTCGGACTCGCGGTAGAACTCGCCGAGGCTCAGCGCGCTGAGCGCGGCGGTGATGACCATGACGAAGTCGGTGAGGCTCAGGTCGGAGCCGGGGTCGGCGGCCGTGTGGCCGGCGAGCGCCATCACCGACGCGGTGACGGCCATCCCCCAGGCGGTGAACCAGACGAACGGCCACAGGTAGATCCGCCGCCGGGCCGCCCACAGCGGCTTCAGCCACTCCAGGTAGCTCTGCCGCCACAGCTCGCGGAACCAGTCGATGAGGCCGAAGACCCTGATCTCCTTGGCCGCGTCGGCGTCGATGGCCAGCGCGCGCAGGTAGTCGTTCTTCAGCTCGGCGCCGTCGAGCTCGAAGCGGACGTCGGCGTACTTGCGCAGGCCCCCGCGCAGTCCGTAGCGGAAGAGCATCACGGCGACGACGAGTCCGGCCGCGGCCAGCCAGGAGAACACCGCGCCGACCACGCCCGCGTACCCGGCGAGCTGGGTGTAGCGGCCGATCAGCGCGAGCTGTCCGGCGCACGCCTGGCCGGGACTCTGCACCCAGGTCTCCAGCTCGCGCGCCGCGGTGCGCAGGTCCTCGACGACCCGCGGGTCCTCCAGCGGTCCCACGCCGGTGGTGCTGGTGGCCGCGGCCATCACGTCGTCGATCACCTTGCCGTCGACCTGGCGGGCCACCAGGTCGCCGACGGACTCCCGTACCGGCGCCACGATCTGCTGGCCGATGAAGGCACCGGCGGCGACGAAGAAGGCGTCGAGCAGCGAGTCCCAGGCGTGCGAGCCCAGGCCGCCGTCGACCGCGGCCGGCACCCGGCCGAGGACCACGGCGGCGGCGACGACGAACACCACGGGCAGCGCGCCCAGCAGCACGTTCACCAGCACGTCGAGGATGATCAGCGGCGCGCCGGCGCGCCGGGTGAGCACGGTGATGTCGACGCGTGCGAGGGCCAGTTCGGCGGGCACGCCGCGTTCCTTGCGGGATGTCACCGCACACGTCCTTCCCGGCGGCGCGCGCGGTCGCGGGCGGTCGCGCCGCGTTCCAGATCGTGTGTCATCGGTCCTCCGTGCCTCGCATCAGCGTCATGGTCATCGCTCACCTCGTGCTTGCGTCGACGAACCGGAGCCCGCCGGATGGACATGCCGGCTCAGATGCGCAGCACGACCTTTCCGGTGTAGACGCCGTTGAGCAGGTTGACCGCGGCGGTGACGCCGTTCTCCAGGCCGTCCACGATCGTCTCGGCGACGATGATCTCCCCCGAGCGCACCCAGCGGGGGAACCGCTCGTCGAACTCGGGGAACAGGTCGGTGTGGTCGAAGGTGTAGTAGCCGAGCAGGCTCAGCCGCTTGCCGATCACCGCCAGGATGTTCCGCGGCCCCTGCGGCACGCCGGTCCTGATCTCCTGCATGCCGCCGCCCATGACGATCCGGCCGCGCGGCTTCAGCGCGTCGATGGCCGCCTCCAGGTGGGTGCCGCCGACGTTGTCGTAGTAGACGTCGAGGCCGTCCAGGTGCTGCCGGAAGCCGTCGTGGTAGTCGAAGGCCACGTCGAAACCGAGGGTGTCGCGCAGGTACGCGGCCTTCTCCGGCGTGCCCGCCGAGCCGATCACCCGGGTGGCGCCGCGCAGCCGGGCGATCTGCCCGGCCATGGTCCCCACTCCCCCGGCCGCGCTCGACACCCAGAAGGTGTCGCCCTGCTGGATCTGTGCGACGTGCGTGCCGACGTAGGCGGTCTGCCCGAAGCACAGGTGGTGGGTGAGCGAGGGGTAGCGTTCGGGGTCGACCCGGCGGAACTCGCCGGCGTCCTCGACCACGTAGTCGCGGAAGCCGAAGCGGTGCCACACGAAGTCGCCGGCGGACAGCCGGTCGTCCTCGGACTCCACCACCTCGCCGATCGCGTCGCTCCACATCGCCTCCCCGGGCTGGAAGTCGGGGATGTCGACCTTGCTGAGGTCGTTCATCCGCAGCAGCAGCCCGGGGTCGATGGACATGTACAGATTGCGGACGACGACCTGGCCGGGGGCCGGCGCGGGCACCGCCACCTCGACCATCTTCACGTCGCCGGGCGCGGGCAGCCGCCCGGTCGGGCGCGACACCAGGTGCACTTCGCGACTGCGTCTCACGGCAACCTCTCCTTAGCGGCGACGAGTGGTGCGGGTGCGTCGATCGTCGTGCGGGGTCGTCAGGCGCCGCTGGCCACCGGCAGCTCCACCGGGTCCGCGCTCTCCGCCGCCAGCGGGTGCTCGGCGGACGGCGGCCCGGCCAGCTCGTGGATGCCCTGCCGGATGTCCGCGACGATCTTGTGGGCCTCCGCGGCCGTCGGGGCCGCCGCGATGACCGCGATGATCGGGTCGGGCCACGGCAGCGCCCGCACGCTCGTCGGGTACGCGCGCACCCCGGACTTCCACAGCCGCTGGAAGACCGGCCGGATGTGCTCCTCGTACGTGGTGCCGTCCGCGACGGGCATCATGAAGTGCGCGGACAGGGTGAGTTCCTTCTCCGCGCCCCACATCCGCAGCAGGCCGCCGGCGTGCAGGGAGCCGCTGCGCCGGGCGTTGATCTCGGTGACGTACAGCTGGTCGTCGGCGCCGGCCACGCAGTCGCAGCACATCCAGCCGCGGTAGCCCAGCTTGTGGGCGGCGGCGCCCAGTTCGTGGGCGGTACGGGTGAGCCGCTCGCCCCACACCGCGGGGAGCGCGCCCTCGCCGACGTCCACGCTGCGGAAGGAGTAGCCGTGCTCGACGGTGAGCGTGCAGAGCACGACGTCCTCCACGCCGTCCTCGCCGATCAGGATGTCCGCGGCCGGACAGCCGATGCCGTCGGCGTGCGCGACGAACTCCTGGATCAGGATGGGGAAGGCGAAGAAGGAGTCGCGGGCCGCGTTGTCGAGGAACTCCTCGACGCTGCCCGGCGTGTCGGAGACGACGGCGGAGCCGTCGCCGGCGACGCCGAACAGGGTGCGGGCGATCACCTTGCCGTGCTGCGCGGTCATCGACCGCAGCGCGCCGCGCAGTTCGACCCAGTTGCCGACGACCATGCCCTGCGCGACCCGGATGTCCGGCAGCTGCCTGGCCAGGTCGAGCGCACTGACCTTGGAGTCCAGGTAGAGGCTGGCCCAGTAGTCGTCCTCCGGGAGGTGGTCGAGCTCCACGGTCAGGCCCCAGCCGCGCAGCATCGCGGCGAGCAGGTACGTCTCCGGGGTCGGGCCGACGATCAGCAGCCGCACGGTGTCGTAGCCGGACAGGTGGCCGCGCAGCTCGCCCTGGGCGTCACCGTCCTTCAGCAGGTCCTCGACGAGCAGGCCGGTGCGCATGGCCGGCGACACCACCGGGGCGGGCGCCAGGCCCAGTTCCCGGTGGATGTCGGCGTACCACTGCTCGTTCCAGCCGACCGGCAGGACCATCACCCGCGGGTTGTCGGTCCAGAAGACCGCGTGCTCGCACTCGTAGGTGCCGCTGAAGCGCACCACGCGCTCCCGCTCGTCGCCGGTGAGGTTCAGCGCGGGGTTGCGCAGGTGGTACTCGGCACTGTTGGGGACGATGAGCTCGACAACTTCAGACATCTGCGGGGTCCTCGATCTCTCGGGAGACTGCGGGCGGCTGGAGGTTTGCGTCGGACGATCGGGGCGGTCAGTCCTGCGAGATCTCCTGGGCGATCTCCCAGAGGTTGCCCGCCGGGTCGGCGAAGGCGGCGGTGCGCCGGCCCCAGGGCTGGTCCACCGGCCCGTTGATCAGCTTCACGCCGTGCTGCTCCAGCTCCGCGGCGACGGCGTTCGCGTCCTTCACGTTGATCGTGAGGAGCGCGCGCGCACCGGTCCCCGAGCCGGCGACGCCGGCGGGCGCGATGAGGCCGTGCGCCTCCGAGACCGCCAGCAGGTTGATCATCAGGTTGTTCAGCTTCACGACCGCGGACACGTCGTCCTGGTAGATGACCTCCAGGCCGAATACCTCCGTGTAGAAGGTCTTGGCCGCGGAGATGTCCTCCACGAACAGGGTGATGACCTCGATCTCGCTCAGTGCCTTGATCACGTGCGCTCCTCTGCTGTGCTCGCGGTGCCCGCCGAGCCGCTCCGTGGCGGCCCGGCCTTGCTTTCTCTCCTACGACCCCTACGACGAACGGGCGGCAGCGGGCTGGACACCCTGATCCCAACTCGCCACCGCGCCCCGCCGGCTCAGCCCTCCTCCGCCACCCGGTCGACCGCCAGGATGCGGAACTCCGAGGTGTAGCGGGCGCCTTGGGCGTCGCGCAGCCACAGCTCGGAGCGGTCGGGGAGCATCTCGGTCAGGCTCACCGAGCCGTTCTCCTCCTCCGCCGACCTGCGGATCGACTTGGCGAGGATGTTGACGTAGACCAGGCTGGAGAAGTCCACGAAGGTCGGCTTGTCCTCCACCGGCACCTTGTAGAAGGCGCGTTCGGGCAGGCCGTGCTCGATCCGCCAGCGGCGTGCGGCGAGGAAGCGGTCGGACTCGGACTTCACCGCCGCCCAGCCGACGTCCGCGGCCGGGAAGCTCCACGACTCGCGGGCGATGACCAGCCGGTCGATGGTGATCCGCGGGCTGTGTGCGCCGCGCGACACCGGCTTGAACGCGTTGACCGCGGCGGCCGCCAGCGGTTCGCCGAACATCTTGGACAGCGGCGCCCGGAAGGAGCCGGTGCGGGACCGGGCGATCAGCCGGTCGCCCTCGCGGAGCACCTCCAGGTCGGCGGCCGGCATGATCGGACCGGGCGGCAGGACCGACTCGGGGTGCATCGTCCAGTACGTGTAGCCGGGCGACAGCAGCGCGGACGGCGGCGAGACCCGGGAGCTGACGCCGGGCACCTCGCGGGACGGGATGCCGTAGATCCGCCGGCCGCCGAGGTCGGCCTCGGCGGACGCGAGCATCGTCGGCGGGTCGTCGTGCTGCTGGACGAAGACCCTGCTCTCCATGGTGTTGAAGGACAGGTGGAGTTCGCCGAGCACGAACAGGTAGTCGCCGCGGGCGACGGCGGCCTCGTCGGCGGCGGCGAGCATGAAGTCGGGCGAGTGGTGGATGGCGGTGACCCACGGCACCGGGCGCGGCGGGAAGGACTCGGCGACCCGGCCGGCGAGTTCGGCGCTGTCCAGCTGCACCTCGCGGGCGTCCTGCGGGAGTTGCAGGACCGCGGCCCAGCGGCGCTGGAACTCGTCGACGGCGCGCCGCACCGGCTTGGACAGCGCCCGCATGTTGAAGAACAGCTGCGGGGTGGCCAGGCTGAGGATCGCCGCGAGCGGCACCACCGGGCTGCCGGACTGGGCGACCCGGCGCTCGTACAGCTCCGTGAACAGCCGGTCGTACTCCTCGCCGATCTGGGTGACCAGCCAGCGGGCGCTGTCCAGCAGCAGCGACAGCGGGCGGGACAGCGCGTCGCGCAGGCCGGGGCCCATGGTGGTGCGGACGCCGCGGACGGTGTCCTCGTACACCAGGGTGCGTCCCGCGTAGGTCAGTCCCGCGCGGCGCTCCCCGTCCAGGCCGGTGATGTCCTGGAAGGTGTCGCCGAGCACGGTGAGCGCCGCTTCGAGCGCCACGTCGTCGCCCGCCGCGGCGGCGACCCGGTCCCTGGCGTCGACCAGCCGGCCCACCACGGCCAGCGCCCGCTCGCGCACCTCGGGGTCCTTGATCCGCTCCAGCCGCCCGATCAGGGTGCGTTCGGGGAACGCCTCGATCGCGCCGACCAGGTCGAGGCGGAGCAGTCCGCGCTCGACCAGCTCGTCGTACGCGGCCAGCAGCGCGGCGGGCTCGGCGAGTTCGGGGAACTCCGACCAGGTCAGCTCCGCCGCGACGTCCTGGACGCTGCGCACGCCGTCGACCAGTGCGAGCACCTCGGACTCGGCGGGGGTCAGCGTCACCGGCGCCCGGCCGGGCACGTGCAGGGTGGAGCCCTCCAGCTGGTGCGCGGCGAACAGCCGGGGCACCAGCCACGGCCGCACCTCCGGGTCCGCGGAGAGGGCACGGGCGAGCGCGTCGATCGCCCAGATCTCGAAGTAGACGGTGCGTCGGGCCAGGAAGTCTTCCCCGACCCGTACCGCGAGCGGCTCGCCCTCGTCGGTCCAGCGCGCCCAGCCGACCGGTCCGACGAAGCCGATGGTGTCGTTCTTCAGGCCGTAGCGCTGGAGGTAACTGGCCACCGTCAGCTCGTGGTTGCGGCCGCGGACGTTGCGCGGCTCGCCGGCCGCGAGCTTGTCCAGGCAGAGTTTGAGGAGTTTCGGGTTCTGCCAGGCGACGGCCTCGCGGAACCGCGGGTCCCGCGCGACGGTGCGCACCGCGGCGGACAGCCGGTCGGCGGCGGCCGTGAACTCCGCCCGGTAGGCGTCGAGGCGGGCGGGGTCGGCGGCCGCCTCGTCGGCGGCGGCGGCCAGCGCGGCGTCGGTCAGCGCCTGCACGCTCTCGGCGGGGAAGCCGGTGCCGCGCAGCACCACGTCACGCCAGGTGGCCCAGCCGGTGCCGGTGAACGGGATCAGGTGCCCGTCGGGTGCGGCGTCGTGCGGCGGCCGCACGGGTCCGTCCCCGGCCGGCCGGTCCGGGGCCGGCTGGCCGGGGGCCGGCGGGACCGGGGCGGGCTGCCCCGGTGCGCCCGCGCCCGTTGCGTGCGCGTCCGATGCGTGCGCGTCCGATGCGTGCGCGTCCGTGTGCTGCGTGGCCATCACGCCTCCCGCCGGTCGATCTGGTCGGCCAGGGCCTCCAGAGTGGGGTGGTCGAACAGCACGACGATGCCGAGGTCGACCCCGAACTCGCCGCGCACCCGCGTCATCAGCTCCACCGCGGTCAGCGAGTTGCCGCCCAGGTCGAAGAAGTCCGCGTCGTGCCCGATCTCGCCGCGGCCCAGCAGCGCCGTCCACAGCGCGCCCAGCCGGTCCGCGGTGGTCAGCGGGCCGCCGCGGCCGCGCGCGGCCGACACCGCGGCGGCGGGCGCCGGCCGGGGCGCCGCGGCCTGGGCGCGGGCCGCCGGGTGCACCGCGGTCGGGCGCCCGTCGACGAAGTGCCGGACGGCGATCTGCCGCGGCGTCCTCGCGTCGAGCAGCTCCATCAGCAGCGCGCCGCCGCGGTCGGGGTCCAGCCCCACGCCCGGCTCGACCGGCACGCCCATGCCGATGTCCCGCCAGCGCGGCCAGGCGACGGTCAGCAGCCGGCCGGCGGCCGGCACGCCGGAGCGGACCAGGGCGTCGAGCACCGCGTTCGCGGCGGCGTAGTCGGCGCCGCCGGTCACCCCCTCCAGGACCGAGCGGCTGGAGAAGGCGACGAACAGGTCGAGCGGCGGCCGGTCGGCGAACACCCGGCCCAGCGCGAGAGTGCCCAGCACCTTGGGGTCGAAGGCGGCTGCCGCCTTGGCGGTCGAGGTGAAGGCGACCATGCCGCTGCCGGCCACGCCGGCCAGGTGGAAGACGCCGTTGACCGGGCCGTGCCGCCGGCTGACGTCGTCGACCAGGGCGGCCAGCGCCGCCTGGTCGGTGACGTCGCAGGCGGCGACCTCGGCGGTGGCGCCGAGGTCGCCGAGTTCGGCGAGGAGTTCGGGCCGCGGCGACGCCTTGCGCCCGGTGAGGATCAGCACCGGGCGCTGCCCGGTCCTGGCCAGCTCCCTGGCCACCACCCCGCCGAGACCGCCGGTGCCGCCGGTGACGAGGTAGACGCCGCGGTCGCGCAGCGGCGGCTCCTGGCTCGGCGTGAGCGGGAGCGGGCGCTCCACCGGGATCCAGCGGCGGTCGCCGCGCAGGGCGACCAGGGGGTCGCCGCCGCGGTTCCGCAGCTCGTCCGCGAGGTCGTGCGCGGCCACCGAGTCCCCGAGGTCCACGAGCCGGGCGCGCGCCACCACGTCCTCGCCCGGCAGCGTGCTGACCAGCGCGGTGAGCGCGGCGTTGGCGGGTCGCAGCGGGTCGTGGCCGCTGACGTCCACGGCGCGCTCGGTCAGCACCAGGAGGTCGGGGCGCGGTCCGCCCGCTGACGCCCGGGACGCCTGGCGGACCAGTTCCGACGCGGCGGAGAACCCCAGGGCGAGCTGGTCCTGCAGCCCGCCGCCGAGACCGCCGCGACCGCCGTCGGCGCCGGGACCGCTGACGCCGCCGCCGTCCGCCGCGCCGGGGCCGGTGCCTGCCCTGACCAGCAGGGTGGCCGCGTGGACGAGCAGCGCGGGCGCGTCACCGCTCTCCTTCAGCGCCCTGAACACCCGGGCCAGGTCCCACGGTTCGCCGGGGCGCACGGTGAACTCCCGCCCGGCCGCCTGGTACTCGGCGCCCGGCCGCAGCGCGACGACGTCGAGTCCGGCCTCGGCGAGCGCCGCGGTGACGGTCCTCGCCCGCTCCTCGTCCTGCGGGAGCAGCGCGACGGCCAGGGCGGCGCCGTCCGAGGCCGGCGCCGGGCGGCGGTGCCGCTCCTGCCAGCCGAGCAGGCTGAACGGCGAGGAGGCGTCCCCCGCGGCGTCCGCGCCGTCCGCGCCGCCGGCGGCGGGCGCCACGTCGACCCAGTGCCGCTCGCGCTCGTACGGGTAGCCGGGGACCGGGGTCCTGGCGACCTCGGCGAGGTCCTCCACCGCGGCCCAGTCCACCGGGTGGCCCTCGGTCCACACGGCGGCGACGGCGGCCAGCGCGGACCGCACCTCCGCCAGCGGGTCGGTCCTGCGCTGGGCGAGGGTCGGCAGCACCGTGTGGCGGCCGTCGGCGACCGAGGGGTGCTGGCGGACCACGGCGGTCAGCGCGCGGCCGGGACCGGCCTCGATCATCACCTGCCGCCCCTCGGCGGCGGTGAGCGCGTCCAGGGCGTCGGCGAAGTTCACCGGCTCGACGAGCTGGCGGGACCAGAACTCCGGGTCGGTGACCTCCTCCGCGCCGGCCGGCCGGCCGCGGGCCGCCGAGTAGAAGTCGACGACGGGCGCGGACAGGCGCATGCCGCGCAGCGCCTGCGCGAAGGCGGGCACGGCGGGGGCGGCGACCGGCGCGTGGGAGGCGTGGGTGGTGCGCAGCGCACGGCTGGCCAGTCCGGCACGCCGCAACGCCGCCCCGGTCTCGACGAGTTCCTCCGCGGGCCCGGCGACGACCACCTGGCGGGGGCCGTTGACCACCGCGAGCCGTACGCCGCCGGTGAGGAAGGGTGCCACGTCGTCCCGGGACGCGGCGACGGCGAGCATGCCGCCGGGCGGGGTGTCCTGCAGCGCACGCGAGCGGGCGGTCACCGCGCGGACGGCGTCCTCCAGGGTGAAGACACCGGCGACGGTCGCCGCGGTGATCTCGCCGAGGCTGTGGCCGAGCACCGCGGACGGCGTGATCCCCCACGCCTGCCAGGCCCTGGCCAGCGAGTGCTCGACGGCGAAGATCAACGGCTGTGAGGCGCCGGGGGCGTTGATCCGCTCGTCGTCGCCGCCACGCCACAGCTCGCGCAGCGGCACGCCCTGCGCCTCGAACAGGTCGAGGCACTCGTCGAACGCGGCGGCATAGGCGGTCGAGCGCTCGTACAGGTCGAGGGCCACCCCGACCTGCTGCACGCCCATCCCGGGGAAGAGGAAGGTGATCCGGCCGGGCTCCCCGGCGGCCGGCGTGCTGAAGTGCGCGGCGGACCTGGGGTCCTGGAGCAGCGCGGCGGCCTCCTGCGGGCCGACCGCGACGACCGCGCCGCGGTGCGGGTACGGGGTCCGGCCGCGCTGCAGGGTGGCCACGCTGCCGGCGTACGCCGCGCCGGCCGGCCCGGCGAAGTGCTCGGCCAGGCTGTCCCGGTAGCGGTCGGCGGCCTGCGGGGTGCGGGCGGACCACACCACGACGCGCGGCCGGTCGTGGGCCGGCGGGGCGGCGGGTGCGGCGGCGGGCGCCTCCTCGACCACGGCGTGCGCGTTGGTGCCGCCCACCCCGTAGGAGTTGACGGCGGCGACGCGCGGGCGCCCGTCGGTGCGCGGCCAGGGAACCGCCCCGGTGGGCACCTGGAACGGCGAACCGTCAATGCCGAGCGCCGGGTTGGCGTCCTGATAGCCCGCGCTGGGCGGGATGGTCTCGTTCTCCAGCGACAGCACGACCTTGATCAGGGAGGCCGCGCCCGAGGCGTGCACCGTGTGGCCGATGTTGCCCTTGACCGAGGTGAGCGCGGTGCCGCCGGTCTCCGCGCCGCCCAGGTACTGGTAGGCCGACTTCAGCGCGGCCACCTCGATGGGGTCGCCGAGCACCGTGCCGGTGGCGTGCGCCTCCAGCATCCCCACGTCCCGCGGGGCCACGTCGGCCAGCGCCATCGCCTCGGCGACGGCGGCGGACTGCCCGGTCACGCTCGGCGCGGCGAAACCGGCCTTCGCCGCGCCGTCGTTGTTCACCGCGGTGGAGCGGATCACCGCGCGCACGTGGTCGCCGTCGGCGAGGGCGTCGGAGAGCCGCTTGAGGGCGACCATGCCGACACCGGAGGAGTAGACGGTGCCTGACGCGGACTTGTCGAAGGGGCGGCAGTGCCCGTCGCGGCTGAGCGTGCCGCCGGGCTCCCACCAGTAGCCGTGGCCGAGCGGCAGCTCCACCTCCACGCCGCCGGCCAGGGCGAGTTCGCACTCGCCCGCGCGCAGCGCCGCCGCCGCCAGGTGGACCGCCACCAGCGAACTGGAGCAGGCCGTCGCGACGTTCAGGCTCGGCCCGCCCAGGCCCAGCTTGTAGGAGACCAGCGAGGTCAGGTAGTCGGTGGAGTTCCAGGTGGTCAGCGACATACCGGACCTGCTGAGCGGGCCGAGCCCCTCGCTGCGCCGCACCAGGTCCAGGTAGTGGCCGGCGCCGGTCGAGCCGAACACCCCCACGTCCGCGAGCGTTTCGACGTCGTAGCCGGCGTTCTCCAAGGTGGCGTGGGCGCATTCGAGGAACAGCCGGAGCTGCGGGTCGCAGATCCGTGCCTCGCGGGGCGTCAGCCCGAAGAACTCCGCGTCGAAGGCGTCGACGTCGGGCGCGGTCGCCAGCGCCTTGACGTAGTCGGCGGCGGTGAGCGAGGCGGCCGGCACGCCGGCGGCCAGCAGCTCGTCGTCCGACGGGAACCGGATGGACGCCACACCGTCGCGCAGATTGGCCCAGTAGCGGCCGAGGTCGACGGCTCCCGGGAAGCGGCCCGCCATCCCGATGACGGCGATGGGTTCATGACCTGCCATATTGCTCATGCCTGCCCTCGATCGAGATCTCGTCGGATGCGTTGACGCAACTGCCGCCGCTGGTGGGCCCCTTCGCCGTCGCGCGGATGGTGCCTGACCTCCCGTAACGGAACCGGGCGCGGGCCGTCCGCGAGGAACCGGGCCAGCGCCGTCACATGGGGGTGCTCGAACATCGCGGTGACCGGGAAGTCGACGGCCAGCCGTTCGCACAGCAGCGCGTGCAGCCGGACCAGGGCCATCGAGTTCAGTCCCGCGTCGAAGAAGTTCTCGCCGGGCGGCACGTCGGCGCCGACGATGCCGCGCAGCAGCCGTGCGATCTCCTCGGCCAGTGACGCGGCACCCGGCGTGTCCCGGGGCGCGCGGGGCGCGGGGATCGCCGCGTGCCGGCCCGCTGCCTTGCGCCGCGCGCCGGGGGCGAAGGCGTCGACCACGCGCAGTTCGGTGGGGACCGCCCAGCGCGGCAGCCGGCGGCGCAGGTGGGAGCGCAGCTCGGCGACCACGGGGGCGTCGGCGCCCGGGTGGGCGACGACCGACAGGGACAGCGCGGGTCCCGCGGCGGTCGGCAGCAGCCGGACCAGCGCCCGGTGCACGCCGGGGTGGCCGAGCGCGACGCGTTCGACCTGTTCGGGGTCCAGGCGGTGCCCGTCCACCGAGACCTGGCGGTCCAGCCGGCCGTCGGGCACCACCGCGCCCGACGGGTCGCGCCGGCCCCGGTCGCCGGTTCGGAAGGCGGCGCCGCCGCGGAAGGCCGGACCGCCGGCCGCGGTGAAGGCGCCGGCCCGGCCGGACCCGGCCAGGTAGCCGGCGGCCAGGTGCGGCGAGCGCACCACGATCTCGCCGGCCTGGCCCACCGGGGCGGGCGTGCCGTCCGGCCTCAGCACCAGGAGTTCGGCGCCGCCCGCGCCCGAGCCGACGGGTAGGACCGACTCGTCCGGCAGCGCGGCCGGGGGCAGTGCGCCCGCGGCGGCCACCTCCTGGACCGACGCGAGCTGCGGCGTCTCGGTCGCGCCGTACCCGTTGACCACCGGCGCCGCCGTGACGTCGCGCAGCTCGCGGACCAGGCCCGCGGTCAGCGGGGCGCCCGCGCTCACCACCAGGCGGAGGTCCGCCAGCGCGGCGTGGGCCGGGCCGTGGGCGGCGGCGAGGATCATCTCCAGCAGCGCCGGTGTGGCGTGCAGGACGGTCACCCGCTCCTCGCGCAGCAGCGCGAACAGCCGGTCCGGGGCGGCGAAGACGTCCTGCGGCGGCACGACGACCGTGCCGCCGACCGTCAGCGGCGCCAGGATGTCGCGCAGCAGCGGGTCGTGCCCGATCCCGCCCAGCATGGCGACCCGGTCGGACGCGGTGAAGCCGTACGCCCGCACGTACCAGTGCAGCGTGGCCGCGAGCGAATCCGACGGCACCTGGACCGCCGCCGGGCGGCCCGAGGTGCCCGAGGTGAACAGCACGTGCCCGATGCCGGGCAGCGGCCGCGGCGCGGGATCGGTCACAGGCGCCGGCGGCTCGCCGCGCCCCGTCGCCCACACCGCGGCCGGCCGCAGCAGCGTGTGCTGCTCGCCGAGCACCGCGTCCGGCAGCCCGGCGTCCACGACCGCGACGACCGCCCCCGCTGCCCACGCGCCCAGCAGCGCCGCCGGTAGATCCGGCGTCCGCCCGGCCCGCAGCTCCACCACACCCCCGGCTCCCACCCCGGCCGCCCGCACCTCCGCGGCCACCCGCGCGCAGTCGGCCACGAGCTGCGCGTACGTACGGCTCCCGCCGTGGCCGCCGCCCCCGCCCCCGGCGACCGCCACCGCAACGGCATCCGGCCGCGCCGCGGCCGCGGCGCGAATCTGCGCGAGCACCCCGGGCGCGGACCGCGCAGGCGCCGCGGGCGCCGGCGCGGGCTCCAGGCCGGAGCTGGGCTCGAGCTCCGGCCCAGGCGGCGGCCCGGTCTCGGGCGCCGGTACGGGTGCGGGCAGCAGCCCGGAGGCGGCCTCGGGCGTCGCCCCGGATGCCGGCTCGGGCACGAGAGCGAGTACGGGCTCCAGTCCGGGTGCGGGTGCCGTCCCGGGCGCCGGCGCGGGCTCCAGGCCGGAGCTGGGCTCGGGCTCCGGCCCAGGCGGCGGCCCGGTCACGGGCGCCGGTACGGGTGCGGGCAGCAGCCCGGAGGCGGCCTCGGGCTCCACCCCGGATGCCGGCTCGGGCACGAGAGCGAGTACGGGCTCCGGTACGGGTGCGGGTGCCGTCCCGGGTGACGGCTCGGGCACGGGAGCGGGCACAGACTCCAGCCCGGGTGCCGGCTCAGGCGCCAGCCCGGCCGCGGGCCCGGACGCCGCCCCGGACACCTGCTCGGGCTCCACCCCGGATGCCGGCTCGGGCACGAGAGCGAGTACGGGCTCCGGTACGGGTGCGGGTGCCGGCTCGGGTACCAGTCCGGGTGCCGGCTCGGGCGCAGCCGCTGGCACGAGAGCAGGCGCAGCCGACGGCACGGACTCGGACGAAGCCGCAGGTGCGGGCGAGGGCGCGAGGTCAGGCACGAGAGCGGGCGCGGGCCCAAGCGCAGGCGCGGGCCGAGGCGCGAACCCAGCCCCATCCCCGGGCGCAGCCGGCGGCCAGGACCCCGGCGCAGCCACGGGTGCGGGCGCGAGCCCAAGCGCGGGCGTGGGCCGGGGCGCAGCGTCGGGGCCGGCCTCAGGCGCCGGCGGCGGGGAGGGGATCGCGGCGAAGCGTCGGGCGGTGTCGGCCACCTGGCGGAGCAGTTCGCCGACGACCGCGTCGTCGTAGAGGCCGTCGCGGCAGATGAGCTCCAGCCGGTAGCCGTCCTCGCCGTACCGGAGGTAGAAGTTGAGGTCGAACAGGGCGGCGGGCGGAGCCGCGTCCAGCCAGTGTGCGGGGGCGCCGGCGAGGACCGGGGCAGGCCCGATCCGGCTCAGGTCGTTGAACCAGACCTGGAAGAGCGGGTTGTCGCGCGGCGAGGGGGGCAGGCCGAGCCGGTGCGCGATCGCCTGGAAGGTGGGCGTGGCGTGGTCGAGGGCGTCGAGCGTGCGGTCCCGGACGTGGCGCAACAGGGTTTCGCGGTCAGCCTGTTCACCGGCCGCGAGCCACAACGGAACGGTGCTGAGGGCGAGTCCGACGAGGTCCACCTCCGGCGGGCGCACCCGGCGGCTGACCGGCATGCCCACGGCGACGCTCTCCTCGCCCGACCAGGCGGCGAGCACCGTGGCCACGCAGGCGAGGAAGTACGTCGCGCGGGTGTGCCCGCTGTCCGCCAGGAAGGCGTCGACGGTGGCGCTCGCCGCTGCGCCGAACGCGGCGGTGCGCCGACGGCCGTCCAGGGTGGGGACGGAGGGTCCGCGCAGCCGGAACGGCAGCGCCGTACGGACCGGCGCGTCCCCCAACAGCCGCTCCCAGTGGGCGAGATCGGCGTGCCAGGACGGGGACCCGACGCTCGCCGCGCGCAGGTGCGCGAAGTCGGCGAAGTTCGGGGCGTCGGACGGCCAGTGCGGCGCGGCCCCCCGGGTCCTGGCGGAGTAGGCGGCGGCGATGTCCGCGACGACGAGTTCGAGGGCGCGCTGGTCGGCGACGAGATGGTGGAGCGAGACGGCGAGGACCGACTGTGCGGGACCGCGCAGCAGGCCGACGGTCATCAGCGGCGGCCGGTCCAGCGGCACCGGCCGCTTGGCGATCTCGGCGACGAAGCCGCCGATCGCCCCCTGGTCCACCGGGCCTGTCACCTGCCTGGTGACGAGCGCGGCGTCGGCGTGCGGGGCGTAGGACCAGTGCGGCACGCCGCTCTCCACCCGGACGGCGGCCCGCAGCAGGTCGTGCCGCGCGAGCACGTCGCCGACGGCGGTCCGCAGCGTCTCCGCGACGATCTCGGCGGGGACGCTGAGCGCGCCCACGACGTTGTTGCCGGAGTCGTCGGCCAGCGCCCGGTTGACCAGCCAGAGCGGCTCCTGCGCGGGCGTCAGCGGGCTGCGGTCGCGCGGCGTGGCAGCGGGCGCGGCGGGACCGGCCGCGCCACCCGAAGACCCCTCCGGACCACGGCTGTTCGGGGCGCCCGCCACCAGCTCGCGCAGCCCCGCCAGCGACATGTCGTCCCGCAGCAGCGCGGCGAGCGGGACGTCGGCCTCGTGGGTCGCGGCTAGCCGGGCCAGCAGCGTGGTCGCGGCCAGCGAATGACCGCCGAGGGTGAGGAAGCCGAGGTCGTCGCGCCGCGCGCCGGACGGCGTCGGCAGCGCCTCCCACCAGGCGCGGGCCAGGTCGTCCCCGGCGTCCGCGGGGTGCCCGGCGCCGCCCGCCGCGGCGGCCGGGAGCGCGGTGGCCCACCACTGCTCGGCCTCCTCCGCGATGCGCCGCCGGTCGGCCTTGCCCGAGGTGGTGAGCGGCAGCCGGTCGACCCAGCGCACCGCTCGCGGGACGAAGGTGCGCGGCAGCCGTTCCGCGGTGAACGCGAGCACCTCGCGCCCGGCGTCGTCCGCGTCGCCGCCCCCGGCGCCACCCGCCCGTCCGGCGGCGGCGACCGCGACCGCGACCAGCTCCGCCCCGGAACCGTCCCGCGACGCGACCGGCACGACCGCCGCGCGGCCGACCGCCGGATGGGCCTCAAGCACCGCCTCGACCTCGCCCGGCTCGACGCGCACCCCGCGGATCTTCAGCTGGGCGTCGGTACGGCCCCGGTAGCGGATCAGGCCGTCCTCGACGGTGACCAGGTCGCCGGTGCGGTACCAGCGCAGGCCGTCCCTGACGGTGAACGCCGCATCCGTCAGGTCGGGGCGCCCGACGTAGCCCAGGGCCACCTGGACGCCGCCGATCCACAGCTCGCCCGGTGCGCCGTCGGCGACCGGCGCGCCCCCGGCGTCCAGGACGCGCAGGTCGGTGTTGTCGACGGGAGCGCCGATGTACACGGCGTCGTCCGGGGCGATGTCCGGCGGCACCGGCCAGTGGGTGACGTCGATGGCCGCCTCGGTGGGGCCGTAGAGGTTGTGCAGCCGCGCGTCGAGCCGGGCCGAGAAGCGGGCGGCGAGCGCGGCCGGCAGCGGCTCCCCGCTGCAGAAGACCAGCCGCAGCGAGGTGTCCTGCCCCGCCGGCGCGAGCCGCAGGTACGACTCCAGCATGGTCGGTACGAAGTGGCAGACGGTCACCGCCTCACGGGCGATGACCGCGCCGATCGCGCGGGCGTCGTAGTGGGCGTCGACCGGCGCGAAGACGCAGGCCGCACCGGTGACCAGCGGCAGGAAGAACTCCCATCCGGCCACGTCGAAGGTGTACGGGGTTTTCTGCAGCACCCGGTCGTGCGCGTCGACGCCGAACTCCGCGGCCATCCACAGGATGCGGTTGCTCAGGGCGGCCGCGCCGACCAGGACCGCCTTGGGGGCTCCGGTGGAGCCCGACGTGAACAGCGCGTACACCGGGTCGTCGGGCGCCACCGCCCGCAGCGGCGCCGGGTCCCGTTCGCCGTCGCCGTACGGTACGGTCCGCGGCACCACGACCGCCGGCGGGCCGGCCGGCGCGAGGCCCTCCTGACCGGCCGCCACGAGGGTGCACAGCGGCCGGACCACGTCCATCATCACCGCGACCCGGCCGGCCGGCTCGTCGGTCGCGACGGGCACGTAGTGGCAGCCCGCCTTGAGCACGCCCAGCAGGGCGACGAGCAGGTCGCACCCCCGGGGCATCCGTAGCGCGACCGCGCCGCGGCGGCCGCCGGTGGCGTGCAGGACGGCGGCCGCCGCCGTGTCGCTGAGCCGGTCGAGTTCGGTGTAGGTGAGGGAGCGCTCGGGGTCGGCGCAGGCCACCGCGCCGGGGGTGCGCCGCCGCTGGTCGCGGAACAGCCCGGGAATGCCGTGCGGTGCGGGGTGGGAGACGCGGGGTCCGCGCAGCAGCGCGGCCCCGCCGGTCATCCCTCCCCCTGGGCGGCCGGAGCCGGTTCCGTGAATGCGGGCATGTTCGGCTTCCCCCTGTCCGGTCGTCGACCGCTGGTCGGCCGGCCGGTTGGTCGTCCGGCCGTCCTGCGTTCCCGTCCTGCGTCCTCGTCCTGCGTCTCCGCGGTGCGCTCCCACCGGTCGCGCCGTCGCGCGGCGCGCCCGTCCCCGTGGTGCGTACCGTCCCCGTGTGCGCGGTGCGGTCAGAGCGGCTGGAGCGCGACCGTCTCGGGATCGGCGAGGAAGTCCGGTCGCGGCTCGGCGATGCCCTGCGGGCTGTTGCTGACGCTGTTGTAGACGAACAGCAGCATCGCCCGGCGGAAGGGCGAGATGTTCGCCGCCGAGGAGTGCAGGATGTTCGGGTGGAACAGCAGGATCGATCCGGCCGGTCCCTTGGGGCTGACCAGGCCGTTGGTTCGGGCGAGGTCCTCGATGACGGACGGGCGGACCTGGAACTTCTCGTCGGCGGTCAGCGTGGCCACCCAGGCCGGCGCGTCCTCGTAGCCGAGCGGCATCCCGTCGACGTCGGCGCCGGCCAGCAGTCCCTCGGCGTGCGAGCCGGGGACGAAGGTCAGCGGGCCGTTGAACTCGGTGACCTCGTCGAGGAAGACCGCCACGTTGACCAGGTCGGGCCGGTGGATGCCGTCGCCCTGCAGCCAGTAGACGTAGTCCTGGTGCCACTCCCACTGGTCGCCGGCGAACGGCGCCTTGATGTTGACCTTCGACTGGTGCACGTACACGTCGTCGCCGAGCAGCTGGCGGACCGCGCCGAGCAGCGCCGGCAGCCGGGTCAGCGCGGAGATCTCCGGCCGGCTGCGGTGCAGGCCGTAGACGGAGCGGACGGTGCTGCCGTCGCGCTCCAGGATGCGGGCCGGGCTGTCCTCGGCGAGCACCTCGGGCATCACGGCGGCGGTCACGTCGAGCACGTCGCGGGGCAGGAAGTCCGGCGGCAGGAGCACGTAGCCGTCCCGCCGGTACTGCTCGATCAGCTCGGGTCCGAGCGGCTGCAGGAGTTCACCGGACGCGCCGGCTGCTGTCTGTGTCATGGATCCGACCCTCCCTGGGTCGTGGGGCCACCGCCCCGCCTTGGGGCCGCCGCGGCTCGTGGTCCGGTCCGGCTCGCCCCCCGCGCGAGCCGGCGTTGGCGCTTTACCAGAAGGGGCGGACGTCGATGGTGCCGAAGCGGGCGACGGGGTGCTTGCCGGCCACCTCGATCGCCTCGTCGAGGTCGGCGCACTCGATGATGTCGTAGCCGGCGATGTGCTCCTTGGTCTCCGCGTGCGGACCGTCCGCGACGACCACCTTGCCCTCGCGGACCCGCACCGTGGTGGCGTCGCTGACCGGCCGCAGCCGGCTGCCCTGCAGCCGCACGCCGCGTCCGTCCATCTCCGACACCCATCCGGCCGTGCCGACCGCCATGCCCGCCTCGTCCTCGGGCGTGACCTCGACGTTCTGGTCGGCGCAGATCAACAACAGGTACTTCATGGTCTCTTCTCCTTCTTCGCGCCTTCTCGCGCCTTCGTCGCAGCTGCTGGTTGCTGTTCGCTGCCTGTTCGGTCTCCCGGGGGTGCGACGAACGGGACGGCTGCGAATGGACATCAGGCGCTGCGCACCACGGGCCGGGCCGCCGGCCGGCGGGGCCCGCGGCGCCCTCGCGGTGCGGAAGGGGCGCTCGGGGCGCCCCGACGTTCGGGGCGCCCTGGCGCTCGACGCGCCCCTACATCACCGTGGTGCGGTAGAGCAGCCGGTGGTGGAGGCGGTGGTCGCACGCGGTGCGGGTGTGCATCGTGGCGTCGTTGTCCCAGATGACGAGGTCGCCGACGCTCCACCGGTGCCGGTAGAGGTACCGGGCGGCGGTGGCGTGGGCGTGCAGCTCGTCCAGCAGGCGGGCCGACTCGTCCGCGGGGAGGCCGACGATGTTGCTGATGATCATGCTGCCCAGCAGCAGCGACCGGCGGCCGGTCACCGGGTGGCGCCTGACCAGCGGCTGCTCGACGTCGGGGGTGCGCTCGCGCTCCTCGGGCGTCAGCGGCTTCTTGTGCGGGTTGGACTTCAGCTCCTGGTCGACCAGGTAGGTCATCGAGTGCACCGCGCGCAGGTCCTCGATGCGCTCCTTGACGTCCTCGGGCAGGTCGTCGTACGCGGTGGTGGCGTCGGCGAAGACGGTGTCGCCGCCCTCCTCGGGGGCCACCGCCGAGTACAGCAGCGAGGCGCGGCTCATGACCTTCTTCCAGGAGTAGTCGGTGTGCCACTCCTCCTGCTCGTCGCCGTCGTACAGGCCGATCGGCTCGCCGTTCTCGAAGATGTTGCTGATCTTCAGGACCTCGGGGTGCTCGGGCACCACGTACCGGGCGACCGGGTAGACGTCGAGCGGGCCGAAGAGCCGGCTGAAGCGGACGTGGTCGGCGTGGTCCAGCTTCTGGTCGCGCAGCACCAGCACGCGGTGGCGGGTCAGATCCTCGATCAGGCTGTCCGCGGTGGCCCGGTCCACCGGTTCCCTCAGGTCAAGCCCGTGGATCGAGGCGCCGAACACCGGGTTCAGCGCATCCAGCGTGTAGGACGTCATGAACTCTCCCCAACTCATCGGCACGAACGGGTTCTAGAGCGTTTTCCAGGCGCGGTCCGGCTCGGCGACGGCCGCCAGCACGATCCGGCAGTAGTCCGCGACCCACCCGGCGGCCGTGCTCTCGTCGAACTCGCCGGGGTTGAACTGCAGGGCGCCCCTGATCTCCCCGGTGGAGGCGACGCCCATGTTCCACGCGGCGCCGCCGGGGATCTGCTCGCTCACCGTCTGGATCTTCTGCACGCCGGCGGTGGCGTCGCCGATGCGGTACGGGTCGTCCGCGGGTCCCCCGGTCCCCGGGCTCACCGGCGACTCGAAGAACCCGAAGATGAAGTCGCAGTTGGCCGGGTCGGCCATCGGGGCCATCAGCGAGGGGATGGCCTCCTCCAGGTGCTGGACCGGCACTTCGTGCGCGTAGGCGTCCAGGCAGGTGGCGCGGGTGGCGCGGATCACGTCGTGGAAGGAGTCGCAGCCGGACAGGTCGGTGCGCAGCGGCAGGAAGTTGAGGAACGGCCCGACCGTGTCCTGGTACTCCGGCTTGCCGCGCCCGTGGATCATCGTGTTGACGACCGGGTGGAGGTCGCCCCTGATCCGGTGGGCGAGCACGGTGAAGGCGGAGAGCATCACCATGAAGCTGGAGCTGCGCGAGGTCCTGGCGAGCCGGGCCAGGTCGGCCACCACGCCGACGTCCAGCACCAGGTTGCGGGCCAGGTAGGGCTGGGTCTGCACCGGCTGCACCGGCCGGTCGGTGGGCAGTGTGAAGAACGGCGCGCCGTCCAGCTGCCGGTGCCAGTACGCCATGTTCGCCGCGGCGGCAGGCCCGGCGGTGCTGTCGTGCTGCCACCGGGTGTACTCCCGGTACTGCCGGGCCGGCGGCAGCGGCGCCACGTCCTCACCGGTGCGCAGGGCGTAGCAGGCGGCCAGGTCGCGGTGGATGAGCTGGAGCGACCAGCCGTCGCAGGCGGTGTGGTGGGTGACCAGGCTGAGCACCGAGTCCTCGTCGTCGAACCGGGCCAGCACCGCCCGCAGCAGCGGCAGTTCGTCGACCGGCACGCCGCTCTCCTCGGCCTCGGTGAGCAACTGCTGTGCGAGCGCGTCCCGTTCGTCGCCGGGGGCGGCCGGCAGGTCGCGCACCACCAGCGGCACCGGCGACGGCGGGTGCACCTCCTGGTACGGCGGCTCGGCGTCGCGCACCACCACGGTGCGCAGCATCTCGTGCCGGGCGGCCACGTCGTCCAGGGCGCCCTGCAGGGCCACCTCGTCGACGTAGCCGGTGATCCGCAGGGTCTTGGTCACGATGAACCGCGGTCCGAACGCTCCCGCCCCCTCACCGGCGCACCACAGCTGCTGCTGGCTGGAGAGGGGGTACCGGTCCCGCCCGCCCTCCTGGTGCGGGACCGGTGACACGTCCTGGGTGAACGGCACGTCATCTCCTCGGCTCGTCTGCGGTTCGACAGTCCGACGAACGGGAGGGCGCCGGATTGACCGTCCGGCCGGGGAAATTCCTCAGCGGTCCGCGCTCCCGCGAGCGCCCTCCAGCGAGGGCTCCTCGGCGGGCCGCTGGGCGGGCACCGGGGCGCCGCCCGCGCCGGACCGCAGCGCGCGGTGGAACGACCGCAGGTCGGCGGCGAAGAGTTCGGGGACCTCAAGGGCGGGGAAGTGCCCGCCCTCCTCGAACTCGCTCCACTGGATGATGTTCGGGAACCGCGGCTCGGCCAGCTTGCGGATCGGCAGCGCCGCGTCGTGCGCGAAGACGGCGATCGCGAGCGGTACCGGCAGCGGCGGCGTCGCGGCCGGCGGGTGCGGCGAGGTGGGCAGCTGGTCGGCCATCTCGAAGTACAGCTGCGCCGAGGGGCCGGCGGACGCGGTCAGCCAGTAGATGGAGGCGTTGGTGAGCAGGTGGTCGCGGCTGACCGAGTCGCCTTCCGTCCAGTCCCAGAACTTCTCGGCGATCCAGGCGAGTTGACCGGTGGGTGAGTCGGTGAGCCCGTAGGCGAGGGTCTGCGGCCTGGTGGACTGGATGTGCATGTAGCCGGCCCGCCCGTCCGCCTCGAAGGAGCCCAGGTAGGCCAGCCGGGCGCGGTCCTGGTCGTCGAGGTCCGCCAGCTCCGCGGGGTCGCCCGAGGGCGGCGTCAGCAGGAAGCTGACGTGCGCCCCGATCAGGTGCTCCGGGTCCATGGCGGCGGCGGTGAGCGATATCCACACGCCGAGGTCGGTGCCGTGCGCGGCGTACCGCTCGTAGCCGAGGCCGTGCATCAGCTGGACCCAGGCGGCGGCGATCCGCGGCACGTTCCAGCCCGCCTCCGGCGCGGGTCCGGAGAACCCGAACCCGGGGGGCGAGGGGATGACCAGGTGGAAGGCGTCCGCGGGGTCGCCGCCGTGGCTGCGGGGGTCGGTCAGCCGGTCGATGACGTCGACGTACTCGGCGACCGAGCCCGGCCAGCCGTGCGTCAGGATCAGCGGCAGGGCGTCGGGTTCCGGTGAACGCACGTGCAGGAAGTGCACGTTGGCGCCGTCGATCTCGGTGACGAACTGCGGGTGGCGGTTCAGCGCCGCCTCCGCGGCCCGCCAGTCGTAACCGGTGCGCCAGTACTCGGCGAGGTCCTTGAGGTAGTCCACCGGCACTCCGCGCGTCCAGCCGGCGCCGGGGACCTCGGACGGCCAGCGGGCACCGGCCAGCCGCCGCCGGAGGTCCTCGAGGTCCTCGTCGGGAATGGAGATACGGAAGGGGCGCATCTAAAGCCTCCTACTTGTCGAGCTGACGCGGCGACTCACATCCTGCTCCTGCAGGGACGCTACCAGCGAGACCCACCGGGAAAACGCCTGATTACCAGGTTCCGATTGAGCAATCTGAGAGAAGAGAATCATGGCGGGGACAACGATGCTGGATTCCCCGGCAGGCGTTGCGACTGCGCGATCGCGGTCTGCGCCGGATTCGTTGAAATCATTGTCGCGCCCGCCAATGAGAGGAACACCCGTGGGCACTTATGTCGGGGATCGCGCCGTCGTTCTCGGCGCGAGCGTGGCGGGCCTGCTGGCCGCCGGCCTGCTCGCCGAGACCTACCGTGACGTGACAGTGGTGGACCGGGACGTGCTGACCGGGGAGGACGGTCCGCGGCGCACCGTGCCGCAGGGCCGGCACATCCACGGCCTGCTCGCCCGGGGGCAGCAGGTGCTGGAGGAGCTGTTCCCCGGCATCACCAAGGAACTCAGCGCGCTCGGGGTGCCGGTCTGCGACTTCGGCACCGGCCTGAGCTGGTACTTCAAGGGCCGGATGATCCAGAAGGCGGAGACCGGCCTGATCTGCGTGTCGGCCGAGCGGCCGCTGCTGGAGGCCCGGATACGCGAGCGCATCCGGGCCCTGTCCAACGTGCGGCTGCTGGAGCGCACCGACATCGTCGGGCTGACCGCGTCGGAGGACCGCGGGCGGATCACCGGCGTGCGGGTGCAGCCGGCCGACGGCGGACCGGAGGAGGTGCTCGCCGCCGACCTGGTCGTCGACGCCAGCGGGCGCAGCTCGCGCACCCCGCGCTGGCTCACCGAGTTCGGCTATCCGCAGGTGCCGCAGGACCGGGTGCGCATCGATCTGACCTACACCTCGGTCGAGTTGCGCGCGCCGCTGCCGGTGGACCCGATCGGCGACGGCGCCGGACTGGTCTGCGTGGCGAGTCCCGCCGATCCGCACGGCGCGACCCTGGTCAGGCTGCGCGACCGGTACGCGCTGTCGATGTACGGGCTGCTCGGCGACCGGCCGCCGACCGACCGCGAGGGCTTCGTCGCCTACGCGCGTAGGCTGCCGGTCCCGGAGATCCACGCGGCCCTCGAACACGCCGAGATGCTCACCGAGCCGGTCTCCATGCACTTCCCCGCGAACATCCGGCACCGCTACGAACGGATGAGCCGGCTGCCCGACGGGCTGCTGGTGATGGGGGACGCCGCGTGCGTCTTCAATCCGATCTACGCGCAGGGGATGACGGTCGCCGCAATTGAGGCACTGGTACTCCGCACACACCTGGAGAAAGGCCGTCCGCCCCGGCCGCAGGAATTCTTCCGGGATCTTTCCGGTGTCATCGACGCGCCGTGGGATATGGCCGTCGGAGGCGACTTGGGATTCCCGGGGATAAAGGGACGCCGTACCTTGAAAGTCCGAATGGGTAATTTCTATGTTCCGCGGCTGCAATCGGCTGCGGCGCATGACGGTGCTCTTTCCGACGCGTTCTTGCGAGCCGCCGGGCTGGTGGACCCGCCCCAGGCTCTCATGCGTCCCGCAGTGATTTCGCGCGTGCTTCGCCAGATGAGGGCGTCCTGAACGCGCCCCTCGAGGATCTGCTGGAGGTTCTCCGTGTCGCACCACCCCGAGCCCATTGTTCTCGACCCCACCGGCCGTGACGTCCACGCCGAGGGCGCCCGGCTGCTCGCCCAGGGCCCGGTGGCCCAGGTGGAGCTGCCCGGCGGCGTCCGCGCCTGGTCGGTCGTCGGCTACGACGCCGTCCGCCAGGTCCTCAACGACGAGCGGTTCGCCAAGGACGCGCGCAAGCACTGGCCGGCGTTCATCAACGGGGAGATCGGCGACGACTTCCCGCTCATCGGCTGGGTGCTCATGGACAACATGACCACCAACGACGCCGAGGCCCATTCCCGGCTCCGCACCCTCACGGCGAAGGCGTTCACGCTGCGCAGGACCGAGGGCATGCGCCCGCGGGTCGAACGCATCGTCCGGGAACTGCTGGACGACCTGTCGAAGGCCGGGCCCGGCGAAGTGGTCGACCTCAAGGGCGAGTACGCCTATCCGCTGCCGACCAAGGTGATATGCGAACTCTTCGGCGTCCCCGAGGAGATGCGCGCCGATGTGATGCGCGGCGGCGAGGTCAACGTCGACACCACCATCAACCACGAGGAGGCGGTGGCCAACGTCGAGGAATGGCACAACGCCATGTACGACCTGGTGGCGATGAAGAAGAAGGCTCCGGGCGACGACCTGCTGAGCATGCTCATCGAATCGCAGCACAACGGCTCCCAGCTGACCGACTCCGAACTGGCCGGCACACTGCACCTGATGCTCGGCGCCGGCTCGGAGACCACCACCAACCTGCTCAGCAAGGCGGTCGTCGCGCTCCTCACGCACCCCGACCAGCTGGCCATGGTGCTGGACGGCCGGGTGCCGTGGCGGGACGTGATCGAGGAGACGCTGCGGGTGGAGTCGCCGATCGCGCAGCTGCCGTTCCGCTTCACCAGCGAGGAGGTGGACATCGCCGGGGTGACCATCCCCAAGGGCGACCCGGTGCTGATCGGCTTCGCCGCCTCGGGACGCGACCCGAGGCGCCACGGCGACGGCGCCGACCGCTTCGACATCACCCGGGCTGACAAGGAGCACCTGTCCTTCGGCTACGGCGTGCACCACTGCCTGGGCGCCCCGCTGGCCCGGATGGAGGCCGCGATCGGGCTGCCCGCGCTCTTCGAGCGCTTCCCCGACCTGGCGCTCGGCGTGCCGGCCGACCAGGTCGTGCCGCAGGGCACCTTCCTGCTCAACGGCGCCTCCACGCTGCCCATCCGCCTGACCCCCGCCGCATAGTGCGCATCCGCGCCAGAGCCCCGAAGGAGTGTCGATGAACGCGGACACCACTGCGCGTACGGAACTCGTTCGCCGTACCGCCGAACTGGCCCCGGTCCTCAGGTCCCACGCGCAGTGGGGCGAGGAGAACCGGCGGCTGCACGACGAGTCGCTCGAGGCGCTGGCCGACGCCGGCGTCTTCAAGATGCGGGTGCCCACCCGCTACGGCGGCTACGAGACCGACGCGGCCACCTTCCTGGAAGTGATCACCCAGCTCGGCCTCGCCGACGGCTCGGCGGCCTGGAACGTGTCCGCGTGGTCGACCTCGGCGTGGATGGCGGCCCAGTTCCCCGACCACGTGCAGGACGAGGTGTTCGCCGGCGGCTCGCGGGTGTGCGGGGTGCTGAGCCCGACCGCCTCCGCCGTGCCCACCGACGACGGCGTGGTGATCAACGGCCGCTGGCAGTTCATCAGCGGTGCCAAGCACAGCCAGTGGCAGGTGGTGCTCGCCATGGCGCCGACCCCCGACGGGGCGTCGCAGTGGCCGGTGATGGCCGTCGTCCCGCTCTCGGACCTGACCGTCGACGACGACTGGTACACCACGGGGCTGTCCGGCACCGGCAGCGTCAGCACCATCGCGCAGGACCTCTTCGTGCCGCAGGACCGGGTGCTGCCGCTGGTGGCGGTGTTGCAGGAGCAGTCCGCGTCCAAGCTCAACGCCGATTCCCCGGTGTACCGCACGCCGCTGATGGTCACCGGCTGCGCCACCTTCACGGGGACCGCGATCGGGCTGGCGAAGGCCGCCCAGGCGGCGTTCACCGACCAGCTCGACCACAAGATCACCTACACCGACTACGCCAGCAGGCGCGAGGCGCCCGTCACGCACCTGAAGATCGCCGAGGCGGCCCTGCAGATCGAGGAGGCCGAGTCGCACGCGACCCGGCTGGCCTCGCTGGTGGACGCCAAGGGGGCCGCGGAGGAGCGCTGGGACCTGGCGGAGCGGGTCAAGGCCCGCGCCTACCTCGGCCGGGTCTTCCAGCTGGCCAACACCGCGGCCACGACGCTCGGCGACGAGAGCGGCGGCTCGTCGCTCTACACCTCCAGCGCGATCCAGCGCCCGGTCCGCGACCTGCACGCGCTGAGCGTGCACGCGCTCATGCACGCGACCACCAACATCGAGCTGTACGGACGGATCCTGTGCGGGCTGGAGCCGAACACGATGTACCTGTGAGGTCCGCGTGATCCTCTGAGCGGCCTGCGACCGGCGGCGGCCGGTCCTCCCGGTGCGGGAGGACCGGCCGCGCCGCGTACGGCAGGCGCAGGCACCAGGCGGCAGGCACGGGGGGGCGGACGGGGGCGGCGGCGCTCAGAGCAGCCCGTGGCGGGCGCGCCAGGCCAGCACCGCCGCGGCGATCGCGGCGGGCTGGTCCTCCGGGGCGTGGTGGGCGGCCTCGCCGCAGGGGACGGTCTCCAGCGCGGCGACGTGCTCCGCGCACCAGTCGGCGGTCGCCTTGTCGACAAGCAGCGTCGGCGAGCCCTCGAAGGTCATCAGCAGTTTGGGCACCTGGCTGCTGGCGGCGAGCCAGGCGCCGAACGCCTCGATCCGCGCGACCACCGCGGCCGGTTCGCCGTCGAGCGGGATCTGCCGGGCCCAGGCGAGCAGCGGCCGGCGGTCCGCGCGGGTCCGGTAGGGCGCGAGATAGGCCGCGAGGTCCTCGTCGGACACCGGGTTCAGCACCCCGGCGCCGGTGAACGCCATCCGGACGAGCACGTCCTCGCCGAGCAGCGTCTCCTCCGCGCCGGGCGCCAGCACCATCTCGGAGCGGCGGCGCGCCTGGGGCGACAGGTCGGCGCGGGCGACGGGCCGGACGATGCTCTCCAGGAAGGCGATGCCGGCCACCCGGCCGGGATGCCGGGCGGCCCGGTCGAAGGCCAGCGCGCCGCCCCAGTCGTGGCCGACCAGCACCACCCGGTCCAGCCCGAGCGTGTCGAACCAGGCGTCGAGGTAGCGGGCGTGGTCGGCGAAGTCGTAGGGGATGTCGGGCTTGCCCGAGCGGCCCATGCCGATCAGGTCGGGCGCCAGCAGCCGCCCGGGGCCGATGCCGGGCAGCACATGGCGCCAGACGTGCGAGGAGCCCGGGTTGCCGTGCAGCAGCACGACGGCAGGACCGGAGTCGGGGTCCGCACCGGAGCGGACCTCTTCGTAGTGCAGGGTCGAGTCGAGGACGTCGACGACGGGCATGAGCTGCCTCTTCTCACCGGAGCGGACTCTCGAAGACTTGTTAGTGCGATGAACGTTAGCGCCACTACCGAAGCTACCTCGTTAGTCGCTCTAACGCAACGGTAGGATGGCCGCCATGACCAAGGCCGATGAGACCGACGCCGCGCCCGGCCCCGCCACCGCCGCCTGGGAGCCGCCCGCCCGGCTGCGCTCGCTGCCGAGCCGGATGATCGCGCACGCCGCGATGCACGCGGAGCGGCTGGTGAACGAGGAGCTGGCGGGCGCGGGCGCCCGCAAGTGGCACTACGCGGCGCTGGTCGCCCTCCAGGACAAGGGCCCGGCGAGCCAGTCCGAGCTGAGCGGGCGCACCGGCATCTACCGCAGCGACATGGTCGCGGTGGTCAACGAGCTGGCCGCGGCGGGACACGTCGAGCGCGCACCGGACCCCGCCGACCGGCGCCGCAACGTCATCTCGCTCACCGCGCGGGGCCGGCGGCACCTGGAACGGCTCGACGGTCTCGTCGCCGCCGCCCAGGAGGAGCTGCTCGCCCCGCTGGGACCCGGCGAGCGCGAGCAGCTCAGCGGCCTGCTGGCGCGGCTGCTCGACCACCACGCCGCCCGCCCGCAGGGCCGCCGCCCCGCCGCGGGCCGCGGACCCGCCACCTGACGGCGCGGGCCCGCGTACGTTTGCGGCCGGACGCCGCGCCCCCGACAGTGGAGGGATGACGGGGACGACGGACGCGGCGGCGATGCTGGCGGTGGCCCTGCGGGAGGCGCGGGCCGGACTCGCCGAGGGCGGCATCCCGATCGGGGCCGCCCTCTTCGGGGCGGACGGCGAGCTGCTCGGCCGCGGCCGCAACCGCCGGGTGCAGGACGGCGACCCCTCCGCGCACGGCGAGACCTCCGCCTTCCGCGCCGCGGGCCGGCTGCGCGGTTACGCCGGCACCACGATGGTCACCACGCTCTCGCCGTGCTGGTACTGCTCGGGCCTGGTGCGCCAGTTCGGCATCGGCCACGTGGTGATCGGCGAGGCCCGCACCTTCCACGGCGGCCACGACTGGCTGGCCGAGCACGGCGTGCGGATCACCCTGCTGAACGACCCCGAGTGCTACGACCTGATGCGGGACTTCATCGCCGCCCGCCCCGAGCTGTGGTTCGAGGACATCGGCCGCCAGGAGGCGCTCTGACCGCGCCGCCGCACCGGACGCGCCTCAGGAGCGCGGCGAGCGGATCTCCAGCATCACGCAGCCCGTCGCGGTCCGGTACGGCCCGTGCGGCATCCCCGGCGGGCGGGACGCGTACCAGCCGGGACCGAACGTCCTGCCCAGCGTGAGGTCCTCCAACTCGCCCTCCAGCAGGTAGACCTCCTCCTGGTACGGGTGCCGGATCACGCCCGCCGCCGAGGTGTCCAGGCCGGCCGCCCAGCGCGCCAGCCGGGTGAGGTCGGCGGCCGGGTCGGGCCCGGCCGCCAGCACCCGCTCGGTCACGCCGGGCGATCCGTCCGCCGGCGTCCAGTCCAGCGCCCGGACGTCGAAGAACTCGTGCTCGTCCTTCACAGGCGGGACGCCTCGGGGACGATCCGTTCGGCGAACACCTCCAGGCGTCCCGGCTTCGTGACGTCCGGGACCATCGCCTGCACGTGGGTGACGCCCAGCGCGGCCAGCGCGCCCAGCTGCTCCAGGACGGCGTCGGCGTGCTCGCCGCCGTCGCCCGGGTCGAGGACCGTCATGACCGTCTTCTCGATCTCGTCGTAGTCCCGGCCGAGCGCGCCGCAGTGCTCGCGCAGCACGTCGAGCTTGTGCGGCAGCTCGGGGCCGGGGAAGAGGTTGCACGCCTGCGCGTACTGGGCGACCATCCGCAGCGTCTTCTTCTCGCCGCCGCCGCCGATCAGGATCGGCGGGTGCGGACGGCGCAGCGACTGCGGGGAGTTGAGGGTGCGGGCGAGCTGGTAGTGCTTGCCCTGGTAGGGGCCGTCGTTGTCGTCGTCCCACATCTGGAGGCAGATCTGCAGCGTCTCCTCCAGCACCTCGAAGCGCTCGGCGACGCCCGGGAACGGCAGTCCCAGGCCGACCGCCTCCGCCTCGAACCAGCCGGCGCCGACACCGAGCGCCGCCCGCCCCCCGGACAGCACGTCCAGCGAGGTGACGACCTTGGCGAGCATGCCCGGGTGGCGGTAGCCGGCCGCGGTCACCCAGGCCAGCAGCTCGACCCGTTCGGTGGCGGCGGCGAGGTAGGCGAGCGCGGTGTACGCCTCCAGCATGGCGTGCTCCGGCGGGCCCACGCCCTCGATCTGCCACAGGTGGTCCATGACGGACACGCGGCTGAAGCCCGCGTCCTCCGCTGCCTTGGCCGCGGCGGCCAGGTCGCGGCCGAGCGTCGGCGCTCCGCCGGGGAACGTCATGTCTGCGAGGTGAAGGCCGAGTTGCATGATCGCGGGGATACCCTTCCCGACGCGGTCCGGCCGTACCGGTGCGGCAGCCACCGGCTGCTCGACCACTCGGCGGGGGCCAGGACCGCATGTCCACAGGTGGTCGCCCCCATCACATGCTCGCCGGGGGCCGCTGTCAAGCCGCCCCGCTGCGAGGGGCTGCCGGGGACCGGGGCGATCACCGTCCCCCGGCCGCCCCTGCGGGCGTCTCCCGGCAGGCCGGGCGCAGTTGTCCCGCTATGCCCGGCGGCGGCGCGGCCGATGGTGAAAACTTTCTGGCCCACCGTCAACTCTGAGAATATATTCCAGGGATCACGGGCAGTCAGAAGAGGCTGCCTCGTCCCCCTCCGGAGCATGCATGGCCATCCATGAGCACGAGGTCGACCGACGCACCCTGTTCAGAGCCGGCCTCGGGACCGCGGTCGCCGCGGTCGTCGGGACCGAACTGGCCTTTCCCGGCGCGGCCGACGCGACTCCGTCGCCGCAGTTCCCCTGGATCATCGACTGCGACACCTGGGGCGCGCGGCCGCCGTCGAGCCCGATCCAGATCACCGGGAACACCACCAACAAGATCATCCTGCACCACATGGCGTTCCCCAACGTCACGGACTACTCCCGTGACCACGCCGTCCAGCTGGCGAAGGACTGCCAGGACCTGCACATGGACACCAACGGCTGGGCGGACACAGGCCAGCACTTCACCGTCAGCCGCGGCGGATACGTGCTGGAGGGGCGCCACCGCAGCCTGGAGACGCTGGACGCCGGGCAGCACCAGGTGGTCTCGGCGCACTGCCCGGGCGAGAACGGCAACGCCATCGGCATCGAGAACGAGGGCACCTACATCACCGAGACGCCGCCGCAGGCGCTCGTCGACTCCCTGGTCGAGCTGTGCGTGGCGGTCTGCCGGCAGTTCCGCCTGAACGCCTGGGACATCTTCGGCCACTGGGACTTCCGGCTGGGCACCGACTGTCCGGGCATCGCCTTCTACGCCGAGTTCCCGCAGATCCGCACCCGCGTGCTCAAGGGCCTGGGCGTCTCCCCGTCAGCCGCGCCCGCGCGGCGGTGGCCGGACATCTGGCGGTTCGTGGACAGCCAGGTGGTGCAGGTCGCGCAGTACCTGCTGGTGAACGCCGGCTACACCGACCTGGCCGTCGACGGGGTCTTCGGCACCGACATGAACCCGATGGTCGCGGACTTCCAGACCGCCCACGGCATCCCGGTCACCGCGGACGCCACCTTCGACACCGCCACCTGGGAGGCCCTCGCGCCGGTCCTGGACAAGAACGCCACCGGGCTCCCGGTGGAGGCCGTCCAGTACATGCTGGCCATCAAGGGCTACGCCGGCACCGTCGGCATCACCGGCGAGTACGACCACGCCACCATGAAGGCCGTCCAGGACATGCAGCGCCTGCACGGCCTGCACCCCGACGGCAAGGTCGATCTCAGCACCTGGTGCGCGGTCGTGGGCGGCTCGGTCCGCGAGGCGTTCCGCCTCTGACGCAGGCGTGCTGGTCCGGCCGGCGGCGGGCCTGCCGCCGGCCGGGCCAGCGGGCCGCTCGCGGACCGCTGGCCGGCTACTCGCGGCCGAGTTCGCGCAGGTTGGTCCTGGCCAGCTCGACGATCTCGTCGGCGCGGCCGGACAGGATGGTGCGGGTGGCGTAGAGCGTGAAGCCCTTGAGCTGCTCGTACGTGATCTTCGGCGGCATCGACAGCTCGTGCCGCGCGGTGCGCACGTCGACCAGCGCGGGCCCGTTGTGCGCGAAGGCGGCCGTCAGCGCGTCCTCCAGCTCCGCGGCCCGCTCCACCCGGACACCGAACAGCCCGGCGGCGCGCGCCACTCCGCTCAGATCCGGGTTGTCGAGGCCGGTGCCGTAGTTGACGAACCCGGCCGCCTTCATCTCCAACTCGACGAACGACAGCGAGGCGTTGTCGAACACCACGAGTTTGACCGGCAGTCGGAGCTGGCGCAGGGTGAGCAGCTCGCCCAGCAGCATGGCCAGGCCGCCGTCCCCGCACAGCGCGACCACCTGGCGGTCGGGGTGCGCGGCCTGGATGCCCATCGCGTGCGGCAGCGCGTTGGCCATGCTGCCGTGGTTGAACGAACCGGTCAGCCGGCGGCGGCCGTTCATCGTCAGGTAGCGGGCCGCCCACACGGTCGGCGTGCCCACGTCGGCGGTGAACGCGGCGTCGGCCGAGGCCAGCCGGTCGACCGCGGCGGCCACGTACTGCGGGTGCACCGGCGAGTCCGCGGGCTTGGACTCGGCGAGCCGGTCCAGCCGGGCGCGGACCCGCGCGTAGTGCGCGGTCATCCGGTCCAGATGCGAGGCGTCGGACTTCGGCCGCAGCAGCGGCAGCAGCGCCCGCGCGGTGTCGCCGACGGTGCCCACGAGCGGCACGTCCACCGGCACCCGCCGGCCGATCTGCTCGCCGCGCACGTCCACCTGCACGACGGGCGCCTTCTGCGGGTAGAACTGCCGGTAGGGGAAGTCGGTGCCGAGCATGAGCAGGGCGTCGCAGTGCTCCATCGCGCGGTAGCCGGAGCTGTAGCCGATCAGCCCGGTCAGACCGACGTCGTAGGGGTTGTCGTAGCCGAGGAACTCCTTGCCCCGCAGCGAGTGGACCACGGGCGCCTTGAGCGCCCCGGCCAGGGCGAGCACCTCGTCGTGGGCGCCCTCGCAGCCCGCGCCGGCCAGGATCGTGACGGCCTCCGCCCCGTCGAGCACCGAGGCGGCCTGCCGCAGCGCGGCCTCGTCCGGCGTGACGTGGGCGGCCGCCCTGACCACCCGGTGGGCGGCGGCGCCCTCCGGCGCGGGCGCCAGGAACAGCTCGCCGGGGACCACCAGGACCGCGACGCCGCCGCGCTCCACCGCCGAGCGCATCGCGATCTCCAGCAGCCGCGGCACCTCCTCGGGGACGGCGGCCATCTCGCAGTAGACGCTGCACTCGCGGAACAGCTCCTGCGGATGGGTCTCCTGGAAGTACCCGCCGCCGATCTCCACCCGCGGGATGTGCGCGGCGATCGCCAGCACCGGGACGCGGCTGCGCTGGGCGTCGAAGAGCCCGTTGACCAGGTGCAGGTTGCCGGGACCGCAGCTGCCGACGGCCACCGCGAGGCGCCCGGTGGTGCCGGCCTCACCGGCCGCGGCGAAGGCGGCCGCCTCCTCGTGCCGCACGTGCTCCCAGCGCAGGTCTCCGTCGCGGCGGACCGCGTCGGTGAACCCGTTGAGGGAGTCGCCCGGCAGCCCGTAGACGCGCCGCACCCCGGATGCCTTGAGCGTGCCGATCATGACGTCCGCGACGGTGCCTGCCATCCGCACTCCTCGACCTCGACTCGACCTGGACCCTCCACCGGTACTCCGGCCCCCGGACCCGGACCCCGGACCCCGAGCCCCGAGCCCCGGACGCTCTGAGCCCCGGACACTCCAAGCACCGGATCTCCGGCCTCGGCGTCACACTCCGCGGTGGTACGGTCACCGGGTGGGGTAGATGTCCCCCGCGGCCATCATGCTTTCCTGCTCGCAGTCGAACTCGAGCCGCTCGACCTCGCCCTGCAGCCGCCTGCGCTCGTCGGGGTCGGCGGAGCGTTCGGCGTCCGCCTCCAGCGACTGCGCACGCGCGCGCATCTTCCTGACGTGGCGGAGGGCCTCGCCCGTGCCGCCGGTCTCGTCGATCCCGCCTGAGGTGTCTGTCGCGCCTGTCTCGTCCATGACCCGGGCCTCGCTCCGTACGCGGAAGGCTGTCCCCTCCAGCCAAACAGCCCCGGCCGCTCCCTGCCACCCAGGGCCGCGCCGACCGCCCCGGACACCCGCTGAAATGCGTTTCCCCGGCATGACGTTCCGGTGACGCCGCGGAAAGTGAGCGCACACTTTCCGCATGTGGTATTGGCCCCGACTTCCGAGCGCCGCAGACCTCGCCCACTTCGTCACCTAGCCGATTACCCGCGCATTCCGCAACGATGCACGGCGGAATTCAGCTGCCGGCCCTGTGCCTGGTCGCGGTCCCATGTCCGTAGGTCCGCCGCAGGTGAGCACACTTGCGGCGCAAAGTGATCATACCTCGCATGTGCGGCTATTCAGGGTGACGGACCCCTGAACTCCTATAGGGACGCCGGTGGCCGTGAGGCAGACAGCAAGTTGGAAGAAGTCCGCAGCGGTCGGCGCGGCGAAAGATACATGAGTTCCAGGGCGCGGTTTTTCATCACTGTCCGCACATGCTGCGGACCCGAGGGGGCCAGGCCATTTGTGCAATTCCACTGACGCAGTCCGTCCGCGCCACACATATCCCGGATACGGCGTCGCGAGGCGGGTGGCCGGCCGTGCTCCCCTGTCCTGCGGCCGGCCCGGAACCCACCAGGAGAGGCACCCATGACGACCGGGCACAGTGACACGACCCTCGTCGCGAGCGGGCCCGAGCTGACCGATCCGGAACAGGTCGGGCACAAGTTCGCCCGGCAGGTCGTGCTCTCGGCCGCGGGCTTCCCCGTGCCGCCGCTGGTCTGCGTGCCAGCCGGCGTCTACGACGCGGTGGTCGGACCCGAGGTCGCGGCCGCCGTGGCCGAGGCGCAGGCTCCGGTTCCCGAACTGGCCGCGCGGCTGCGCGAGCGGATACCGCGGCTCCCCCTGCCGGCCACGCTGGCGGCCGCCCTCACCGCGGGCTTCGACGACCTCGCCGGTCCGCGGGGCCTGGTCGCCGTGCGGGCGTGTGTCGTACCGCGCCCCGGCGACCCCTCGGGCGGCGAGGACGGCGAGCAGGACCCCTTCGCGGGGCTCAGCGACAGCTATCTCTATGTGGCGCGCGACCAGTTGGCGGCGCGCATCGCCCAGTGCTGGGCGTCCGCGTTCAACCCCGAGGCGGTCGCCTACCGCGTCCGGCGGGGCCTGGACCCGCTGACCGCGCGGGTGGCGGTCGGCGTGCAGCGGATGGCCATGGGGACGCGCTCGTTCGTGGCCTTCACCCGCGACCCGCGGGACGGCGCGGCGCGCTGCGTCGTCGCGGCGGCGCACGGCATCGGCGAGGGCGTCGTCCAGGAGCGGGCGGACGTCGACCACTTCTTCGTCGACCGGGCGTCCGGCGGCATCGAGTCCGAGATCGTCGTGAAGACGCGCGCGGTCGGCTTCGACCCGCTGCGGCCCGCCGACGGCCCGGTGCCGTTACCCGTGCCCGAGCGGCTCGCCGCGCTGCCGGTGCTCACCGAGGCCGAGGTGAAGGAGATCACCGACCTGGCGCTGCGCGTCGAGGAGCACTTCGGCGGCCCGCAGGACATCGAGGGCGCCCTCACCGCGGACGGCGCCGTGCACCTGGTGCAGGCCCGCCCGGCCACCGCCCAGAGCGCCCCGCCCGACCCGCGGCCGCAGCCGCGGCCCGGGACGACGACGGCAGCGACGGCCCCGGGCGCAGGGACCGGGACGGCGGCCACGGCCACCACCATCTGGGACAACAACAACGTCACCGAGAGTTTCCCCGGCGTCAGTTCGGCGCTGACCTTCTCGGTCGCGCACCGGCTGTACGAGGTGGGCTTCGGCGACCTCTACCGGCGGATGGGCGTGCCGGCCCGCACCCTGCGCCGCAACCAGTCACTGCTGGCCCAGATGATCGGCCACCTCGACGGCCGGGTCTACTACCGGCTCGACTCCTGGTACCGGCTGCACGCCCAGATGCGCTGCTTCCGGCCGCTGTGGTCGACGTGGGAGCAGTCGCTGGGGCTGGCCGGGCGCGACCCCGGCCGCAAGGAGGGGCTGCGGGCCGCGGACGCGCTGCACGTCGCCGAGATCGCCGGCCGCCTCGCCGTGCACCCCTTACGGGTGCGGGCGTTCCTGCGCTGGTGGGACGGCTACCACGAACGGTTCGCCGACGTGGACCGGCTCGCGCCGGACGAGGCGGTGGCCGCGTACCGCGCCCTGTGGCAGGAGGTCGCCAGGCGGTGGGGCGTGACGCTGGTGAACGGCGTGTTCCTGTTCACCGCGACCCTGGTCACCAACCGGCTGCTCAAGCGCTGGGTCCCCGACGCCGACCGCGGTCTGCTCAACGGCATGCTGGTCGGCGGTCCGGACAACCGCTCGGCCGCCGCGCTCCACTCGCTGATCGCCGCCGCCGAGACCTGCGGGTCCTCCCCCGAGCTGCGCGAGGCGGTCCTCGGTGACACTCCGGCCCGGCAGCTCTGGGACGACCTGATGGCCGCCCCCGGCGCCGCGCCGCCGCAGCCGGCCACGCCGCCGCCCGCCGCGCCGTCACCCGCCGTGGCGGACCCTTCGCCGGAGGGCCCCCCGGCGGCCGGCCTCCCGGCGGCCGACCCCGCCGCGAGGACCGCCTTCGCCGGCGCGCTGCGCGAGCACATCCGCCGGCACGGCGACCGCGGGATGCACGACCTGAAGCTGGAGTCGGCCACCCCCCGCACGCAGCCGTGGACGGTGCTGCACGACGTGCGGGTGAACCTGCGGCAGGGCCTGACGGTCGCCGCGGTCCGGGAGAGCGCGCGCCAGGTGCGCGCCCAGGCGCAGACCGAGCTGCGGGAGCGCTGCGGCAATCCGCTCAAGCGCGCCGCGCTCGGCGCCGGCTTCGCGGCGATGCGCGGCCTGCTGAAGGTCCGCGAGGACACCCGCTTCTGCCGCACCCAGCTCTTCGGCGACACCCGCGCACTGCTGCTGCGGCTGGGCGCCGAACTCGCCGCCGCGGGACGCCTGGACGACGCGCGTGACGTGCTCGACCTGACCGCCGACGAGGTGCTCGGGGCGTTCGACGGCACCCTGGCCGGCTCCGACCTGCGCGGCCTGGCGGCGGTCCGCGCCGCCGAGCGCGAGCGCTGGTCGCAGCTGCCGCCGCTGCCGGCCCGGCTGGAGACGGAACCGGGCGTGCCGCCCGCCGCCGCGCTGGCCGCGTACCGGGCCGGCGTGCTCGCCGGACGGGACGGGCCGCCGGCGGGGACCGCCCCGGGCGGCCCGGCGGGGGACGGGACCGTGCTGCGCGGCCTGGCCTCCAGCGCCGGAACCGTGCGCGGCCGGGCCAAGGTGGTGCTCGACCCGACGGTGACCGCGGAGGAGTGCGAGGGGCGGATCCTGGTGGCGAGGGAGACCGATCCGGGCTGGCTGTTCCTGATGATGTCGGCGCGGGCGCTCGTCGTGGAGCGGGGCACCCTGCTGTCGCACACGGCGATCACCGGGCGGCTGCTGGGCATCCCGACGGTGGTCGCCGTCCGCGACGCCACCGCGCTGATCGCCGACGGCGCGCCCGTGGAGGTCGACGGCCGCGCGGGCACCGTCCGCCTGCTGGACGAGGAGCCCTCGTGATCCGCCGCTGGGGGCGCTACGCCGCGCTCGCCTATCCGCTCCGCGTCCAGCTGCCGTTCACGGTGGCGTGGGCGGCCGGGCTGACCGCGCTGTTCGCCAGCGTCACCGGCGCGGTCGACCACTGGCGTCCGGGGCCGGGGCTCGCCGTCACCACCGTCACGCTCGTCGTCGACATGCTGCTGATGCGGGCCCTGGACGACATCCGCGACCAGGACTACGACCGCGCCCACCACCCCGAGCGGCCGCTGCCCGCCGGCGTCGTGCGGGAACGCGACCTGGTGGCGCTCGCCGTCGTCGGCGGCGCGCTCCTGCTGCTGCTCAACGCGGGCCGCGGGGTGGTGGCGCTGGCGCTGCTGGCGCAGTTCGCGTACACCGCGGCGGTGATCGCGGCCGACCGGCTGGCCGGCTGGCCGGACGGCGAGCAGCTCGCGCTGCACCTGGCGGTCAACCTGCCGATCCAGACGCTGATCAGCCTCTACGTGTACACCGGGTTCCTGCGCGCGGAGCACGGGCATCCGACCGTGTCAGGACTGCTCGCCGTGGTGTCGGCGACGCTCGGCGGGCTGTGCCTGGAGCTGGGCCGCAAGGCGACCCGCAACCCGCGCCCCGGGGAGCGGACCTACGTCACCGTGCTCGGCCCGTCCGGCACCTCGCTGACCGCGCTCGGTTGCGCGGTGGCGGCGGCCGGCCTGGCGCTGGCGATCCTGCGGCCGTGGGACCCCGGCGCGCCGGGTCACGGCGCGGGCTGGCTGGTGCTGGCCCCCTGCGCGCTGCCGGCGCTCGCCGCCGCCCGGTTCGCGGGCGGCTCGCTGACCTGGCCGGCAGCGCTCACCCGTTCGTACGTGCCGGTGATGTACGCGAGCTTTCTCGCGGTCGGCTGGATCAGCAAGGGAGGGCCGGCATGAACGGGTACGGGCGGCGCGCCGCGCAGACCGGCCGGGAGGGCCGGGACGAACGGGACAGCCGGGACAGCCGGGCCGAGGCGGACTTCTGGACCCTGGTGGGCCCGGACTTCGCCGGCAAGTCCACGCTGCTCGGCCGGCTGCACGACGACCACGGCTGGCACGTGATCTCGTACGACGACCGCTATCTGGACGGGCATCCGCTGATCAGGGAGCTGCGCAGGCAGTGGGTCGACGACGCCTTCGCCTGGACCGGCCGGCGCTACACGGCGGAGCTGGTGCTCTCGGTGCTGCACCCGATCGTGCTGCACCTGCGCGACGAGCTGGCGCGGGCGGGCGGCCGGGAGCGGGTGATCGTCGACTCCTACTACTACAAGCTGCTCGCCAAGTGCCGGCTGCTCGGCGTGGACCATCCGCCGCTCTTCGACTACTGGCGGTCCTTCCCGCGGCCGCGCGGTGTGCTGTACCTGGACCTGCCGCCGGAGGAGGGCTGGCTGCGCAGCCGGCGGGGCGCGGCGCTCAACGCGTTCGAGCACCACGGCGCGCTGGCCGAGCACGCGGGCTTCGTCCGGCTCCAGTCGGAGCTGCGCACCGCGGTGCTCGCGGAGGTCGAGGGCCTGCCGGTGACCGTGGTCGACGCGACCGCCTCCCCCGCGTCCGTGCTCGCGCAGGCGCTGGCCTGCCTCGGCATGGCGGTGGCACGGTGAGCGCCCCGCCGCGGCCGGAGGCGGGCCGCACGGCCGCGGACCGCGCGGCCGCGGGCGGAACGGGCTCGGCTCGTACGGGCGCGCTCCCCTCGGCCGGCAGCCCCTCCGCCGCCATTGCGGCCGGGAGCGAGCCGGGGCAGGCGCGGCTGCGCGAGCTGTTCGCCGCGCGGGCCCGGCGGGTGGGCCGCGAGCCGGTCACGGGACCGGCGCCCGACGGCGCGTCGGAGAGCCCGGTGCTGGTGCTGCTGCGCAGCCTGGACCTGGCGGAACTGGTCGGTGGAGTGCGGCAGTTCGCCGCCGGACTGGGCGAGGAGGAGGCCGCGGACTGGGAGCGTTCGTGGACGCTGACCCGCTTCCTCTTCGGCAACCCCGCCAATCTCGCCGCGCGATTACCGGTGCGCACGGTCGCCCCCGGCGGCAGCGCGGCCTGGCTCGGTCCCTTCGCCGAGGGCAGGCTGCCGGGCCCGTGCCGGCTGCTGAAGCCCCTCAACGGCCGGCTGCCGCGGCTGCCCGCGACCGTCGCCTGCCCGGCCGTCCCGGCCGACGGCCCGTCACCGGGGGCGTCTTCGGCGCCAGGCCCGCCGCCCGCCGCGACCCCCCGCGGCCGCCGCCTGCACGTCGCCGTACGGGGTCTCGGGCTCGTGGAGTACCTGGTCCACCTGCACCACACGCTCGCCGAGGCGGTCCTCCTCGGCCTGCTGCGGCCCGACGAGCCGCTTGTGCTGACGCACTGTCAGGACATCGACGGCACCACCGCGTCCCGCGAACCCGGGTACGCCCGGGTGCACTTCCGCGACGGCGATCCGGACCGGCTCCGCCTCTACACCTGGCTCGACCCGAAGGAAGGGAACCTGTGAACGCGCCCGACCCCACCGAGAGCGGCTCCGCCGCCCCCGTGTCCGACGCCCCCGCGTCCTCCGTGCCCGCCACAGGAGGCGATCTCGGCCCCGGCGAGCCCGGCGCCGGCGCCCCCCACTTCACCGAGCCCGACCTGGCCCGGCTGCACCTGTCCACACGGCTGCGCGACCTGTCGGAGGCGCTGCGCACCGCGGTCGCCGCGCAGGACGGCGCGGCCGGCGGCGCGGCGACGGGCGAGGCGGACCTGGCCGCGCGGCTGTGGGACCTGATGTCCGGCGAGTACGAGGAGGTGCGGGCGGCCCTGGTCGGCTACGCGCGCAGCCGCGGCAGCTCGTGGCCGCAGATCGCCGAACTCACCGGCGAGCAGGACCCGCAGCAGGCCGAGAAGCGCTGGTCGGAGGCGGCCGCGCGGACCCTCGTCGACCCCGCGGACGCCGCCGCGCAGGCCGCCGCGCTCGACGCCTGGTACGTGCTGCACGCCCAGCTCGAACCGCTCGCGCGGGTCCGGGACCCCTTCAGCCGGCTGCTCGCCGGGCGCACCGCCCACGAGCCCGACTGCCTGATCTGCGCCAAGTACGAGGGCCGGCCGGTCCCGGCGTGGGCCGGCTACCCGGTGCCGCCCGGCGGCCACCTGGTGGACGACGGCATGTGGCGGGTCGGGCACGGCCCCACCCCGTACTGGCCGGCGGGCACCCTGCTGATCGAGTCGCGCCGCCACTTCCTGGACTACGCCGACTTCGAGCCCGGCGAGGCGGCCGCGATCGGCCCGCTGATCCAGCGCTTCACCAACCCGCTGAAGCTGGCCACCGGCGCGTCCCGTATCCACATCTTCTCCTGCATGGAGGGCACCGGGCACTTCCACCTGTGGATGGTCCCGCGGACCGAGGGCCACACGGCCGGCCGCACCTTCATCGGCAGCCCCGGCTACTGCACGCCGGTGGAGGCCGAGCACGTGGTGAACCAGGTGCGCAAGACGCTGGCCGGCTCGGGGCAGGCCGCGTGACCGCCACCGCAACGGCCCCGGCCACCGCCGCCCCGACCGCGGCCGAGCCGCGCATCCTGCTCGCGCCGGTCACGGTCAGCCCGACCAAGCCGCTCACGCCGACCCATCTGAAGTACCTGGTCTCGCTCGACATGCTGTACCGGGCCACCAGCACCTTCGCGGAGGTCACCTTCCTCTACGACCACACCGCGTACGCGGGCAGCCACCAGGTGGCGGGCTTCTGGGCGTACCTCGACGCTCTCGCCGAGGACCCCGCGCCGGGCTACGAGCGGATGAGCGAGGAGGAGATCGGCGAGCTGTACGCGGCATATCACCGTGCCGGGCCCCCCGCGCCGGACGCCGCCGCCTCCTCCGCCGTCACCGCCGCCGGAACCGCGGCTGCCAGCGCCGCCGCTGCCGCCGCGCCGCGGCAGGCCCGGCGCGCCGGGGAGATGCACCCGGTGAGCGCCCGGCTGCTCGACCTGTGGGAGGAGCACTACCGGCTGCTGGGCATGTTCGACCCGCGGCTCGGCCGCGGCGGACCCGAGCCGGCCGCCGAGGACGAGGTGCTCGGCCTGCTGGCCGAGCGGGACCTGTGCATCGACGCGCGGGAGCTGGGCGCCCCGGTCTATCTGGACGCCACCACCGCGGGACTGCCGCTGCGCACCGTGAGCGACCCGGACGGGCAGCCCAACTACCTGCTCTACCTGCTGCGCCAGCTGGTGCCGCTGCTCGACGGCTACGACGTGGTGGTGCTCGCGCACGACGTCGAACTGCGCACCGACTACCGCACGGTGGCGCACGTGCTGACCGCGCTCGGCGCCGAGGTGGTGCGCTACGAGGTGCCGCGGGTGCCGCTGGAGGGCAGCGTCCGCTCCACCCGCCACGGCGGCTGGCAGGGCTACACCCTCGGCGCCTTCTCCGGCGCGCTGGTCGAGGAGTTCGGCGCGGACGTCTTCCGGCTCGGGCTGCGGCTGTACCTGGTGGCCGGGCTCGGCCGCACCGCCCCGCAGTCGTTCTCCGCCGAGCACATGCGGCGCTGGATGCACCGGGCGCGGCGACTGCTGGACCGGCACGGCGGCGGTGTGCCCGCGGCGGCCGAGCTGACCGCGGCGGGCGGCTACCTGGCGGCCCGCGCGGGCCGCCGCCGCTACGCCGACCCGTACCAGGTGACCGGCGCGCTGGTCAGCCGCGATCCGGCGGTGCCGGTGGGCGGGCTGCTGCAGGTCGTCATGGGGCACCGCGAGGAGGCCGGGGTCCCCGCCGGCGTGGGCAGGTGACCGCCGTGCCGCTCGCGGGCCACGTCCCGGCCGCGGACACGCTGAGCTTCGCGGCGACCGTCGACCCCGCGCTGCTGCACCGGCGCAACCCCGCCGAGGTCTTCCTCACCGACCTGAGCGCCGCCGGCCCCCGGCGTGCGGAGGACGGCGGGGTCGAAGGAGGCGAGGACGGCGCAGAGGACGGTGACGACGCCGGCGGCGGGTTCGCCGCCGCGGCGCTGCTGCCGGCCGGACACCCGCACTACGGCAGCCTGGCCGGCCCGGCGGGCGACCGGGTGGACCCGATGCTGCTGCTGGAGTGCTGCCGCCAGGCGGAGACGTACGCCGCGCACGCGCTGCACGGCGTGGCGGAAGGAGTGGGCTTCATCTTCCGCGGCCTGTCCGTGGAGACCTTCCCCGATCCGGAGCGGGCCGCCGGGCACGCCGCCCCGGACGCCGCCACGCGCGACGGCGCCGCCGAGCCGCGGGACCGGCTGGTGATGGCGTGCCGCACCCGGGAGCCGGGGGTCAGGCGCGGGGCGGTCAGCAGCCTGGACTACGACTTCGACCTGTGGACCGGACGGCGGCGGACCGCCAGGATCGTGCTGCGGGTCGGGTACGCGGAGGCCCGCACGTACGCCGCGCTCAGGTCGCGGCGGCGCGGCGGCCCGCCGCCGACCTCGGACGCGCCGGTGACGGCGCCTGCCGGCGTCCCGGTCGAGCCGGTCCGCGCGGGCCGCCTGCGGGCGACCGACTGCTTGCTGCTCGACCTGGCCGCGGGGCCCGCGGAGGTCACCGCGGGCCTGCGGGTCCCGGTGGAGAACCCGAGCTACTTCGACCACCCGCACGACCATGTGCCGGGCATGGTGCTGGTCGAGGCGGCCCGCCAGCTCGCCGTCGCGGCGGCCGGCCACTGGGACGGCGCGCCGGGCGGCCCGGCCGCGATGACCGCGGTGGAGGCCGAGTTCTCGCAGTACGCCGAGCTCGACCGGCCCACCGCCCTGTCGGCGACGGCGCTGGACGGGCCGGGCGCGGGACCGCGCGGGCGGCACGTCGAGGTGGTGCTGCGCCAGGACGCCACGGAGGTCGCGCGGATGCGCGTCACGACGCGTGCGGCCGACGCGCGGTCCGGCGCCGCGGAGGTGACCCGGTGAGCCGGGCCGCTGTGGTCGCGGGGCTCGGCGCGTGGACCCCGCCGACGCTGGTCACCAACGACGACCTCGCCGCGCGTCTGGACACCGACGACGAGTGGATCCGCACCCGGACCGGCATCAGGCAGCGCCATGTGGTCGGGCCGGGGCAGGCCACGAGCGATCTCGCCGTCGAGGCGGGGCGCCGGGCGCTGGCCAGCGCCGGGGTCGAGCGGGCGGGGCTGCTGGTGGTCGCCACCAGCACCCCCGACCAGCCGCTGCCCGCGACCGCGCCGCAGGTCGCCGACCGGCTGGGGCTGGGCACGGTGCCGGCCTTCGACGTCTCCGCGGTGTGCACGGGGTTCGTCTACGCGCTGGCCACCGCGGCGGGGCTGATCGCCACCGGCGTGGCGGACACCGCCCTGGTCATCGGGGCCGACGCGTTCTCCACCATCCTCGACCCGGCCGACCGCGCCACCCGGGTGCTGTTCGGCGACGGCGCGGGGGCGGTCCTGCTGCGCGCCGGCTCGCCGGACGAGCCGGGCGCCCTGGACGGCGTGCACCTGGGCAGCGACGGCTCGCAGCACCGGCTGATCGAGCGGCCGGGCGGCGGCTCCCGCACCGGCGCGGCGCTCGCGGCCGCCGCCGGCGGACAGCTGAACGGGCAGCTGCTCGCGGCCGGGGACGCGGACGGGCACGCGGCCGCGCACGACGGCTACCTCACCATGCAGGGGCGCGCGGTGTTCGCGCAGGCCGTGCAGCGCACCGCGGAGACCGTGCGGGCCACTGCCGAGCGGCTGCGCTGGCCGCTGGAGGCGATCGACCGGCTGGTGCTGCACCAGGCCAACGCCCGGATCAGCGCCGCCGTCGGGCAGCGGCTCGGCACCCCGGCGGACCGGCTGGTGTCCAACATCGACCGGGTCGGCAACACCGCCGCGGCCTCGATCCCGCTGGTGCTCGCCGACGCCGCCGCGGCGGGCGACCTGCGGCCGGGGCACCGGGTGGTGCTGGCCGGCTTCGGCGGCGGTCTCACCTGGGGATCGGTGGGCCTGGTCTGGCCGCGGCTGCGCGGCGGGCCGATCCCGGCGGCCGGTCCATCCGACAGTCCAACCCTCTGAGGAGCACGACGATGACGACAACACAGCAGACCGCGGTCGAACGCTGCATCAGCGGCGTCCTGGTGACGGAGTTCAAGGTCGATCCGGACACGGTCACCGCGGACGCGACCTTCTCCTCCCTGAAGTTCGACTCGCTGGTCCTGATCGAGCTGACGCTGGTGCTGGAGAAGGAGTTGGAGATCGCCATCCCGGACGGCGGGCTGACCGACGACATGACCATCGGTCAGGCCGCCGCGTTCCTGACGGACCTCGGGGCCGCGCTCTGATGGCGACCCGCCCGGCGGCGTTCGGCGCCGCCATCACCGGCATCGGGCTGCTGACCCCGGCCGGCATCGGTCTCGACGCGAACTGGAAGCAGCTCTCGTCGGGTGTGACGTGCGCGGCCACCGACGAGGCCCTGCGGGGCGCGCCCGTCGACTTCAGCTGCCGGGTGCCGGGCTTCGACGCGGACGGCCTGCTGGGCGGGTTCGAGGCACGCCAGCTCGCCCGGTTCGTCCAGCTCGCGGTGGTCGCCGCCCGGCAGGCGCTGGCCGACGCGGGCCTCGATCCGGCGCGCTGGGACGGCGGCCGGGCGGGCGTCGTGCTCGGCAACTCGCTCGGCGGGCTGTCCGCGGTGGAGGCCCAGACCGAGGTGCTGCGCACCTCGGGGGCCCGCCGGGTGTCCCCGCTGACGATCCCGATGGCCATGGTGAACATGGCCGCCGGGTACGTCGCGATCGACGTCGGCGCGACCGGGCCCAGCCTGGTCACCGCGACCGCGTGCGCCTCGGGGGCGACCGCGATCGGCCTGGGCCGGGAGCTGCTGCGCTCCGGCGCCTGCGACGTCGTGCTGGCCGGCGGCACCGAGTCCGCGCTGACGCCGCTCGCGCTGGCCGGGCTCGGCAGGATGGGCGCGCTCTCCGGCCGCGGCGGCGAACCCGGCGCGGCCTCCCGCCCGTTCGACGCGGCACGGGACGGTTTCGTCGCCGCGGAGGGCGCCGCGGTGCTGGTGCTGGAGCGGGCCGAGGACGCCGCGGCCCGCGGCGGCCGGGTGCACGCGGTGATCCGCGGCTACGGCGCGGCCACCGACGCGCACCACGCGACCGCGCCCGACCCGCAGGGCCGCGGCATCGAGCGGGCGCTGCGCACCGCGCTGGCCGACGCCGGCCTCGGGGCGTCCGCGGTGGACCACGTCAACGCGCACGGCACCTCGACGCCGATGGGTGACGTCATCGAGGCCCAGGTGCTGCGCCGGGTGCTCGGGGCGCGGCCCGCGGTCACCTCGACCAAGGGCGTCACCGGGCACGCGCTGGCGGCGTCCGGCGCCATGGAGGCCGCGTTCACCGCGCTCGCCCTCGCCCACCGCAGCGTGCCGCCCACCGCCAACCTGACCGAACTCGACCCGCGCGTCGAACTCGACGTGGTGGCCGGCGCCCCGCGGTCCGCACCGCTGGACGTCGGCGTCAGCACCTCGCTCGGCTTCGGCGGGCACAACGCGGCGCTCGTCCTGACCGCCGGCTGAACCGCCCGACCGACCACCGCCCGACCCACCCCGTACGACCACGCCCCACCACACTCACCGCAACGGAGAACCTTGATGCAGCAGATCCGGCTCGTCGCCCTGGACACCGACGGCGTTCTGATCAACGACACGTACAGCCCCGTCATCGAACGTTTCGTCACCATGCACGGCGGCACGTACACCGCCGAGGTCGAGCGGACCGTGTGGGGCTCGCCGCAGCTCGCCGCCGGGCAGAACATGGCGCTGGCCTGCAAGCTGCCGTGGACCGCGCAGGAGACCATCGACGCCTTCTTCCGGGAGCGGGACGTCTACCTGCAGGACCACCCGGTGGAGGTGCTGGACGGCGCCGAGGAGCTGCTGGAGACGCTGCGCGAGGCGGGCGTGCGGGTGGTCTGCTACGGCGGCCGCAACCGCGAGTACACCTTCGACCGCTACCTCGGCCACCTGTCCGCCTACTTCGACGAGGAGATCCCGTACGTCGACGTCAACGGCTTCCGGCCGGGGACCAAGGAGATCGTCCGGGAGATCTTCGGCTACCGCTTCGACGAGTGCGTGTTCGTCGACGACATCAACCGGGTCGCCGAGGTCGCCAAGCGGCTCGACACCGGGTTCATCGGCGTGCCCGCGGCCATGGCGCACAACTTCCAGCGGCCCGAGATGGAGGCCACCGGCGTACGGCACATGGTCGACGACATCCGCAAGATCGACGGCGAGCTGCTGGCCAGGATCGACGAGGAGCTGGCGGCCGGCACCCACTGGGGCGAGCGGTGACCGCGCCCGCTGACCGTACGGCGCCCGGTGGCGCGTCCGCAGCCCCGTCCCCCGTCCCCTCCCCCGTCGCGTCCCCGATCCCGGCGCTCGCGCTCGGCGCGAAGGGGCCGCGGGTCGGGGCGCAGGGGCTCGGCTGCATGGGGATGAGCGAGTTCTACGGGCCGAGCGACACCGCCGAGTCGCTGCGCACGCTGGACCTGGCGTTGGAGCGCGGCGTGACGCTCTTCGACACCGCGGACGCCTACGGCAGCGGGCACAACGAGGAGCTGCTCGGCCCCTTCCTCCGGGCGAACCGCGAACGCGCCCTGGTCTCCACCAAGTTCGGGCTGGTGCGGCGGCCCGACGACCCGGCGTACCGGCGGATCGACAACTCGCCGCGGTATCTGCGCCAGGCGGTTGAGGCCAGTCTGCGGCGGCTCGGCGTGCCGGCGATCGACCTGTACATCGCGCACCGGCTGGACCCCGGCACGCCGGTCGAGGAGACGGTGGGGGCGATGGCGGCGCTGGTCGCCGAGGGCAAGGTCGGCCACCTCGGGCTGTCGGAGGTGACCGGTGCGCAGCTGCGGGCCGCGCACCGGGTGCACCCGATCGCGGCCGTGCAGTCGGAGTGGTCGCTGTTCTCCCGCGAGGTGGAGGGCGACGTGGTGCCGGTCGCGGCGGAGCTGGGCGTGGCGCTGATGCCGTACTCGCCACTGGGCCGCGGGTTCCTCGCGGGGGCGTTCAGCGACGCGCGGACGCTCAGCGAGGACGACTTCCGGCGGCGCGCCGAGCGCTTCACCGGGGCCAACGCCCGGCGCAACGCCGAGCTGCTCGCGCCGCTGCACGCGATCGCCGCGGCGCGCGGCGCGACCCCGGCGCAGGTCGCCCTGGCCTGGGTGCACCACAGGGACCGGGTGCACGGCCTGCCCGTGGTGCCCATCCCCGGCACCCGCAGCCGCGCGCGTCTCACCGAGAACGTCGCGGCCGTCGCCCTGTCCCTGTCCGCCGCGGACCTCGCCGCGCTGGACGCGATCGGCCCCCAGGTGGCGGGCAGCCGCGCGATCGGCCTGGCCTTCCGCCCGACGGCCGACGACTGACCGCCGCGCGCCGCCCCGGCGCCGGTGGGGGCCGGGGCGGCGCGGCCGGCGGCCCCGGCCGGACCACCGCTACGGGGCGGCGGTCACCGCCCCGTTCGTGCCGGTGATCTCCAGCAGCCGCGCCACGGCGGGCGAGGCCGCGGTCACCACCAGTTCGACGCCGTGCTCCCGGGCGCGGGCCCGCAGGCGCAGCAGGACGTTCAGCCCCGAGCAGTCGAAGAAGCCGACGCCGCCGAGATCCACTTCGAGGCGGCCGGGGGCGCAGTGCAGGATGTCGCCGAGGACGTCGCGCAGCGTGGTGGCGCTGACCAGATCGATCTCGCCGGTGACCACCGCGCGGGTGTGTCCCGCGGACTCGGTGAGGCGGACGGCGATGCCGCCGTGCAGGTCCCTCACCACGCGGTCGCGCGGAGGGGAGGGCACGGGTGCGGTGGGCTCGGGAGGTCCGCCCGCGAGCGAGGCAAGGTCCATGCGGGACATCACGCCATTCCCCTCAGTGGCGGCCAGTGCGCTTCCAGAATGAGCACACCACCCGCGCACGTCAAGAAATACGTGAAAAAGAGTTCACGTGTTTCCTCTCGTGAACGTGTCGCCGTACGATGGCCTCCATGGACGATGCTGCCCAGACCCACACCGGATGGACGTTCCTCACCAACCATGCGCGCGTGCTGGCCGCCATCGCACGCGACCCGGGCGTCCGGGTGCGCGACATCGCGGCCGGGTGCCTGCTGACGGAGCGCGCGGTGCAGAAGATCATCGCCGACCTGGAGGCCGACGGGTACCTCGCCCACAGCCGCGAGGGCCGGTCCAACGTCTACACGATCCCGCAGGGCACGCTCCTGCGGCACCCGGCCGACACCGGCCCGACCGTCGCCGACCTGCTCTCCCTGCTCGCCGCGCACGAGGACGACGCCCGCACGTCGCAGGGCCGCGAGCGGCCGCGGCAGGAGAGCGTGGACCACTAGGGTCCGGCGCGCCCGACCCGCCCGCTTCCACGCGGCCGGCTTCCGGGCCGCCGCGTTTACCTCCGAGGGAATTGGATCGCCGCCGCGGTGGCGACAGGGTGGACGCCATGAACGACTACGTGATCCACACCATCGACACGGCGCCCGAGAGCGCCCGGCCGTCGCTCGCCGGCCTGCACACGGCGTTCGGCCTGATCCCCAACGTGGCCGGGGTGATGGCCGGCTCCCCCACCCTGCTCAACTCCTTCTTCGCGGCCTTCGGCCAGGTCAGGGGCGCCGGCACGTTCACCCCTGGAGAGCGGCAGGTGCTGCTGCTCTCCAACGCGGTCGCGAACGACTGCGCGTGGGCGGTCGCCTTCCACTCCTTCGAGGCGGTCGAGGACGGCGTCGCCCCGGCCGAGGTGGACGCGATCCGCCGCCGCCAACTCCCGGCCGACCCGCGGTTCGCCGCGCTGTCGGCGCTCACCCGCACGCTCATCGACAAGCGCGGCCATCTCGACGACGCCGACCTGAGGTCCTTCGCCGCGGCCGGATTCGGCGACGCCCAGGTGCTGGAGGTGGTCACCTGCCTGGCGATCTCGACGATGTCCAACCACGCGGCCAATGTCGCGCGGCCGCCGCTGGAGGAGGCGTTCCGCTCGCAGGCCTGGACTGCGGGAGACTGACGCCGTGTCCGACGTCGGCCCGCTGCTGAGGCACTGGCGCACCGCCCGGCGGCTGAGCCAGCTGGCGCTGGCCGCCGAGGCGGCCGTGTCGGTCCGCCACCTGTGCTTCCTGGAGACCGGTCGGTCCAGCCCCAGCCGGGCGATGGTGCTCAGGCTCGCCGAGGTGCTCGACGTGCCGCTGCGCGAGCGCAACGCCCTGCTGCTGGCCGCCGGCTTCGCCCCGGTGTACCGCGAGTCCGACCTCGACGCGCCGGAACTGGCCTCGGTCCGGGGCGCGTTGGACGCCATCCTGGCGCAGCAGGAGCCCTTCCCCGCGCTGGTGATGGACCGCGACTGGGACATCAGGTACGCGAACGCCGGGGCGCGGCGCTTCTTCGCCTTCCTGCAGGGCGGCAGGACCGCCACCCCGCCGGGGCCGCCGAACGTGCTGCGCCGGATGTTCCACCCCGACGGCGTGCGGCGCCACGTGACGAACTGGGAGGAGGTCGCCGAGGCGCTGGTGCGGCGAGCCCGCCGCGAGGCGATCGGCGGCGTCACCGACGAGCGCGCGCGGCGCGTCCTCGACGAGGTGCTGGCGTATCCGGGCGTCCCGGCGTCGCTGGCGTCCGTGGACGCCGGCGCGCCGCTGCTGCCGGTCGTCCCGGTGCGCTACGCCCGCGCGGGCCGGGAGTTCGACTACTTCTCCACCGTCACGACGCTCGGCACCCCGCAGGACGTGACGCTCCAGGAGCTGCGCATCGAGTGCTTCTTCCCGGCGGACGACGCCACCCGCTCGCACGCGCGGCACCTGGCGGCGTCGGCGGCGGCCCCGGCCGCCTCGGCGTGACGCCTGGCACACCGGGCCGGGGTGAGCCCGGCGCCCCCGGGCGGCCGGGCCGCGCGCCCCTCCTTGAGGGGTCAGGATGATCTGTCGCTTCCATCACTTTTGGCCATTTTGTGCGGACAACACGGCAGAATTGGCGCGTACAGCCTTCCGCTGTCTCATTTCGGCCGCGCGGCGGCCGCGCCTTCTGGGAGGGGCCTGTGCCCGCTTATGTCTTTCCCCCCGCCGTGGTGGCGGGGGAGTTCGCCGTGGACACCGAGGACATCCTCACCGAGGTGCGCGCCCGGCAGCCGCACGTGCCGTGGCTGTCACGGGCCGACGGCATCGCCGCCAGCACCGGCATCGCAACGCGCGGCTGGATGCTGCCGCTTGACGAGGTGTCGGCCGGTGCGTCCGGCGGCCTGCTCACGCCGCACGAGTCCGCCGCACGCACCGCACTGGCCGCGGACGGCTTCGGCGACGGCGACACCGGCCGGATCGTCGCCGCGCTCAGCGCCGCGCCCGCGCCCCGTACCGTCCAGGAGCGCAACGAGCCCGCCTGGCAGGCGGTGCAGGCGTACGGCGAACGCGCGGCCCGCCAGGCGCTGGACGCGGCCGGCCTGCGGGCCGCCGACGTGGACTGCCTGATCACGAGCCACTCCACCACCCCCGCGCTGCCCGGCCTCGACGTGGCGCTCGCCAACCGGCTGCCGCTGCGGGACGACGTGCTGCTGCTGCCGGCCAGCCAGTGGGCGTGCATCGCGGGCACCCGCTCGCTGGCGCTCGCCGCCGACCTGGTCGCGGCGGACCCGGACCGCACCGTGCTGGTGGTCATATCGGAGGCGCTGAGCACCACCTACCAGCCGGGCGACGACACCCTGGAGTCGCTGATCACGCGGCTGCTGTTCGCGGACACCGCGGTCGCCGCGGTGGTCACCGGCCGGCCGCGCCCCGGCACCTGCCTGCGGCTGGACGCGGTGTGGCACCACACGCTGCCCGGCACGATGGGCCTGCACCGGCTGGAGACCCGCCACGACGGCGTGCACTTCCTGATGGACCGCTCCGGTCCGCGCGCCGTGCAGCGCACCGTGCTGGCGATGTGGGAGTGGCTGCGCGCGCGGCACCCGTACGACGACTGGCACCCCGACCTGCTGCTCGCGCACCCCGGCGGCACCCGGGTGCTGGAGTACATGCAGCAGACGATGCCCGAGAGCTGGCCGGCCGACCTGCTGGAGCACAGCCGGGACAGCTACACCACCGGCAACCGCGGCGGGGCGGCGGTCTTCGACATCATCAGCCGCGCCCACCGCTCGGCCCCGAAGCCCGGCTCCCGCACGGTGCTCTACGCGGCCGCGCCGGGCCTGACGGCGACCGCCGTCGAGGCGGAGTGGATGTAGCGCCCCCTTCCGCCGTACCCTCCCAGCCGTACGGCCGCAGCCGTACGCCCCGGGGTCGCGGCTCAGGCCGCCACCTCGGCCCAGGTGGTCTTGCCGCCGCCGTCGCACCAGCGCACGCCCCAGCGGTCGGTCAGCTTGTGCACCACCAGCAGGCCGCGGCCGCTCTCGTCCGTGCTGCCCGCCCGGCGGCGCCGGGGCCGGGCGTCGCTGCGGTCGCCGACCTCGCACACCAGCCGGCTGCCGCCGGTCCTGATCAGCCGCAGGGTGATCTCCCCCGCGCCGTGCCGCACCGCGTTGGCGACCAGCTCGCTGACCACGAGCACCGTGTCGTGCACGCGCTCCTCCAGCCCCCAGGAGTGCAGCTGCCGGGCCACCAGCCGCCGGGCGCGGGCCGCGCCCCGCGGATCACGCGCAGGGAGCGACCAGGTGGCGACGTCCCGGCCGGGCCGGCCGGCCATCCGCGCGAGCATCAGCGTCACGTCGTCGCGCTGCTTGCCCCGCGCCGGCGCCAGGCCGCGGATGGTGCGGTCGACGGCTTCCTGCAGGTCGTCGCCCGGCCGGATCCTGGCCAGCTCGCGGCCCAGCTCCGCGATGCCCCGGTCGATGGGCGTCGAGGGGTCCTCGATGAGCCCGTCGGTGTACAGCGCCAGCAGCGCGCCCGGCTCTGCCGCGAACTCGTGCACCTCGAAGGGCTCCCGCGTCAGGAAGGACGTGCCGAGGCCCGACTGGGTGCGCGCGGCGATCACCTCGGCGCGGCCGTCGGGGTGCACCACGATCGGCGGCAGGTGCCCGGCGCTGGACATCACGCAGCGGTTCTCCACCGGGTCGTACGACACGACGCAGCAGGTGCTGTTCAGCGCGCTGTACCCGGCTGCGAAGCCCGCTTCGGTGTCGTCGAGCAGTGCGACCGTCTCGTCGAGCCGGGCGAGCACCTCGTCGGGCGCCATCCCCGCGGACAGGTGCGCCTGCGCCTCCATGCTCAGCCGGCCCATGGCGGCCGCGGCGCCGAGGCCGTGCCCGACCACGTCCCCGACGACCAGCGCGGTGCGCCCGCCGGGCAGCGAGAAGCTCGACACCCAGTCGCCGCCGACGCCGGCGCTGTCCGGGGTGGTCAGCCGGTACGCCTTGGCGATCTCGATGGTGTCGGTCGGCGACGGCGGCAGCAGCCGGCGCTGGAGGGCCAGCACCTGGGCGTGCTCGCGCTGGTGGCGCCGGGCGTTGTCGACGTGCTTGGCGGTCTTGGAGACCAGCTCCCGCATGTCGATCAGGTCGGCGCCGAAGGGGCCGAGCGGGCCGTCGGGCCGGCGCCAGACCTCCGCCACGCCCAGCACCATCGGGGCGTCCCCGTGCGGCCCGTCCACGTCCTCCACGATCAGCGGCACGCAGGCCACGCAGAGCGGCCCGTCGCCCGGCACCAGCGCCCGCAGCAGCCCGGGGTCCGCGCCGAGCGCCTGCTCGACGGCGGCGCGGTCGGGAAGCACCACGGTGCCGTCGTCGTCACGGTGCCCGGCCCGGCCGAGGAGGACGTCGGCCTCCCGCGGGAGGACCTGGCCGGGGGTGAGGAACCCCGCCGGCCAGTCGTGGTCGGGGGCCAGGGCGGCGCGGCGCAGCGTGGTGCGGCCCTCGACCTGCTCGCCGGTCCAGACGTTGTCGTCCAGCGAGACCGCCACGACGTCGCCCCAGGGCAGCAGGGAGCCGGCCAGCGCACGGGCGGTGTCGCCGACGTCGAGCGTGGTCCCGATCGAGGTCGCGGCGGCGTAGAGGTGGAAGCGGCGGGCCATGTCGATGAAGGAGATGGTCAGGCCGTCGTCGGGCTGCGGGGACGGCAGGATGCTCAGCGACACCACCAGCTCCGAGCCGTCCGGCTTGGGGAGGCGCTGGACGCGGGCCACATGCGGCTCACGGGTCTCCACGGCGCGTCGCAGCCGCTGGGTGACGGCGGGGACGTCGGCGGACGGCAGCAGGTTCACGAACGGCTCGCCCGGCACCGCCGTCAGCCCGTCGAAGCAGCGCGGGCCCAGGTTGGCGCTGACGATCCGCAGGTCGCGGTCGACCACGACCGCGCCGAGGATCTGCTCCTTGTCCTCCGGCTCCCCCGGCCGCTCGCCGCCGCGCCCGCCGTCCGCTCCCCGGCCGCCGCCGTCCCGGCCGTCCCGCCCGCCGGCGCCGGAGCCGTCGAGGTCCCCGTCGGCGTCCGAGCGGTCGGCGTCCTCCGAGCCCGGTCCGAGGATCAGGCCCGCGAGCGCCTGGCTGACCACCGCTATGTCGGCGTCGGGCGGGCTGCCGTGCGAGGTGCTGGGTTCCATGCGGTGCTCAACCGTTCAGCGGGTCGGGGATGCCGAGAAGGCGGACGAACCTCCCGTTCAGCGCATAGTCCGTCATGTCCTGCCAAGGGACATAAATCTATGATAAGAGCGCCGACTCGGCATTCCGCAGTGCGCCCGACCGGGCGCCCCCGCCTTCGCGGGGCGGCGGGTCAGCGGGACGGCGCCGAGCGGCCGACCTTGATCGCCCAGACCACGAGCGGCACCTGCACCGGGAGCCGCGCGTAGGCGGCGGCCTTCAGCGGGGTGCGGCGGTGCCGCCAGTCGTAGGCCATCTTGACGTTGGCCGGGAAGACCGCCGCGAAGAACCCGGCGGTCAGCAGGCCGCCCGCGCGGCGCGTCGCGGGGAGCGCCACCGCGGCCGCCAGGGCCAGCTCCGCGACCCCGCTGGCCCGGGTCCAGGTGCGCGGGTCGCCGGGGAGGGAGGCCGGCACGATCTCGTCGTACGGCTCCGGGCGCAGGAAGTGCGTCACGCCGGCCGAGGCGAGGAGCCCGGCGAGCAGGAAGGCAGAACGTGCGGACACCGCGACCTCCTGGTCAGGGCGGGCGGGTCCCGCCGCACAGCGCATCCTTACCCATCGGTAACCGCATGGCAACCCTCGCCCCTTCCCCGCGGCCACCTGCAACGGAAGGAGATGGACATCGTTTGGAAATGTCGAGTTCACCCGGAAATGGGTTTCGGTGGCTGTGATCGCGGCTAACCCGCAGATCACGGGGCCCTTCAAGCCCCTTCCGTCTCCGGAATCCGTGCAAGGAACCATGCGAGAGGTGCGCGTGATGGGTGAAGTGCGTGTGCTGTCGGTCTACGAGGGCTTCTTCTCCGGAGGGGCCCGCATCCTGCACTCAGACGTGGTGCGAGGGCTGCACGGAAGCGCGCAGCGGCACGCGGTGCTGAGCGTGCAGGGCGAGGTGCACCGCGAGGCGACGCGGCAGCGGATGGAGGACGACGCCTGCTACCGCTCCCTGACCGGGGCCGGGATCGAGGTCAGCGCGCTGCGCCGGTCCGCGTCCGGGTCGCACGACGCCTTCAGCGCCTCCGAACTCGCCGCCACCGCGCGGGCGACGGCCGCCGCCGACGTCGTCCTGTCGCTCAAGGAGCAGCCGCTGGCGCTGCTCAACCACGCCGGGCTGCCGTACCGCCCGGTGGTGGTCTGCCTGCACCGCTCCGATCCGCACAACCAGGGGCCGGCGCTGGACGCGCTGCTCGACGGGATCGCCGCGGGGCGGGTGCGGGCGTGCGTGTGCTGCGCGGAGTCCACCCGCGACGCCTACGCGGCCGCAGGCGTCCCGGCCGAACTGCTGCACGTCGTCCCCAACGGGGTGGACCTGCTGAGGTTCCGGCCCGACCCCGCGGTGCGGGTACGGCTCAGGGCGGCGCTGGGCATCGCGCCCGGCGCCCCCGCGGTGGTCTTCGCGGCCCGCTACGCGGCGATGAAGGACGTGCCGCTGTTCCTGCGCTCGGCCCGGCAGTACCTGCGCCGCGACCCGGGCGCGCACGTGCTGCTGTGCGGCGCCGGCATGACACCGGAGAACCGGGAGCTGGCCGCGGACGTCGCCGCGGCCTTCGGCGGCGAGCCGTGGCTCGCCGACCGGCTGACGCTGCTCGGCGTGCGGCCGGACATGGAGGCGGTGTACGCGGCCGCCGACGTCGTCTCGCTCACCTCGTCGTCGGGCGAGGCCGCCCCGCTGTGCCTGATCGAGGGCATGATGTGCGGCGCGGTGCCGGTCACCACCGACGTGGGCGACAGCGCGTCGCTGGTCGCCGGGCACGGCTTCGTCACCGCGCCCGACGCCGAGGAGATCGCCGCGGCCTGGGCCGAGGCGGCGGCGGGAGCGGACCGGTTCCGGCCGGCCCTGGAGCTGAGCCGCGAACGGTTCAGCCGGACCCGGATGATCGCCGCGTACGGCAGCCTGATCGAGCAGGTCCACCACGGCGTCGCCCCGGCCCGGCTCCCGGAGACGCTGTGACCCCGCGCCCGCTCAGCGCGCGGAGGCGACCGCCGCCCCGTATCCGTGCTCGACGATGCGCTGCGCGGACACGTCGTAGTAGCCGGCGTCGGCGGGCTCCTCGGTGTCCAGGCAGGTCACGTAGCGGTTGAACAGGCAGAAGGACGCGGCGATCAGCACCGTGTCGTGGATCTCGGCGTCGTCGGCGCCCGCCTCGCGGGCGGCGGCCACGGCCTCCTGGGAGACCGCGCGGACCTCGCCGCGGACCTCGGCGGCGATCGCCAGCAGCGCCCGCAGCTTGGGCGAGATCGGCGCCGCGTCCGGGTCGTGCAGCACCGACTTGACCAGGTCGTGGCCGCCTTCCAGCTGCGCCGCCGCGAAGGCGCTGTGCGAGCCGGAGCAGAAGGGCGTGGTGTTCAGCTCGGAGGTGTAGGCCGCGATCAGCTCACGCTCACCCCGGGACAGCGTCAGCGGGCCGCGCAGCAGGGTCTCCGCGAGCAGGTTGAGCGGAGCGGCGGTGTCGGGGCGCTGGATCATCAGGCCGGTGATGCCGGGCTGACCGTTCGTGATCTCGATGTGGGCCACGGAGATTTCCCTTCCCGGAACGGGTCGTCGCGTTCACGAAGGACGGACGCCGGTCGGCGGGCGCCAGTCGGTGGACGCCGCACAACGGCAGCGTCCGCAGCAGCATCCCGCCGGGGACCGCAGCCCCGCTACTTCCAGATTGCCGAACGGCCGAGGCGTCCGGCGTGCAGCAGGTCTGTCGGCCGGGTTAAGAAATCCGCGATGGACGGCGGCGCCCCGCGCCGGTGAGATGGGAGTGCGGCGCAGCCAGGTGCGACGCCCCGTCTCTGCAGGGGAGAACCATGAAGGCGCTCGTGAAGAAGGAGGCCGCGGCCGGCCTGTGGCTGACCGACGTGCCGGAGCCGCGGACCGGTCCGGGCGACGTGCTGATCAAGGTGCTGCGCACCGGCATCTGCGGCACCGACCTGCACATCCGGGACTGGGACGGCTGGGCGCGGCAGGCCGTGTCGGCGCCGCTGGTGCTGGGCCACGAGTTCGTCGGCGAGGTCGTCGGCACCGGCCGCGACGTGACCGGCGTGGCGGTCGGCGACCTGGTCAGCGGCGAGGGCCACCTGGTCTGCGGGAGCTGCCGCAACTGCCTGGCCGGCCGCCGCCACCTGTGCCGCAGCACGGTGGGGCTCGGCGTGGGCCGGGACGGCGCGTTCGCCGAGTTCGTGGCGCTGCCCGCCTCCAACGTGTGGGTGCACCGCACCCAGGTCGACCTGGACGTCGCGGCGATCTTCGACCCGTTCGGCAACGCCGTGCACACCGCGCTGTCCTTCCCGCTGGTCGGCGAGGACGTGCTGATCACCGGCGCGGGCCCGATCGGCATCATGGCCTGCGCGGTGGCCCGGCACGCCGGCGCGCGCAACGTGGTCGTCACCGACGTCAGCGCGCCGCGTCTGGAGCTGGCCCGCAAGGCCGGCGCCGACCTCGCCGTCGACGTCTCGCGGCAGACCGTCGCGGACGCGCAGGCCGGCCTCGGCCTGAAGGAGGGCTTCGACGTCGGCCTGGAGATGTCCGGCCGCCCCGAGGCGCTGCGCGACATGATCGGCAACATGACGCACGGCGGCCGGATCGCGATGCTCGGCCTGCCCGACCGCGAGTTCCCGGTCGACTGGGCGAAGATCGTCACCTCGATGCTGACGATCAAGGGCATCTACGGCCGCGAGATGTACGAGACCTGGTACGCGATGAGCGTGCTGCTCGAGCGCGGCCTCGACCTCAGCCCGGTGATCACCGGCCGCTACGGTTACCGCGACTTCGACCGCGCCTTCGACGAGGCGTCCACCGCCACCGGCGGCAAGATCATCCTCGACTGGACGGTCTGACCCGCCCCGTCGCCCCCTGCCCCGCGCCGTTCCCTCCCCGCCCTGGCCGCCGGCCTCGGCCCCCGATTCCGCCCCCGCCCCAGCCCCCGCAAGGAGCCCTCCCGTGTACGAGTCCGTCCGCGACGACCTGCGCGCCACCCTGGACGAGATCCGCGAGAACGGCCTGTTCAAGCCGGAGCGGGTGATGGCCGGCGCGCAGCGCGCCACCGTCGCGGTGACCGCGGGCGGCGGGGAGACCGCCGAGGTGCTGAACTTCTGCGCCAACAACTACCTCGGCCTCGCCGACCACCCCGCGGTGGTCTCGGCGGCCCGCGACGCGCTGGACCGGTGGGGCTACGGCATGGCCAGCGTGCGGTTCATCTGCGGCACCCAGGAGGTCCACAAGGAGCTGGAACAGCGGCTGTCGGCGTTCCTCGGGCAGGAGGACACCGTCTTGTACTCCTCCTGCTTCGACGCCAACGGCGGCGTCTTCGAGACGCTCCTCGGCGCCGAGGACGCGGTGATCTCCGACGCCCTCAACCACGCCAGCATCATCGACGGCATCCGGCTGTCCAAGGCCCGCCGGCTGCGCTACGCCAACCGCGACATGGCCGAGCTCGAGCAGCGCCTGAAGGAGTCCCGCGACGCACGGCGCCGGCTGATCGTGACCGACGGCGTGTTCTCGATGGACGGCTACGTGGCCCCGCTGGACGAGATCTGCGACCTGGCCGACCGCTACGACGCCATGGTCATGGTCGACGACTCGCACGCGGTCGGCTTCGTCGGCCCCACCGGCCGCGGCACCCCCGAGCTGCACGGCGTCACCGACCGGGTGGACATCGTCACCGGCACCCTCGGCAAGGCGCTGGGCGGCGCCTCCGGCGGCTACGTCGCGGCGCGCGCCGAGATCGCCGCCCTGCTGCGGCAGCGCTCGCGCCCTTACCTGTTCTCCAACTCCCTGGCGCCGGTGATCGCCGCCGCCTCGCTGACCGTGCTCGACCTGCTGGACGGCGCGGGCGACCTGCGGGAGAGGCTGTACGCCAACACCGAGCGGTTCCGCACCGCGATGGGCGAGGCCGGCTTCGACGTGCTGCCGGGCGACCACCCGATCGCCCCGGTGATGATCGGCGACGCCGCCGAGGCGGGCCGGATGGCCGAGCTGCTGCTGGAGCGCGGGGTGTACGTGATCGGCTTCTCGTACCCCGTGGTGCCGCTCGGCCAGGCCAGGATCCGGGTGCAGCTGTCGGCCGCACACAGCGCCGCCGACGTGGAGCGCGCGGTGGCCGCCTTCGTCGATGCGCGCGCGGCCCTGCGAAGCTGAGAGGGGGCAGCCGCGCAGCGCGGTCGCCCCGGAGCCGCTGGACAGGTGTGAGGACGACCGATGATCGACCCCAGGAGACTGCGGGTGCTGCGCGCCGTGGCGCAGCACCGCACGGTGACCGCGGCGGCGGCCGCGCTGTATCTGTCGCCGTCCGCGGTGTCGCAGCAGCTCGCGGCCCTGGAGAGCGAGTCGGGACACACCCTGCTGACCCGCAGCAGCCGCGGCGTCCAGCTGACGCCGGTCGGCCAGATCCTGCTGGAGCACGCCCACGCGGTGGAGGCCCGGCTCGAGGAGGCCGAGGCGGCGCTCGCGGCGTACGCGGGCGGGCAGGCCGGTGAGGTGACCCTCGCGGCCTTCGCCACCGGCATCGCCGAGGTGGTCGCGCCGGCGATGAGCCGGCTTGCGGTGCTGCATCCGCGGATCAGCGCCCGGGTGCTGGACGCGGAGGGCGACGAGAGCCTGCCGATGCTGCTGGACGGCGCCGCGGACGTGGCGGTCGCGGTCGCCTACCGCGGCGCGCCGCGCGAGGACGACCGCAGGCTCACCCGGGTCCCGCTGTACGCGGAGCCCTTCGACGCCGTGCTGGCCGCCTCCGATCCGCTGGCCGCGCTCCCCGGCCTGTCGCTCGGCCAGCTGGCCGACCGCGACTGGATCGGCCCCTACCCGGGCAACCCGTGCCACGACGTGGTGCTGCTGGCCTGTGAGGCGGCGGGCTTCGCACCACGGCTGGTGCACTCCTCGGACGACTTCCGCGCGGTGGTCGCGCTGGCCGGCGCGGGCGCGGGGGTCGCGCTGGTGCCCCGCTCGGCGCTCACCGGCATGGACCTGCCGGGGGCGGTGGTCCGCCCGGTCGGCGGGCCCGCGGCCGCCACCCGCCGGGTCTTCGCCGCGGTGCGCCGCGGCGCGGAGAACCATCCGCTGATCCGCCCGGTGCTGGACGCCCTGGCGGACGCCGCGCCGCAGAGGTGACCGTCCGCGGGGGCGTTCGGGCAGGGGCATGCGCGCAGGGGCGTCCGTGCAGGCGCGTCAGGGTCGGGCACGGCGCCGGCCGGCCGGGCGGGACGACCGGCGCCGCGGGTCAGATCTGCGGCAGCGCCGTCCAGCGCTGCGCGTTGGTGCCGTTGCAGTCGTACAGCTGGAGCTGCGTGCCGTCGGTGGTCGACGACCCCGGGTCGTCCAGGCAGCGCCCGGACTGCGGGTTGCGGTAGCCGCCGTTGTACGGCTGCCAGACCTGCGCCCCGGTGCCGTTGCAGTCCCACACCTGCACGGGCGTGCCGTTGCCGGTGCCTCCGCTCGCGGCGTCCAGGCACTTGCCGAGGACGCGCACGGTGCCGTCGGTGTGCGCGGTCCACCACTGGGCGTCGCTGCCGTTGCAGCTCCACAGCTGGGCGTGGGAGCCGTTCGTGGTCGAGCTGGGGTCGTCGTCGAGGCACTTGCCGGCGAGCCCGGAGTAGACCACGCCGCCGGTGGGCACCGGCGCCTTGATCCAGCCCGCGGCGTCGGCGGCCTGGACCCCGGCGTCGAAGGCGTCGGCCATCTTCTGGTAGCCGCCGTCGTTCGGATGCAGGTCGTCGGAGAGGTCGGCGGTGGTGAGCGCGCCCATGTCGACGTAGCGGACGTGTCTGCCGGCCGACTGCTCGGCCTGCACGATGGCCGGCACCTGCTGGTTGAAGGCGGGTCTGTTGGGCTCCTCGACGGTGTTCTTGGAGACGATGAGCGAGGCGACGAGGACGGTGGCGTCGGGCGCGTCGGCGGTGATCCGGTCCACCAGCGCGTGCAGCCGGTCGGCCGCGGTCGGCACCTGGTAGTTCTGGTTGAGGTCGTTGGTGCCGATCTCCAGGGTCACCACGTTGGGCCGGTACTTGGCCAGCACGCCGTCCGCGATGCCGGCGATCTGGTCGATCCGCCAGCCGGAGTGGCCCTCGTTGTCGGGGTCGGCCATGGTGCCGTTGCGGCCGCTGCCGACGAGGTCCAGGGCGTGGCCGGCGGAGGTCAGTTCGCTGCCCAGGGCAGCGCGGTAGCTGTTGCCCGTGCTGCTGCCGACCCCCCAGGTGATGGAGTCGCCGAGCGGCATCAGCCGCAGCGCCGCGGGCGCGGCGGCCGCGCTGGGCGCTGCGGCCGCGGCGGGTGGGGCGCCGGCGGCGAGCGCGCCGAAGGCCGCGGTCGCGGTCGCCGCGGCGACCGCGAGCAGTCGTGCGAGGTGCGTTCTCACAGGGTGTTCTCCCTTGTCGGACGGCCTGTCGGACGGCCTGGTCAGTCGGCGGCGTTGAGCAGGTCGAGGGCGCTGTGCTGGCATCCGTAGTCGCTCGTCCCGGCGCCGCCCGCCCAGTGCGGGCCGTACTGGTCCAGGGCGTTGCGGTCGTGCGCGTAGGCGGAGTTCGCCCACGTGGTCAGGACGCCGGCGTAAGGGTGGTCGGACAGCTGGGAGTTGAGCCTGCCGAGGCCGCGCACGTAGGCGCCCTTGAAGCTCGGGCCGTCGCCGGTGCAGCTGTCGCCCTCGCCGGGCTCGCGCAGCACCCCGCCGGAGGAGAGGGCGACGGTGGACGCGCCGGCGAGCGTGCGCGCGGTGGAGAGCAGGCTCGCGTCGCCGGTGGCCCGGTTCAGCTCGGTGAGTCCGCCCAGCACGACGCCCTGGTTGTACGTCCAGGTCTGCTGGCCGTTGTTGGCGCAGGAGCCGGTCAGCCCGTCGTTGACCAGGTGGCTGCCGTTGATCATGCCGCTGTTCCTGAACCAGTTCCACTCGCTCTGCGCCCGGCCCAGGTAGACCGAGTCGCCGCCGATCCGGTTGTGCAGGGCGGCGTTGAGCTGGAGGAACAGCTCGTTGGTGATGGCGTTCTTGTAGCCGCGGCTCTCGCTCCACCAGACGCCGCCGCCGCAGGTGCCGTCCCAGTACGCCTGCATGTGGTCGGCGTCCGCGCGGGCGGTGTTGAGGTAGCGGCTGTCGCCGGTCAGGTCGTAGGCGTCCACCCAGGCCAGCCCCCACCAGCCGGTGTCGTCGAGGTAGTTGTTGGTGAAGTTGCCCTCCTGAGCGCCGAGTTGCGCGTTGTAGGTCTGGCTGACGGCGTAGCTGTAGCTGGACATGCCGGTGTCGCGGATGTCGTCGATGATCGCGGTCAGCGCGTTGGCGGAGGTCCACCAGCCGTTGCCGCCGAAGAGCTTGGTGCCGCGGTCGTAGGACATCATCAGGGCGGTGGCGGCGGCCCTGCGCCGGTCGGCGGCGTTCCAGGTGGTCCGCGCCCACTGGGTGCAGGCGATGTCGGCGCGGTCGCCCGCCTTGCCGCAGGCGCGCAGCGCGCCGACGCCGAGGCCGTTCCAGTCGTCCACGTTGTACATCAGGGTCCGCCAGCCGGTGGACCCCGCCGGTACGGAGGTGTCACCGAGCCTGCTGCCGGCGGTCCAGGTGCGGCCGCCGTCGAAGGAGCGGTCGAGCCACACCTCGTCGCCTCCGGTGCCGCCCTCGACCGACGCCCAGCCCATGGCGTCGGCGTCGTCGAAGTGCAGCGTGAAGGTGCGGCCGAACAGCGTGCTGGTGACGGGCTTGCGGTCGCCGGTGCTCAGCCCGGGGTCGCGCGCGTCGCAGAACCGGTTGCAGATCGCGGTCGCCGCCCCGGCCGGGGCGCCCGCGCCGATCTGCGCGGACACCGTCATCGAGGCCACCACGGCCAGGACCGCCAGGAGGGATCTCAGAGCTTTCACGTCAGGACTCCTGTTCCACTGTCGCGGGCGGGCGTCAGCCCAGCCGGAAGGTCTGGGCGGTGGTGCCGTTGCAGTCGTAGAGCTGCAGGGTGTCGCCGGGCTGCTGGTGGTTGCCGTTGTCGTCCAGGCAGCGCCCGGACTGCGGGTTGGACAAGGTGCCGTCGGCGCGGCTGTTCCAGACCTGCGCGCCGGTGCCGTTGCAGTCCCACAGCTGGACCGCGGTCCCGTTCGCGGTGCCGCCGGCCGCGGCGTCCAGGCACTTCCCGAAGGTGCGCACCGTGTGGTCGCCGGGGGCGGACCAGCGCTGCGCGTCCGAGCCGTTGCAGCTCCACAGCTGCACCGGGGTGGCCGTCGCCGGGTCGGCGTTCACGACGTCGGCGCACAGCCCGCCGGGGCCGCTGACCGGTCCCGGCGGCAGCTTCCACACCTGCGCGGCGCTGCTGTTGCAGTCGTAGAGCTGCAACTGCACTGCTCCCGGAGCGGTGTTGCCGTCCGGCAGGTCGAGGCAGCGGCCCGAGGCCGGGTTGAGCAGGGTGCCGTCGGTGCGGTGGGTCCAGGTCTGGCCGGCCGCGCCGGTGCAGGCCGCGAGGGTGACCGGGACGCCGTTGCCGGTGCCGCCGGTCGCGGTCACGCACTTGCCCAGCGTGCGCAGGGAGTTGTCGGCCTGAAGGGCGTAACTCTGCCCGGCGCCGTGGTTGCAGCCGAACAGCTGCAGCGCGGTGCCGTCGGCGCTCGCGCCGCCGCGGACGTCCAGGCACCCGCCGCCGTCGCCGATCACCTCTCCGGTGGCCGGGTTGGCGGTGGCGCTGCCGGACAGGGCCACGGTGTGCGCGGAGTTCAGCGGCAGCGCCGCGGTGGTGACGGTGACGGTGCGGCGGTTGGCGTTCCACGACCAGTCGGTCTCCGGCACCTGCACGCCGTCGACACGCACGGCGGTCGGCGCCGTCGAGGAGTTCGACAGCCGCAGGGTGTAGGCGCGGGAGGTCGGCGCCCCGGGGTAACCGCCGCTCTGCGCGCCGATGGTGAGGGTACGGGATGCATCGGCCCAGGACAGCGGCGCGGCGGTGGACTGGCCCGAGGTGTAGCCGGCGCCCTCCCCCGCGTCGGAGTACAGCGAGAACGAACCGTCCGCGCCCGTCGCGACGTTGACGGTCTCCTGGGTGAGCGGGGGCTGCGCGTTGTCGGTGTGGTCGGTGCGGGTCGGCATGATGCCGCCGGCCTTGATGAGCACCGGCATCTGGGCGAGCGGGTCGGTGACGGTCACCGTCGCGGGGCCGGTGTAGGTGCGGCCGGTGAAGTAGTCGGTCCAGCTGCCCGGCGGCACCCAGACCGAGGCGGAGCCGTTGCCCGAGGAGTCGTTCGCCGTGGTGATCGGCGCGACCAGCACGTCGTCCCCGTACAGGTACTGCCCCGGCACGTTGTACGCGGCGTCGCTCGCCGGGTAGTCCAGGTACATCGGGCGGACGATCGGCACGCCGGTGGCGTGCGCCTGCTGGGCGAGGGTGTAGGTGTACGGGACGAGGGCCTCGCGCAGCCGCAGCGCCTGCTCGGCGGCGGTCGCGGCGGCTCCGGTGTAGTTCCACGGCAGCCGGTCGCCGTGGTCGGAGTGCAGCCGGTCGACCGGCTGGAACGCGCCGAACTGCAGCCAGCGCACGTAGAGGTCGTCCGGCAGGTGGCCGCCGTGGAAGCTGCCGATGTCATGGCTGACGTTGGTCAGCCCGGCCGCGGCCTCGTCCGCGGTGAAGCGCACCTCGTAGCCGAGCATGTCCCAGGTGGCGGGCGTGTCGCCGGTGAACTGCATCGTGGTGCGCCGCTCCGACCACGGGCCGAGCGCGTAGTTGCCGTCGTCGCCGGCGTACTCCGCGCCGCCGAGGCGCGCGAAGGAGAAGCCGCGCAGGCCCTTGGCGGCCGCGTCGTCCGCGTACGCCTGGTTGATCAGGTTGTCGGGCGCGACGTGCGGGTCGCTCGCGGTCGAACCGCCGCAGCCACCGCAGTAGTCGAGCCACCACTCGCGCACGCCCTGCTGCTCGAAGGACTGCTGCAGGCCGAGGTAGGCGGCGAGTTGGGACGGCTTGGACCAGTCGAAGCGGTAGGTGTTCCCGCTGTCCACGGTGAGGCCGCCGGCCTGGCTGTTGGCGGCGGCGAACCTGGGGTCGTCGCCGTTGATGCTCGGGTGGATGTTCATGGCCACCGAAAGGCTCTGCTGCTTGGTCCAGTTGAGGAACGACTGCGGGTCCGGGAAGAGCGCGGAATTCCAACTCCAGCCGTTCCACTGGCTGGGCGCCTTCCAGTCGGTGTCCACCACCAGCCAGTCCACCGGCGTGCCGGTGCTGCGGAAGGCCGGCAGCAGCGTGTTCTCGTAGTCGGCCGTGGTGTACGCGTAGTAGCGGGAGTACCAGACGCCGTAGGCGGACTGCGGGAGCAGCGCCGCCGCGCCGGTCAGCGCGTTGAGGTCGGACAGGCCCTGCTTGTAGTTCTGGCCGTAGCCGAAGAAGTAGCCGTCCTGGTAGGGCTGTCCGCCGTGCGCGGGCCGGTCGGAGACCGCGTGCGAGGCGCTGAGCAGGGCGCTGCGGGTGTCGTCCATCAGGTACCAGCCGTCGCGGTCCAGGATGCCGGGGTGCTCGGGCACCGGCAGCGTCCTGGGGTTGTCCAGGCTGCGCGACCAGCCGCCGAGTGTGTCGGTGGGGCCCGCGCCGTAACCGGTGGTGGTCAGCGCGCTCTGGGCGACGGGATAGGCGGTGGTGGCGACTGGCGTCACCGCGATGCTGTCGAGGTTGACCCGTCCGGTGTCACCGGCGTTCTGCACCAGGTCGAGCGTGTCGGTGCCCGCGGTGAGGTTGACCGTCGCGGACGTGGTGGCCCAGGTCTCCCATGAGGACGTGGCCGGGAAGCTGAGCCGGGGCCCGGCCGCCCCGTTGACCCGGGTGGAGAGGGAGCCGGTGCCGCCGGCCGCGTTGGAGTAGCGCACCGACAGCCGGTAGCTGCCGGTCGAGGGGACCTGTGACACGTCCTGCGTGACGCCGCTGCCGGTGGCCTCGAACCCGGCGGCGAAGGCCGACCCGGTGTGTCCGGTGTGGTCGTACGCGGCCGCCGCGCGACCGGCGAACAGCGCGTCCTCCGCCTCGCAGGCGGAGCCGACGGCGCAGTACGAGGGGAACGCGGGTTTCGCCTGCACGCCGGTGCCGGTGAGCGTGACGGTCAGGTTGGCCGCGGTGAAGGGGCCGCTGCCCTGCTTCCACCGCAGCGTGAGGGCGCTGGTCCTGATCTCCCGGTAGCCGTCGGAGGACACGTCGGTGGTGTACGCCGCGGCCGGGAAGGACCGGTTCACCGCGTTGAAGGTGGCGCCGTCCTGGAACGCGCCGTCGCCCGCGTACTCCAGGCGCACCAGGGTCGGGGTGAGCACCTCGAAGCGGGCGCTGCCGTCGGTGACCACGGCGCTCGCCGCGTGCGCCTTCGGCGCGGCGGCCGCGCCGGAGACCACCAGCGCCGCAAGCAGGGCGAGGCAGCCGCCGGCGGCCAGCGCGGTGCGCGAGGCGCGGCGGCGGGCGGCGCGGAAGCGGCCGGGGGCGGGAGCGGCGGCGGTGGCCGGGGGGGTGGTGGCAGAAGGGGCGGGAGCTGGAGCGGTCGTGCCGGGGTCCCGTCCGGGGTCCCGGCTGAGGCGCCGGCCGGGCCGGTGGCGGAGCGTGCGTACCGAGCGCAGGTGCATGGGAGCCTCCTGAGAGCTGACAACGTTGTCTAGTTCGTCGGTCGGCCGTGGCGGGCCCCCCGGGGGGGGGGGCGGCCCCCCCCGCCGG
>NZ_JAZEWV010000060.1:0-18098 GCF_036353415.1 Actinacidiphila polyblastidii
CCCCTGTGTGGCGCCCCCGGGGCGGGGGGGCCGGGCGGCGGTCCGGGCGCCCGGGCCCCCGAATCTCGTGCGGCAGATCCTCCTGCCAGGCCCTGCTCGACTTCTTGGCTACGCAGAAACCATATCCCGCGTATATCCGTATGTCTAATCTCACCAGTATAGATTTTCTCCACGCGGCGCACGCGCAGCCCTCCCCCGCCACGAACGGGCCGGCGCCGCACCGCGGGGCTGTTCCACCGTGCCCGGGTGTCAGTGGCTGGGCCTAACGTGGTATCCAGCACCGGGGTCCGGGGTCCGTGCCGGGACCGGGCACGCTGACGAGAGGGGCAGTGCAGATGGCGAAGCGCAGTGCGGCTCTGCTGGTCTACAGACTCGATGCGGAAAGAGGGTTGCTCGTGCTGATCGCCCATATGGGCGGGCCTTTCTGGGCGCGGAAGAACGAGCGGGCGTGGTCGATTCCCAAGGGTGAGTACGAGGACGGTGAGGAGCCGAGGGACGCGGCTTTCCGTGAGTTCGCCGAGGAGATGGGCTCGCAGCCGCCGGCCGGCGAGATCGTGGAGATGGGCGAGTTCCGGCAGCCCAGCGGAAAGGTCATCACCACCTACGCCGTCGAGGGCGAGTTCGAGCTGTCGGGCTTCCACAGCAACACCTTCGAGATGGAGTGGCCCAAGGGTTCCGGCACCATACAGGCGTTCCCCGAAGTGGACCGGGCCGACTGGGTCACGCCGGACCGGGCGGGGGTGCTGCTGGTGAAGGGTCAGGTGCCGATCGTCCAGCGGCTCCGGGACACGCTGGCGGAGCGCGGCGCAGCCGTCGACGGGGCTTCGGAAGCGGCGTCCTGAGCCGCGTCCCGAGCGGGGTCGAGAGCGGGGTCGAGAGCGGGATCGGCCGCTGTCGCCGATCGCTGACGCCGGGTCGGATCGTCGTGGTAGACATGGCCGCAGGGCGCGCACGCACCGGGCGAGGCGACCGGATGGCGCGGCCTGACGACGTGACCGGATGGGGAGTGCCGTGACGGGTCTGGAAGTTGTCGTGACCTACCTGGTGACGCGGGCGGTACAGAAGGCGCGCCGGGCGGGCGGACGTCTGAACGCCGAGGCCGACCGGGTGGCCGACGGCCTCCTGGACCGGCTGCACGACGCGGTCAGCCGCAGACTCGGCGAGGACCCCGCGCTGCACCAGCTGGACCGGGAGGCGGCGGAGGGCGTGGAGAATCCGCGCACCCGGCAGCGGGTGCTCCTCTCGCTGGAGGAAGCGGCGGAAGCGGACGCCGAATTCGCCCGTACGATCCGCGAGTTGGCCGCGGAGATCGGAAAGCTGTCAGGAGCGCCGCAAGGCGCGGTGGTCCAGACCGCCCACGCGCATGACCATTCCACGATCCTGCAGGCCGGCCGGGACATCTCGGTGGACCGGCTTCCGTAGCCGTGCCGGAGCAGAAGGCGTCGGGGAATACCGACTCCACCATTCTCCAGGCCGGGCGGAACATCCTCATCACCACGCACCGGCCGGCCGAGCGCGCGGTGGCGGTCTCCGTCGCACCGCCGCTCGGCCGCCGCGATCCGGCCACGCCGCTGCGCGGCAGGACCGCCCTGCTGGACGAACTGACCGCGCTGCTCGACCCCGAGCGGTGCGACCCGGCCGCCTCCCGGGTCCGGATACTGCACGGGCTCGGCGGCTGCGGAAAGACCTCGATCGCCCTCGACCTCAGCCACCACGCGGCCGAGTCGGGCATCGACGTGTGGTGGGTCTCCGCGGTGGACGCGATCACCCTGACCGCCGGCATGCACGCGGTGGCCCGGCGGGTGGGCGCGAGCGAGGACGAACTGCTGCACGGGGACGCCCCGGACGTGCTGTGGCGGCGGCTGGACGCGTACACCAGGAACTGGCTGCTCGTGGTGGACAACGCCGACGACCCGGAGATCCTGGCCTCCGGCGCCGGCCCGCTGCACAACGGCCAGGGCTGGGTGCGGCCGCACGGCCACCGGACCGGACTGGTGGTGGTGACCAGCCGGGACGGCAATCCCGACACCTGGGGGACCTGGTGCGCGCTGCGCTCGGTCGGCATGCTGGAGAACGCCGACGCCACCCGGGTGCTGCTCGACCACACCGCCGACCGGGCGGGCTCCCCCGCGGAGGCCGCCGCCCTCGCGCACCGGCTGAACGGGCTGCCCATCGTGCTGCGGCTGGCCGGCGCGTATCTCGCCGAGACCACGCTCTCGCCCTGGCCCGGCGAGGACGCCATCACCAGCTTCGCCGGCTACCTGGCCGCCCTGGACGACGGGCGCCTGGACATCTACGACGGCGACGGTTCGGCGATCGGCCGCTCCTGGGAGCTGTCCCTCGACCTGCTGGCCCAGCAGGGCATCCCGCAGGCCCGGCCGCTGCTGCGGCTGCTGTCGTGCCTGGCCGACGCCCCGATCGCGTACGCGAGCGTCCTCCATCCGCGGACGCTCACGGGCTCCCCGCTGGCCGCGCTGTTCGAAGGGCTGGACGGGAGCGCGCTGTGGCGGCTGCTCAAGTCGCTGGCGAACCTCCGCCTGATCGACCTGACGGAACCGGTGCGGGCCGGCGACCAGCGACTGCTGCGGGTCCATCCGCTGGTCCGCGAGGCCAGCCGGCATCACCTGCGCAAGGAGGCCGGCCGGAACGCCGACCACGTCCGTACCGCCGTCGCGCTGGTGCACCGGGCGGTCGCGGCCGATATGACCGGCACCCCGGAATGGCCGCCCGCCTGGCCGCTGTGGCAGGCGATCGCACCGCACACGCTGCATGTCGCCCGCACCGTGGCGGCCATGCCGGCACTGCCCGCGGACACGATCGGGCTGATCACGGACGCGGCCCATCTGGTGGCCAGGAACCTGCGCTCGCGCGGCCAGTTCGTCACCGCGGAGGCGGAGTACCGGTTCCTGCTGGAGGTGCAGGGGCGGGTGCTCGGCGACGACCATCCGCTGACCCTGGCCACCCACCACAGCATCGGCGGGGTGCTGCACGACCGTGGCCTGCTCGCGGAGTCGGAGGCCGTCTGGCGGGCGGTGCTGGAGTCGCGGCAGCGGGTGCTGGGCGAGAGCCATGCCGACACGCTGTTCACCCGGCACGGCCTGGCCCTGGTGCTGCACGACCAGGGGCTGCTGCCGGAGGCCGAGGCGGAGTGGCGGGCGGTGCTGCACTTCCGCGGCGACGTCCTCGGCGAACGGCACCCGCACACGCTGGCGACCCGGCACAGCCTCGCCGTCGTGCTGCACCGCCGCGGGCAGCACGAGGAAGCCGAGGCGGAGTACCGGCAGGTGCTGAAGATCCAGCAGGAGGTGGTCGGCGGCAGCCATCCCGACACACTCGCCACCCGGCACCACATCGCCGTGGTGCTGCACGACCGCGGCGAGTTCCAGCAGGCCGAGACCGAGTTCCGGGCGGTGCTCGAACTGCGCCGGGAGGTGCTGGGCGAGGACCATCCGCACACCCTGGCCACCAGTCACGGGTTCGCCGTGGCGCTGCACGACCGCGGCGAGTTCGGCCAGGCCGAGACCGAGTTCCGGGCGGTGCTCGAACTCCGGCGGCGGGTGCTGGGAGAGGACCATCCGCACACGCTGGAGACGCGTGCCGGGTTCGAGGTCACCTTGCGGAGCCTGGGCCGTTCCGTGGCTCCCGGGAACGGCGGGGACGGCGGATCAGTCGGATCGTGAGAGCGCGGCCAGGGCCTGCGCCCCCAGCGCCCGGATCTCGGCCAGCAGGTGGGCGTTGGTGATCCCCTTGACGAGGTAGCCGGCGACGCCTGCCGCGGCCATCTCGCTGCGCGCGCCGTGGTCGCCGTAGGCGGAGAACACCAGGATGCGCACGCCGGGGACGGTGCGGATGACGTGCTCGGCGGTGTGGGGGCCGCCGCCGGGAAAGCGGACGTCGAGCACCACCACATGCGGCCGCACGGCGGCGGCGAGCCGGACCGCCTGGTCGGCGTCGGCCGCGCTGCCGGCCAGGACGAGGTCGGGCTGGGCCTGGACGACCTCCGCCAGCGCCGCGCGGAGCATGTCGTTGTCGTCGCAGATCAGCACCCGCACGGGTGTCCCGGGAGTGGCGGGGCGGGTCACGGCGGCCCCTCGGGGGCGGTCGGGGAGTCGTGCGCGATCGGCGGTTCGGGCACGGCGGGGTGGCGGACGACGGCGGGGTGGTCGGGGACGGTGAGCCGGCCGGCGACCATGTCGGCGGCACCGGGCAGCGGTTCGTCCAGCAGGGCGGTCGGCAGGTCGGGCACCCAGAACTCCACCGTGCTGCCGACGCCGGGCGCACTGTGCAGCGTCCACCAGCCGCCCGCGGTCTCCGCCCGCTCGCGCATCTCCATCAGCCCGAAGTGCTCGTGCAGCTTGTGGGTGACCGCCGGCTGCCCGGTGCCGTCGTCGGCCACCCGGACCAGCAGGCCCCGGCTCTCGCTCGCCACGCTGACCCGTACGGCGCGCGCCCTGGCGTGCTTGCGCACGTTCAGCAGCGCCTCCTGGACGACGCGGAAGATGGTGATCGCCGTCTCGGGCGCGGGTTCCCTCGCCAGGGAGTGCTTCAGGGACGTCTCCAGACCCCAGCCGCCGACCACCTCGTTGAGGTGCTGGGAGAGCGCCTCGACCAGTCCGTGCCGGTCGATGCCGGGCGGCTGCAGCCGGAAGCTGAGGGTGCGCAGCCGGCCCACCGCCTCGCGCACCGACGTGTCCAGTCGGGAGAGTTCATGGGCGAAGGGCTCGCCGACGCGGTCGGCCAGGAGTTGCAGCCGCATGCCGACGGCGACCATGGCCTGGATGGAGTCGTCGTGCACGTCCCAGGCGATGCGGCGGCGCTCCAGCTCCTGCGCCTGCACCAGGTGGGTGAACAGGCGGCGGCGCTCGGTGAGCGCCTGCTCGGCGGCGCGGCGCTCGGTCATGTCCCGGGTGACCTTGCCGAAGCCGCGCAGTTCGCCGGTCGCGTCGAACAGCGCGGTGATCACGACGTTGGCCCAGAAGCGGGAGCCGTCCTTGCGGATGCGCCAGCCCTCGTCCTCCAGCCGGCCGTCGGCGACGGCCGCCTCCAGCTCCAGGTGGGGCTTGCGGGCGGCGATGTCCTCGGGCGGATAGAAGATCGAGAAGTGCTTGCCGATGATGTCCTCGGCGCGGTATCCCTTGATCCGCTCGGCGCCGGCGTTCCAGCTGGACACGTGGCCGCCGGGGTCGAGCATGAAGATGCCGTAGTCGAGGACGCTGCCGACGAGCAGGGTGAAGGCGGTCTCGGACGGGGCGAGGGCGCCGGCGGGTCGCGTACGGCTCTCGCCGGTCATCGCAGCAGGCCCTCGCGGCGGGCCACCGCCACCGCCTCCAGCTGGGAGCGGGCCCCGAGCTTCTCCAGCACCCGCTGCACGTGGTTCCTCGCGGTGTTGAGGGCGACGCCGAGCCGCCGGCTGATCTCCGCCGTGCCCAGGCCGTCGCCGAGCAGGCCGAGGGTCTCGCGCTCGCGGGGCGTGAGGGTCGCGCCCAGGCCGGCGGTGCGGCCGGTCAGCCGGTCCAGCGCCCCGCCGAGCAGGCCCTTGCTGAAGGCCACCTCTCCTGCCGCCACCAGGCGTACGCCGTCCTGGAGTTCGGTCAGGTTGCCGGCCTTCAGGATGAGTCCCGAGCCGCCGGCCTCGGCGACGCGGGCGGCCACCGCGGGGGTCGCCTCGCCGGTCAGCACCAGGATCCGGGCGCCGGGCGCGGCGGCTCTGAGGGGGGCGATGGCGGCGATGCCGTCACCGTCGGGCAGCCGCCGGTCCAGCACCACCACGGCCGGGCGCAGCCGGGCGGCTTCGGCCAGCGCCTCCGCCACCGACAGGCTGCGGCCGACCACCCGCAAATCCTCGGTGCGGTCCAGGGCGAGGCGGATCGCCTCGGCGACCATGTCGTGGTCCTCGACGAGCAGGATGGTGATACGCCCGCCGGTGGCGCGCGGCGCGCCCCGCGGTGGTGCGGGCTCCGCCGCGGTACCCGGCGCGGCCTGCGGCGCGCTCTGCGGTGTCGGGGGCATCACACGGTCCTCGGGGGTACCCGTGGGACGCTGTCGGCGAAGAACGCGTCGGCGCCCGAGAGGGCGAACAGCCGGGCCACCTGCGCGCGGACGCCCTCCACGCACAGCCGGGCGCCCTTCCCCTCCGCCGTGGCCTTGGCCTCCAGCAGCACGTTCAGCCCCGAGCAGTCGCAGAAGCGCAGCTCCCGGAGGTCGAGCAGGACGTGATCGGACCGCCGCGCGAAGCAGTCGGCGAGGGCCGCCCGCAGCTGCGCGGCGCCGTTCAGGTCCAGTTCGCCGACGAGCCGCAGGACCGGTACGTCGGCGTCGAGTACGGTCCCGACCTGGAACAACGGGCCGGTCACGCCGTGGCTACTGTCATGTGGCGACCCCCGGCCGGGTAATGAGCACCAGTCAAGACTAGTGAATCTGCACCAGAAGAGAACCGCTCCCGCCCGGATCGCTCCAACTCCCGTGAGAATGGCCGGGAAAGCGCACAGCGGCGCGGCACTCCGACCGGTGCACGGCGGCTGGGTACCTTACTGTGTGGGGGCGTCCCGCGGAACTGGCGCCTCCGCGGAGCGCCACGGGTCACGGGTCGCGGGCAAGCGGTGAGGCACTCGCTGGAAGGGGAGCAGGCATGGAACTCCCGCCGGCCACACCGCACGACGCCCGCCCTCCCCAGGTGTCCGTGGACTTCGAGGGCGCGCCCGGCTGCATCGCCGAGGCACGCGAGACCGCCGTCACCTTCCTCGGCCACCACGCCCCGCGCGCGCCGCACGCCCGCCACACCTTCCACGACGACGTGCTGCTGGTCGTCTCCGAGCTGGTGACCAATGCCGTACGCCACGCTCCCGGGCCCCTCAGCCTGGAACTCGGCCTGCTGCCCGGCGGGATCGTGGTCACCGTCCGGGACACCAATGCCAGCGCCCCGCGCTCCCGGCCCCCCGACAGGACCGGCGGGCGCGGCTGGCCCATCGTCCAGAGCCTCGCCACCCGGGTGCGCGTCGTGCTCCGCGGCGACGGCAAGACCGTCCACGCGGAGCTGGCCTGGTAGCCCTGCGCCACGTGGTTCCGCGCCTGGTGCTCCCGCGCCTGGCGGTCCGCCGCCCGCGTCGGCAGGGCGGCCCGTGGGACGCGGTACGGAGTGCTTCCGCGGGTCTTCCGGTCGGGCGCGGTGAGGGCCATGTTGGAGGCATGAGGCAGACGGATGTGAAGCCGCGGTTCGCGCGTGTGCCACGACGGGTCGCCGGTGCGCCGGCGAGGCCCGCCCGCTCCCCGGGGCGGCCGGGGGTCTTCCGGTGAGCGCCCCGGGCGGGCCGGCGGGGCCGGTGCGCCGCGTCGAGCTCTCCGCGGCCGCGGAGACCCTGCTGGAGCAGCTCGCCGAGCGGCACGGCCCGCTGATGTTCCATCAGTCGGGCGGCTGCTGCGACGGCAGTTCGCCGATGTGCTTCCCACGTGGCGAGTTCCGGGTCGGCGGCGCGGACGTGCTGCTCGGCCGGGTCGCCGGGGACACCCCCTTCTGGATGAGCGCCAGCCAGTACACGTACTGGCGGCACACCCATCTCACCGTGGACGTGGTGCGGGGCCGGGGCAGCGGCTTCTCGCTGGAGGCCCCGGAGGGGGTGCGGTTCCTGCTGCGGTCACGGCTGCTGACCGACGAGGAGATGGAGCGGATCGCCGCGGAGCCGCCGCCGGCCACGGGTGACGCCTGACCGGGCGGCGGGGCGGCGCGCGCCGAGCCGGGACGGAGGCGGGTGCCGAGTCGACATTTCGGGCATAAGGTGCATAGTGCAGTGCTCCCGGCAGCGGGCGCACCCGTGCTGAGGAGGCACCCACGATGTCCGAGCTGATCGTGATCGGATACGACGACCCGCAGGTAGCCGACACCGCGTACAACGCGGTGCAGAACCTCCAGCAGGACTACGTGGTGAACCTGAACGGGCTCGCCATCGTCTCGGTGGACGCGGACGGCAAGACCCATGTGGACACCCCGAGCAAGCTCGTGGGCGTCTCGGCGGCCTCCGGGGCGCTGTGGGGCACCGTCTTCGGCCTGCTCTTCCTGGTCCCCGGCCTCGGGCTGCTGGCCGGCGCCGCCATGGGCGGCCTGCTCGGCAAGCTCGGCAAGTCCGGGATCGACGAGCAGTTCCGCGCCCAGGTGCAGGAGTTGCTGAAGCCCGGCAGCTCGGCGGTGGTGATCATGGCCTCGAAGATCACTGAGGACAAGTTCGCCGACGCCATGCAGCCGTACGGCGGCACCGTGCTGAAGACCTCGCTCAACGACGAGGACGAGAAGGAGCTGGCCGAGCACCTGGCGGGCGCGCAGCAGGCGTGACGACCCGGGCGGCGCTCGGGCGGTCGGCCCGCCGGCCCGGTCGGCGGCCGGCCGGTCCGGCCGTCAGCCGGGGAGCGGGGCGGCGGCCGCCGGGTCGAGCAGCCCGGCGAGCAGGTCGCCGGCCTCCGCGACCCGGCCGGGCACGTCGGCGATGGTGAACACCAGCCGCTCGGGCCTGCGGGCCGCCGCGACCTCACGCCAGGACAGCGGCGCGGAGACCGTCGGGGTCTCGCGGGCCCGCACGGTGTACGGGGCCGCGGTGGTCTTGCGGGCGGAGTTCTGCGACCAGTCGATGAACACCCGGCCGGTGCGGTCGGCCCTGGTCATCCGGGAGATGACGGTGTCCGCGTGCCGCACCTCCAGCTCCTGGGCGATGCGCTTGGCGTAGGCGCCCGCCGATCCGGGGCTCGCGCCGCGCAGCGCGGCCAGCAGATGCAGGCCCTTGGAGCCGCTCGTCTTGGCCCAGAGCGTGATGCCGTCCTCGGCGAGCCGGTCGCGCAGCAGCAGCGCCACCCGGCAGCAGTCGACCACGGTGCGGTCGGGTCCCGGGTCGAGGTCGAGGACCAGCCGGTCGGCCGCCTCGGGCGAGCCGGCCTTCCACTGGTGGGTGTGGATCTCCACGCAGGACAGGTTGCCCGCCCAGATCAGCGTGGCCAGATCGTTGACCTGCACCTGGTCCATGACCTCGCCGCTGTTCCTGAGGGTGTCGGTCACCGTCACCCAGTCGGGCGTACCGGCGGGCGGCCTCTTCTGGAAGAAGCGCTGCCCTTCCACGCCGTCCGGGGTGCGGACGAAGCTGACCTGGCGGCCGCGGATGTGCGGCAGCAGCACCTCGGCCACGCTCGCGTAGTAGTGCAGCAGTTCGGCCTTGGTGGTGCCGGTGGCCGGCCAGAGCACGCGGTCGAGATGGCTCAGCTTGAGCGTCCGGCCCTCGACCTCGGTGATCGGCATATCATAAAGATCCCATATGCCGACAAAAAGGACATGCCATGCGCAGCGTCTGGTCGGGGAACCTGGCCTTCGGCCTCGTCTCCATCCCCGTGAAGCTCGGGTCCGCGGTGTCGAGCCACAAGATCAGCTTTCGCCAGATCCACCTGGCCGACCAGGGACGGGTCCGCTACCAGAAGACGTGCGAGCTGGACGAGGAGGTGCTCGAGACCGCCGAGATCGGCCGGGCCTTCGAGACCCCCGACGACCGGCTGGTCGAGGTGACCGACGAGGACCTGCGCGTACTGCCGCTGCCGACCGCCAAGACGATCGAGGTCAGCGGCTTCGTCGAGATGGCCGCCGTCGACGCCATGCAGCTGGACACCTCGTACTTCGTCGCCCCCGCCTCCCCCGCGGCCGACAAGCCGTACGTGCTGATGCGTGAGGCGCTGACCCGGTCGGGGAAGGCCGCGGTCGGCAAGTTCGCGATGCGCAACTCCGAGCACCTCGCCCTGATCCGGCCGCGCGACGACGTCCTGCTGCTGCAGACGCTGCGCTGGCCGGACGAGCTGAACTCCCCCGCGGACTCGGCCCCCAAGGGCAGCGTGAAGATCAGTGACAGCGAGCTGCGGCTGGCCGACACCCTGATCGACGCGCTCGGCCAGGCGGACCTGGCCGCGTACCAGGACGAGTACGCGCAGGCCGTGGAGGCCCTGGTGACCGCGAAGCTCGAAGGCGCAGAGCCGCCTGCCGCGGGCGCGGAGGGAGGCGGCGGCAAGGTCGTCGACCTCATGGCGGCGCTGCAGGCGTCGGTGGACCGGGCGAAGAGCGACACCGGCGGGCGCGGGCGCCACGCCCGCGGCGCGGCAGGTTCGGGGTCGGGGGCGGAGTCGGAGTCGGGGTCGGGGTCGGGGTCGGGGTCGGGGTCGGGGTCGGGGTCGGGGTCGCACGCGACCGTCACCGAGCTGCAGGCGCAGGGCCGCAGGAAGGCGCCGGCGAAGAAGAGCGCGAGCGCGGCGGGCAAGCGGACCGCCGCGAAGAAGCCGGCGGCGAAGAAGCCGGCGGGAGGCGGCTCGCGGCGCAAGTCCGGCTGACCGCGCGACCGCGCACCCCTGCCGGGCCGCACCGGCCTCGACAGCCGCGCCGGGGGCATTTTGAACGGCGTGTGAAGCCGCGTCGCGGGAACCGCCCGATATGCTGACGTACCGCCCGCGGACGCGTTGACAGCGGGGAAGAGCGCTGCCTACGTTACGGCCGGGCGGCCCTCCTCCGTGGCCGCCCGGAGCGCGACGTGAGGCCCCTACCGGGCGGACGAGGGCGGCCAGGATGCGAGCGGGACCAGGCATGGCAGCGTGGCGCCGCCACGGACGCGTCGCCGCGTACCGGGCCCGGTACATCGATCTGCTCCGCGTCGACAGCGCCCTCTGTCCGCGCCGCACGGCCAGCCGCGGCGCGCCCCCGCGTCTCCGGGGCTGAACCCCCCGCCGCCCTGGCCCGGCCGCCGCCCCGCGGCGGCCGTGCCCGGCGCATCGACCGCCACCGGACCCAGGACCCAGCGACCGGACCGCGACGACCGCGGCGAGGGGACCGCGAGACCGTGCCCGCGCCACGCCACCGCGCCGGCCACGCGGGCCGCGCTCCCGGGCCGGCCGCCGTCCGATCACTGAGACGCCAGGAATGGCCGGGCGGGCGGCCGGGTTGGCCTGATGAGCAAGACGCACCTGACCGAACGGAGACACAGGCGACCATGTCGACCAGCCTTCAGCCGCATGAGCCGCACCGGCCGCTGCCCCTGCCCCACGAGCACGTGCTGGACAACGCGGCGTGGGAGTCGCTGGCCGGGCCGCACCGGCACCTGGCGCAGACCGTCGGCACGGCCGCGCGCTACCAGGAGGACGTGTCGCCGTTCGTCGCGCTCGCCGACGCCGACGACCCGCGGTCGTGGACGGACCTGGCCACGCTGGTCGGTCCCGGCAACTCCTTCGCCCTGGCCGGCGTGCCGTCGCTGCCCGAGAGCTGGGCGACCGGCCAGTCGGGGCAGGGGGTGCAGCTGGTCGGCACCTCGCTGCGCGCCGAGCGCGATCCGCAGGCGGTGCCGCTCGGCCCGGCGGACGTGCCGGAGATGCTCGACCTGGTGGCCCGCACCGAGCCGGGGCCGTTCCGGCCGCGCACCGTCGAGATGGGCGCGTACTACGGCGTCCGCCACGAGGGGCGGCTGGTGGCGATGGCCGGCGAGCGGCTGCGCCCGCCCGGCTGGACCGAGATCAGCGCGGTGTGCACGGACCAGGAGCACCGCGGCCGCGGCCTGGCCACGCGTCTCGTACGCCATGTCGCGGCGGGCATCGCCGACCGCGGCGAGACACCCTTCCTGCACGCTGCGGCCGCCAACACCAACGCCGTGCGGCTGTACGAGTCGCTGGGCTTCACGCTCCGCCGCACCATCCTCTTCCACTTCCTGCGGGTGCCCGACGACACGCCCGAGAGCGCCCGGTGAGCCGTCGCGGCGGCCGCGAGCCGCACCCGTAGCCTCGTCCTCCCCGGCGCCGGGCCCGCGACGTCCGGGACGCGTTGAGAAGCCCGCCACAGCAAAGGAACCCCGCATGCCCCGCGCGTACGTCTTCACCCGTCACGGCGGCCCCGAGGCCGCGACCTTCCTCGACGTGCCCCGCCCCGCGCCCGGCGCGGGGCAGCTGCTGATCGCGGTGCGCGCGACGGGCGTCAACCCGGCCGACTGGAAAAGGCGCGAGGGCCTGCGCGGCCCCGGCGAGCCCGAGCCCCGCTTCCCGGTGGTCTTCGGCCGCGAGGCGGCCGGCGTGGTCGAGGAGGTCGGGCCGGACGTCACCGGATTCGCCGTCGGCGACGAGGTGCTCGGCTACCCGGTGGACGGCAGCTACGCGGAGTACGCGGTGCTGCCCGCCGCGGCCGCCGCCCGCAAGCCGGCCGCGGTCTCCTGGACCGACGCGGCGACGCTGCCGGTCGCGGCCGGCACCGCGTACGACGGCATCCGCCAGCTCTCGCTGCCGCGCGGCGCGACCCTGCTGGTCAACGGCGTGGGCGGCGGTGTCGGCACGGCCGCCGCGCAGATCGCCCGGCACGAGGGGCTGACCGTGATCGGCACCGCGAGCGAGGGCAAGAAGGACTTCGTGGAGTCGCTCGGCGCGGTGCACGTGGCGTCCGGCCCCGGCGTCGCCGACCGGGTCCGGGCGGCCGCGCCCGACGGCGTCGACGCCGTCTACGATCTCGTGGGCGGCGAGCCGCTGCGCGAGGTCGCGCCGCTGCTCACCGACCGCTCGCGGCTGATCAGCGGCGCCGACCGGAAGCTGGTGGCCGAGTTGGGCGGCAGCACGGTGATCCGCCCGCGCAACACGGAGGTGCTGGAGGCCGTGGCGGCGCTGGTCGCCGAGGGCGTGCTGGACCCGTACGTCACCCGGGTCTTCCCCTTCGCCGAGGCGGACCGGGCGCTGGCGGCCGTCGAGGAAGGGCACAGCCGCGGCAAGACCGTCATCGAGTTCGCGGGATAACGCCGTGCGCGTCCCGACGCCCGCCTCCCCGCCGGCCCTGCTGCTCCACGGCCGGCGGCACATCGACCTCAAGCGCGTCGCCGCGGCCCTCTGTCGCCGCTGACCGCCGCCGGTCCGGCCTGCAGATCGCGCCGGACCCTTCCGCGACACGGCCTCCCGCCGAGGCCCCGCGCCGTCCCCGCACACCCTCGGGTGTGCAGGGCCGCGCGTCGTGCTCGCCCCCGGTCGACCGAGAAAGGCGTTCCTGACGCATGTCCGCTTCCTCTGCTTCCGCCGCTTCTTCCGACTCCGCCGCTTCTACCGACTCCACCGGTTCCTTCGACTCCACCGGCTCCGATCCCGCCGAGTCCGACGCGCCCGCCGGCTCCGGTGGTCCCGGCGCGCACCCCCCGCTGCACCTCGCCGTCGCGTTGCAGGACGCCGGCTGGCATCCCGCCGCCTGGCGGGAGCCCGGCGCCCGGCCGCGGGAGCTGTTCGACGCCGGGTACTGGACCGACGCGGTGCGCGAGGCCGAAGGCGGGCTGCTCGACTTCGTGACCTTCGAGGACTCCCTCGCGCTGCAGTCCGACGACCCGCTGCGCCCCGACGACCGGACCGACCGGGTGCGCGGCCGGCTGGACGCCGTGCTGACCGCCGCCCGGGTGGCGCCGCTGACCCGCGGGATCGGCCTGGTACCGACGCTGGTGGCGACGCACACCGAGCCGTTCCACCTGTCGAAGGCCGTCGCCACGCTCGACTACGTGAGCGGCGGCCGGGCCGGCCTGCGGGTCCAGATCGCCTCCCAGCCGCACGTGGCCGCCCACTTCGGCCGCCGCACCCTGCCGCCCTTCGGCCGCGAGGACCTGGAGCGGCCCGGCGTACGCGAGGTGGTGGCCGAACTCTTCGACGAGGCGGCCGACTACGTGGAGGCCGTGCGGCGGCTGTGGGACAGCTGGGAGGACGACGCGGAGATACGCGACGCCGCGACCGGCCGGTTCATCGACCGCGACCGGCTGCACTACATCGACTTCGAGGGCCGGCACTTCAGCGTCAAGGGCCCGTCGATCACCCCGCGTCCCCCGCAGGGCCAGCCCCTGGTGGCGGCGCTCGCCCACGACACGATCCCGTACCGCCTCGTCGCCAGGGCCGCCGACATCGGTTTCACCACGCCGCACGACGCCGGGCACGCGGCGCGGATCGTCGCGGAGATCCGGGCCGAGCAGCAGAGCGCGGGCCGCGCGCGGGACACCGTGCACGTCTTCGGCGACCTGCTGGTCTTCCTCGACCAGGACGCGCGGACGGCCCGCGCCCGCAGGGCGCGGCTCGACGCGGCGCTGGACGAGCCGTACCTCGGCGACGCCCCCGTCTTCGCCGGCACCGCGGCCGAACTCGCCGACCACCTGCTGGAGTTGCGGCAGGCGGGGCTGACCGGCTTCCGGCTGCGCCCGGCGGACGCCGACCACGACCTGAAGGCGATCACGCGCGGCCTGGTACCCGAACTCCAGTCGCGCGGCGCCTTCCGCCGCTCCTACGAGGCCGCCACGCTGCGCGGCCTGCTCGGGCTCTCCCGGCCCGCCAACCGCTACGCCACCGCCCGCGCCTGAGCCGGAGGACCCGACCACCATGAGCAGCAGCAGCGCCCAGCCGACCGGCCGGCCCCGGCAGATCCACCTCGCGGCCCACTTCCCCGGCGTCAACAACACCACCGTGTGGAGCGATCCGGCGGCGGGCAGCCACATCGAGTTCGACTCCTTCACCCGCTTCGCGCGCACCGCGGAGCGCGCCAAGTTCGACTTCCTCTTTCTCGCGGAGGGGTTGCGGCTGCGCGAACAGGGCGGCGAGATCTACGACCTGGACGTCGTCGGCCGCCCCGACACCTTCACGGTGCTCGCCGCGCTGGCCGCCGTCACCGAGCGGATCGGGCTGACCGGCACCATCAACTCCACCTTCAACGAGCCGTACGAGGTGGCACGGCAGTTCGCCAGCCTCGACCACCTGTCCGCGGGCCGCGCCGCGTGGAACGTGGTGACCTCCTGGGACGCCTTCACCGGCGAGAACTTCCGGCGCGGCGGCTTCCTGCCGCGCGACGAACGCTACGCACGGGCGCAGGCGTTCCTGGACACCGCCCGGGAGCTGTTCGACTCCTGGCACGGCGACGAGATCGTCGCGGACAAGGAGTCCGGCCGCTTCCTGTCCGATCCGGCCGCGGGCGCCTTCCGCCACCGCGACCCGCACTTCGACATCGAGGGCCGCTTCAACGTGCCGCGCAGCCCGCAGGGCCGCCCGGTGATCTTCCAGGCCGGGGACTCCGAGGAGGGCCGCGAGTTCGCGGCCGCGACCGCGGACGCGATCTTCAGCCGGCACGCCACGCTGGAGGCGGGCAAGGCGTTCTACCAGGACGTCAAGGGCCGGCTCCAGCGCCACGGCCGGACCCACGACGAGCTGCTGATCCTGCCCGCGGCGACCTTCGTGCTCGGTGACACCGACGCCGAGGCCGGCGAGATCGCCCACGCGGTGCGGCGGGCGCAGGTCAGCGGCCGGACCGCGATCAAGCTGCTCGAACAGGTCTGGAACCGGGACCTGTCCGGGTACGACCCGGAGGGGCCGCTGCCCGACGTCGACCCGGACCCCGGCGAGCACACGGTGGCACGCGGCCGGGCGAGCGTGCGGTCGGTGCAGGACCCGCTGGCCACCGCCCGGGAGTGGCGGCAGCTGGCCGAGGCGGAGAAGCTGTCGATCCGCGACCTGGTCATCCGCACCAGCGCCCGGCAGACCTTCGTCGGCTCCGCGCGGACGGTCGCGGACGACATCGACGCGTTCGTGCAGGCGCGGGCCGCCGACGGGTTCATCCTGGTGCCGCACATCACCCCCGGCGGCCTCGACGTCTTCGCCGACGAGGTGGTGCCGCTGCTCCAGGAGCGCGGCGTCTTCCGCACCGAGTACGAGGGCGCGACGCTCCGCGACCACCTCGGGCTGCGGGTCCCGCGACCGGGGGCGGCCGCTGCGGAGCCGGCGGGCGTGGAGGAGGCGGCCGCCTCATGAGGTTCCTCGCCATCACCCTCATCGTGCACGCCCCCGATCCGGTGACCGGGGTCCGCGTCTCCACCGCGGACCGCTTCCGCGAGGTGCTGGACGGCGCGCTGCTCGCCGAGGACCTGGGCTTCGACGGTTTCGGCGTCGGCGAGCGCCACGAGCGGCCGTTCCTCTCCTCCTCGCCGCCGGTGGTGCTCAGCCACATCGCCGCGCTCACCTCGCGGATCCGGCTGTTCACCGCGGTGACCACGCTCAGCCTGCTCGACCCGGTGCGCGCCTTCGAGGACTACGCCACGCTCGACCACCTGTCGGGCGGCCGCCTCGAACTCATCATCGGCAAGGGCAACGGCTCCGCGCAGCGCGAGCTGTTCCAGGTCACGGCCGAGGACCAGTGGGACCGCAACGCCGAGAGCTACGCGCTCTTCCGGCGGATCTGGCGGCAGGACAAGGTGACCGCGACCCCGCGGTTCCGGCCGGAGCTGACCGCGGCGGAGGTGTGGCCGCGCCCGCTCCAGCAGCCGATCCGGGTCTGGCACGGCAGCGCGACCAGCCGCGAGTCGGCGGACCTCGCCGCCCGCTACGGCGACCCGCTGTTCTCCGCCAACGTGACCAACCCGATCGAGCCGTACGCCGACCTGGTGCGCCACTACCGCGAGCGGTGGGCGCACTACGGCCACGACCCGGCGCTCGCCACCGTCGGCGCGGGCAGCGCCGGCCTGTACGCGGCCCGTACCTCGCAGGAGGCGCTGGCCGCCTTCCGGCCGGTGTTCGAGGGGCGGCTGGCCTTCCAGAGGCGGATCGGCCTGGAACCGGTGTTCGACACACTGGAGGACTTCGTGGCGCGCAGCTCCGCGCTGGTCGGCAGCCCCCAGCAGATCGTCGACAAGGTCCACCGCTACCACGAGGTGTTCGGCCACACGGTGCTGCACCTGCCGGCCGACGCGAGCGGGCTGACCGCGGCACAGCATCGCGGCTCGCTTGAGCTGTTCCAGTCCGACGTCGCGCCGGCGCTGCGCAAGGAGATCCCGGACCCGCCGTGGGGCTGGGGCCCCGCGCCGCTGAGCCCCACCGAGCGGCCCGCTGCCGCCACGCCACCGCACCAGGAAGGCGGCACCGCCTCATGACCGCGTCCCACTCCCCGGCCGTTCCGCTGTCCGTTCTCGACCTCTCGCCGATCAGCGCGGGCGCGACGCCGGCGCAGGCGCTGCGCAACACCGTCGACCTGGCACGCCGGGCCGAGGCGGCCGGCTACGCCCGCTACTGGCTGGCCGAGCACCATCTGGCCACCGGTGTCGCGGGCGTCTCCCCCGCCCTGGTCATCCAGCTGGTCGCGGCGGCGACCGAGCGGATACGCGTGGGCTCCGGCGCGGTGCAGCTCGGGCACCGCACCCCGCTGTCGGTGGTGGAGGAGTTCGGTCTGCTCGACGCGCTCTTCCCCGGCCGGATCGACCTCGGCCTGGGCAGGACCGGCTTCGCCAAGCCGAAGAGCACCGACGGCGGGCCGCCCGCCGCACCCGCCTCCGCCGCGCCGCGCCGCACCGAGGACCGGTGGACGCCCGAGGGCCTGCTGCTGCCCCCGCCGTACGACTTCAGCGCGCTGATCGGCTCGCCGCTGCTGAAGCGCTACGCCGAGCTGGTGCAGTTCCCCGGCGGCCAGGTGCCGGAGTACCGCGACCAGGTGGAGCAGATCCAGGCGCTGATCCGCGGGGACCTGCGCACCGCGGACGGACTGGAGGTGCACGCGCTGCCGGGCGAGGGCGCCGACCTCCAGCTGTGGATCCTGGGCAGCAGCCCGGGTGAGAGCGCGGAGGCGGCCGGGGCGCTGGGGCTGCCGTTCGGGGCGAACTACCATGTCAGCCCGGCCGCGGTGGTGGAGGCGGTGGACGCCTACCGCAAGGCGTTCGTGCCCTCCGGGGTGCTGGAGCGGCCGCATGTGCTGGTCTCGGCGGACGTCGTCGTCGCCGAGGACGACGCCACGGCCCGCCATCTCGCGTCCCCGTACGGCCTGTGGGTGCACAGCATCCGCTCGGGCCGGGGCGCGGTGCCCTTTCCGTCGCCGGACCAGGCCGCGGCGCACGCCTGGAGCCCCGAGGAGCGGGCGCTGGTCGACGACCGCATCCGCACCCAGTTCGCCGGCTCCGCCGCCACCGTCGCGGAGAAGCTGCGGGTGCTGCAACGGGCGACCACGGCGGACGAGTTGCTCGTCACCACCATCACCCACGACCACGCGGACCGGGTCAGGTCCTTCGAACTGCTCGCCCGGGAGTGGCACGGCTGACGCGCCGGACCCGGCGACGGCCGGGGGGGGGGCCCCG
>NZ_JAZEWV010000061.1:0-15914 GCF_036353415.1 Actinacidiphila polyblastidii
GGGGGGGGGGGGGGGGGCCGGGGGGCGGGGGTCGATATCGCATATTTACGGCCCTCTGAACTCCCCACGCCTCGCTGAACCGCGGTCAAGGGCCGCAAATACACGTCAGCATCTCGACCCCCTCCCCCTCCACCCCCGTCCCCCTCCGGCCGGTTCGCCCTGCCGGTTCGCCTGCCGGTTTGCCCTGCCGGTTTGCCCTGCCGGTTTGCCCTGCCGGTTTGCCCTGCCGGTTTGCCCTGCCGGTTTGCCCTGCCGTTCGCCCGGCTGGGGTGGTGAGCCGCTCCCGGCTGGGGGGTGGGTTCCGGCCGTCACGCCCGGCCGGGGTGGGTGGGCTGCTCCTGGGCTCAGGTCGGGGTGGGGGCCGGGGTGGGGGTGGTGTCCGTGGGGGGTGGGGTCGTCGGGGTGGGCGTGGGGGTGGGGGTGGTGTCCGTGGGGGGTGGCGTCGTCGGGGTGGGCGTGGGGGTGTCCGCGGGGGGTGGGGGGGTGGAGGTGGTCGGGGGTGGGACGGAGCGGGTGGTGGCGCCGTGGAGGGTGACCTGGGCGTTGCCGGGGGTGAAGGAGATCGCCGCGGTCCAGGGGCCGGTGGGTTCGAGGGCGTGGTCGACGGTGAGGGTGAGAGTGATCGATTCTCCGGGGCGGAGTTCGCCGCCGCGTGAGGAGAGCTGGAGCCAGTAGGCGGAGGTGTGGGCGGCCCAGCGGACCGGGGAGTCGCCGTTGGCGGTGAGGGTGACGTCGGTGGCGCCGGGGGCGGGGGCCGCGGTGACCGTGAGCCAGCCGGAGCCGTCGGTGGGGCGGGTGGTGGCGGGGTCCTGGGAGACGGTGACGGTGGGGGACGCCGAGCCGGGGGTGGCGGAGGGGGCGGGAGCGCCGGACCGGGGGGAGGGCACCGAGCTGCCGGCCTTCTCGTAGGACGCGCCGTCGAGTCCGTCCGGCTCGCTGGCCTGGGCGGGGCGGCCGGGTCCTGGGTGGTCGTCGCCGAGGGGGGCGGCGCGGTAGGCGGCCCAGACGGCCAGGACCGGGGCCGCGACCACCGCGGCGACGACGGTGCTGGTGACGGCGCGGTGGCGCAGCCGGGCCCGGCGGGCCGCGCGGTCCTTCAGGTCGAGGGGGAAGCCGCGCCGGTCGAAGCGGGGGGTGGCCTCGCGGGAGCGTCCCGCCCCGGCGTCCATGGCGTGCAGCATCGCCGCGTAGACGGCCGCGCGCGGCGCTTCGGCGAGGGTGAGGACGGCCGCGGCGTCGGGCGCTCCGGGCCAGGGGCCGGCGGCGACGACGCGTTCGGCGGCGCGGCGGCAGGTGGCGCAGTCGTCGACGTGGCGCACGAGTTCGGCGCGCAGCGCGGTGCCGAGCAGGACGCGGGTCTCGCCGGCGAGCCGGGCGATCTCGCCGCAGCGGCCGGTGTCGACGACCGCGAGGGCCGTCCTGGTCCGCTCGACCTCGCAGGCGGCCCTGGCGAGCCGGGTGCGGGCGGCGTCGGCGTCGAGGGCGAGGACCTGGGCGACCTCGGCGGGTGAGAGCTGGTGGCGGACGGCGAGTTCGAGCGCCTCGCGCTGCTCGGGGGTGGTGCCGGCCGCCTCCGGCCAGGCGAGGGCGGCGAGTTGGGCGCGGCGCAGCTCCGCGACGTCCTCGGCGGCGCGCGGCAGCGGGGTGGCGCCGCCGGCCCCGAGGCGGCGCAGGCAGGACCAGCGGGCCAGCGCGTAGAGCCAGGCGCGGCGCAGCGCGGGGTCGCGCAGCCTGGCCCGCTGGCGTTCCGCGAAGGCGAGGGTCTCGCCGAGCGCGGCGCAGGCCGCGTCGTGCTCGCACAGGATGGCCAGGCAGTACGTGAACAGGCCGTCGAGGTACGGCTCGTAGTGTCCGGGCGGCTGCAGGGGCAGGGTGCCCTGCGGCCGCCGGCGGCCGTGGGCCCGCTCGCGGTTCCCGTCCCGCTCGGGTTCGCGCCCGCGTTCGGCGCGCGGCCGCCCGGTCGGCGCCCTGTGCCTGCGGTGCGCGCCGGTGCTCTGGGTGGGGGTCTGCTGCCTGCTCATCACCGGGCGACGGTAGGCCCGGCGGAGGGCCGGGCCCAGCCCGGTGGGCGGACATTCATCCTTACGGGTAACAGGACGTACCGAACTCGGACAGGTCGGTCACGCGTACGGGTGAAGCGGCGCGCGTGCGCTCGACCGGAGCGCCGCGCGCCCCCGTCCGCGCCCTCGTCCACCCCCCGCGAGCGCCCCGCGCGGCGTCCCGGCGGGCGTCCCGGTGGCGGGTTTCCGCGGCGGGCGCGGCCGCGATGTCACACCCGGCCGCTACGGTGAGCGGCATGGCCACCCGTAAGCCCGCCGCCAAGGACCGTCCCTCCTACCGTTGCACCGAGTGCGGCTGGACCACCGTCAAGTGGCTGGGCCGGTGCGGCGAGTGCCAGGCGTGGGGCTCGGTGGAGGAGTACGGCGCCGCGCCCGCGGTGCGCACCACCGCGCCCGGCCGGGTGACCTCGGCGGCCCGCCCGATCGGCCAGGTGGACGGCCGCCAGGCCACCGCGCGCAGCAGCGGCGTGCCGGAGCTGGACCGGGTGCTGGGCGGCGGGCTGATCCCCGGCGCGGTGGTGCTGCTGGCGGGCGAGCCAGGCGTCGGCAAGTCCACGCTGCTGCTGGACGTGGCCGCGAAGGCGTCCGGGCGCGAGCACCCGACGCTGTATGTGACCGGCGAGGAGTCGGCGTCGCAGGTGCGGCTGCGGGCGGACCGGATCGGCGCGATCGCCGACCACCTCTACCTGGCCGCCGAGACCGACCTGTCCGCGGTCCTCGGCCACCTCGACGACGTGAAGCCGGCGTTGCTGATCCTGGACTCGGTGCAGACCGTCGCCTCCCCGGAGATCGACGGCGCGCCCGGCGGCATGGCGCAGGTGCGCGAGGTCGCGGGGGCGCTGATCCGCGCGTCGAAGGAGCGCGGCATGTCCACGCTGCTGGTCGGCCATGTGACGAAGGACGGGGCGATCGCGGGCCCCCGCCTGCTGGAGCACCTGGTGGACGTGGTGCTGAGCTTCGAGGGCGACCGGCACGCCCGGCTGCGGCTGATCCGCGGGGTGAAGAACCGCTACGGCGCGACCGACGAGGTCGGCTGCTTCGAGCTGCACGACGAGGGCATCATCGGCCTCGCCGACCCGTCGGGCCTGTTCCTGACCCGGCGGGACGAGCCGGTGCCCGGGACGTGCCTGACCGTGACGCTGGAGGGCAGGCGCCCGCTGGTCGCCGAGGTGCAGGCGCTGACCGTGGACACGCAGATCCCGTCGCCGCGCAGGACGACGTCCGGGCTGGAGAACTCGCGGGTGTCGATGATGCTCGCGGTGCTCGAGCAGCGCGGGCGCATCCGCTCGATCGGCAAGCAGGACATCTACACGGCGACGGTCGGCGGGGTGCGGCTGACCGAGCCGGCCGCGGACCTCGCGGTGGCGCTGGCGCTGGCCAGCGCGGCCATCGACACCCCGCTGCCGAAGAACCTGGTCGCGGTCGGCGAGGTCGGCCTGGCCGGCGAGGTGCGTCGCGTCACAGGGGTGCAGCGCCGCCTGTCCGAGGCGGCCCGGCTCGGCTTCACGCACGCCCTGGTCCCGCCGGACCCGGGCAAGGTGCCGCCGGGCATGAAGGTGATCGAGGTCTCCGACATAGGCGACGCGCTGCGCACCCTCCCCTCCCGTACCCCGCGCGGCTGACCCGGGCTCCGGTACGGGTTCCCCGCCGGCCCGTGTTTCCGGGCTCCGCGGCCGGCCGGGGGACGGCCGCGTGCCCGGTCGAGGGGCGCGGCGCCCGGCGCGTGCCGCGCGCACCGCTCCCGTGCGCCCGCAGCCGTGGACGGCGAACCGCCACCGCGCGGCGGGGACGACGTAAACTCAGTGCAATCGCACCGACCGGAGGAACGAGTGGCAGCCAACGACCGGGCAGGGGGCGCTGCCCCGGCCCGTAGGGCAGCGGGAGACTCTGCCGCCAGGGCCGGCGGGGGCCCCGGTGCCGACGGCGGGCTGATGCGCGCCTCCCTGAGCGCGGTAGCGCCCGGCACCAGCCTGCGGGACGGCCTGGAGCGCATCCTGCGCGGCAACACCGGCGGGCTCATCGTGCTGGGCATGGACAAGACCGTGGAGTCGCTGTGCACCGGCGGCTTCGTGCTGGACGTGGAGTTCACCGCGACCCGGCTGCGCGAGCTGTGCAAGCTGGACGGCGCGCTGATCCTCGACAAGGACATCACCAAGATCCTGCGGGCCGGCGTGCAGCTGGTGCCGGACCCGACGATCCCCACCGAGGAGACCGGCACCCGGCACCGCACCGCGGACCGGGTGAGCAAGCAGGTCAACTTCCCCGTGGTGTCGGTCAGCCAGTCGATGCGGCTGATCGCGCTCTACGTGGACGGGCAGCGCCGCGTGCTGGAGGACTCCGCCGCGATCCTGTCCCGCGCCAACCAGGCGCTCGCCACCCTCGAGCGGTACAAGCTGCGGCTGGACGAGGTCGCCGGCACGCTGTCCGCGCTGGAGATCGAGGACCTGGTGACGGTACGGGACGTCACCGCGGTCGCCCAGCGGCTGGAGATGGTCCGCCGGATCGCCACCGAGATCGCCGAGTACGTGGTCGAGTTGGGCACCGACGGCCGGCTGCTGTCGCTCCAGCTGGACGAGCTGATCGCCGGCGTGGAGCCCGAACGGGACCTGGTGGCACGGGACTACGTGCCGGAGCCGACCGCCAAGCGCAGCCGTACGGTGCCCGAGGCGCTCGGCGAGCTGGACACGCTGCCGCAGGGCGACCTGATCGAACTCACCACGGTGGCGCGGGCGTTGGGGTACACCGGTTCGCCCGAGTCGCTGGACTCGGCGGTCTCGCCGCGCGGATACCGGCTGCTGGCGAAGGTGCCGCGGCTGCCCAACACGGTCATCGAGCGGCTGGTGGAGCACTTCGGCGGACTGCAGAAGCTGCTCGCGGCGAGCGTGGACGACCTCCAGGCGGTCGACGGCGTCGGCGAGGCGCGGGCCCGTTCGGTCCGCGAGGGCCTCTCCCGGCTCGCCGAGTCGTCGATCCTCGAACGCTACGTGTGACGCGCCGCGCGGCGCGCTGCGGGTGACACGGCGCGTGGCGTCGCACGGCTGAGGGCCGGGCCGCACGGCTCGGCACCGCCGCGGCGGGGGGCGGTCGGTGCGCGGAGAGGCGGTCAGTCCGCGGAGAGCACGAACGACGCCTGCTTCGCGTCGTGTCCCGGCGCCTTCGCCTGCACCAGATACGTGCCGGGCTGCGCCGTCTGGCCCTTCGGCGCGGCGCACTGCGGCGAGCTGTTCTTGCCGCTCCACCGCAGGGTGAAGGTGGTGGAGCCGTGCGCGGGCACCTCCATCAGGTGCGCGCCGCCGGTCGGGCAGTCGTCGGAGGCCCAGACGTGGCTGTTGTCGGCGGCCCTGGTGACGGTGAACACCGCGCTCCTCGGACCGAAGTCCATCTTGCAGGCGACGCCTGAGGAGTTGGCGGCCTTGAGCCTGAACTGGGGGCTCTGGCCCGGGCCGTAGGAGTTCTGCGCGCTGGTCAGGGTCAGCGCGACCGAGCCGGCGGTGCAGTCGGGCAGCGTGGAGCCGACCGGCACCTCGCCGCCGGTGGACGATCCGCCGCCGGAGCCGGCCGGGTCGCCGGTGCCCGCCGAGCCGCCGCTGTCCGAACTCCCGCCGGAGCCCGCGGTGTCGGCCCCGCCGGTGGCGCCCGCGGCGCTCGCGCCGGTGCCCGCGTCGGAGCCGGTGGCGCCGGTCGTGTCGCCGGAACCGCCCGCGGACGTCGCGCCGTCGGCGCCGCCGCCGGACGAACCGCCGTCTCCGCCCGAGGTGTCACGGCCGCCGGGGCGTCCGCTGATGTGGGTGCCGGAGGGCGTGGGCCCCGGGGTGATCGTGGCCACCGGGGTATGCGTGTCGGTGGGTGCGCCGGAGCCCTTCCCGCCGCCTCCGCCACCGGAGTTGAGCGCCCAGACGACGAGCACCACGACCAGCGCGAGCAGGCACAGCACAACTGCCCGCCGCCGCCAGTAAATGGTTGACGGCAGAGGTCCCACGGGATTGCGCATCGAGCCCACGGACGAACTCTAGGGGAGATCACCCGCGCGCCGTCACCACACGCGCCGCTGGGCCCAGGGTCTTTACGGATCATCACGTTTACCTGCGCGTCCGTGTGCGCTCGGTACGCTCACGGATGCGCTGTGTCGCCGTCGGGCGTCGCGCCGCGGCTCACGTATGCGAGGATCGAACGGCCATGAGCACAGATCTGCGCGACTCCCGTCCCCCGCTGCCCGCATCCCCCGCCGCCGCGGCCGCTTCCACGCCCGCCGCCGCGCGGGTCCCGGTGCCGGCCGCGACCGCCGAACTGCACGACCTGGTGATCGACTGGTTCGGGGAGCACGCCCGCGACCTGCCGTGGCGCCGCCCCGACGCGGGCGCCTGGTCGGTGATGGTGAGCGAGTTCATGCTGCAGCAGACCCCGGTGGTCCGGGTGCTGCCGGTGCACGCCGAGTGGCTGGCCCGCTGGCCGCGCCCGGCGGACCTGGCCCGGGAGTCGCCCGGTGAGGCGGTACGCGCCTGGGGCCGGCTGGGATATCCGCGCCGGGCGCTGCGGCTGCACGCCGCGGCCACCGCCATAGCCCACCAGCACGGCGGCGAAGTCCCGCACAGCCACTCGGAGTTGCTGGCGCTGCCGGGGGTCGGCGAGTACACCGCCGCGGCGGTCGCGTCGTTCGCGTACGGGCGGCGGCACATCGTGCTGGACACCAATGTGCGGCGGGTGTTCGCGCGGCTGGTGACGGGCGTGGAGTATCCGCCGAACGCGACGACCGCCGCCGAGCGGCGCACCGCGACGGCACTGCTGCCCGCGGACGAGGGCACGGCGGCGCAGTGGGCGGCGGCCACCATGGAGCTGGGCGCGCTGCTGTGCACGGCGCGCTCACCGCAGTGCGGGGCCTGCCCGGTGGCGGCGCGCTGCGCGTGGCGGCTCGCCGGTTCGCCGCCGCACGAGGGCCCGGCGCGGCGCGGCCAGACGTACGCGGGCACCGACCGCCAGGTGCGCGGCCGGCTGCTCGCGGTGCTGCGGGCGTCGACGGACCCGGTGCCGCAGGCGGCGCTGGACGCGGTGTGGCACGAACCGGTGCAGCGGGCGCGGGCGTTGGACGGGCTGGTCGAGGACGGCCTCGTCGAGCCGCTGGCCGACGGCGTCTACCGGCTGCCGGCCTGACCACGGCCGGGACGGGGGGCCGGGCTGTCGGGGACGGCATCCCCGCCACACGGCGCACACCGTCCGATCCGCCGCAATGGCCGCACACGGCGCATTCGCCGCACTCGCCGCATTCAGCCGGCCGTTACACAACCGATGGGTTGCTGTGCGGCCGCTGTGCGTTCACGGTGGCGAAAGCCTGACATCCGCTCCGTAGCTTCGACTCGGCCGGAGGGTTCCATCCCCCGGTGCGGTGACAGGCAAACGGGGCGGAGGCACCAATGGCGGCGGACGGCGCGACGGTACTGGAGTTCGAGGACTATGTCCGGACCCGGCAGGACGCCCTGTTGCGCAGCGCCCGCCGGCTCGTGCCGGACCCGATAGACGCGCAGGACCTCGTACAGACCGCGCTGGTGCGCACCTACCCGCGCTGGGACGGCATCGCCGACAAGGCGCTCGCCGACGCGTACATGCGGCGCGTCATGATCAACACCCGCACCGAGTGGTGGCGCAACCGCAAGCTGGAGGAGGTCCCCTCCGCCGAGCTGCCGGACGCCACCGTCGACGACGGCGCCGAGCAGCGCGCGGACCGCGAGATGCTCGCCGACGCCATGCGGGTGCTCGCGCCCAAGCAGCGGCAGGTCGTGGTGCTGCGGCACTACCGCGAGCTGTCCACCGAGGAGACCGCACACGTCCTCGGCATGTCCACCGGTACGGTGAAGAGCACGCTGCACCGGGCGCTGGCCCGGCTGCGCCACGAGCTGGAGCACGGCACCTACGGGTACTCGCGGAGGGAGGACGTGTGCGCCGCATAGCCTCCGTGACCGCGGCGACCGCGCTGAGCTGCGCGTGCGTCGTGGTGGCAGGCTGCGGCACCACCGTCACCGGCGCCCGCAGGGAGGGGCCGGCCTCACCCGTGACGGTGAAGCCGCGTTCCGCCGCCGCGCCGGCCATCGCCTCCGACCCGCCGGCGCTGGCCTCCATGGTGCGCAAGGACACCAGCATCAGCGCGGACGTCCGCGAGGACCTCACCCCGTGCGTCGGCGACGACTACCCGATGGACACCGACTCCGGCGACCTCACCGCCGGCGACGGCCCCGACCTGGTGGTCAACGTGACCACCTGCGGCGACGGCCTGGGCATCGCCGCGTACGTGTACCGGATGATCGACGGCAAGTACCTGAACGTCTTCGCGGACGAGCGCTCCCCGGTCTACGGCAGCGTCGAGGACGGCCGGCTGCAGATCGTGCACGAGGTGTACAAGACCGACGACCCGGTGTCGTACCCGACCGGCGAGGAGTCGGTCACCTACGCCTGGCGCGGCAACCACTTCGTGCCGGTCAGCCAGACCTTCCAGGACTACGACGGCGCCTCGCCGTCCACCTCCCCGGAACCGCTGTCCACCGACCCGGTGCCGCGGCCCGACGCCGACCCGGTCGATCCCGACCTGCCGGCCACCGCCGTACCGGCCTCGCCCGGCGCGCCGAGCACCGCTCCCGGTGCGGGACGATAGCCGCATGGCCGCCACCCACGTCCTCTTCGTCGAGGACGACGACGTCATCCGCGAGGCGACCACGCTCGCCCTGGAGCGCGACGGCTTCCGGGTCACCGCCGCGCCCGACGGTCTGACCGGCCTCGACGCCTTCCGCGGCGAGCGGCCCGACCTGGCGCTGCTCGACGTCATGGTGCCGGGGCTGGACGGGGTCAGCCTGTGCCGCCGCATCCGCGACGAGTCCACGATCCCGGTGATCATGCTGTCCGCGCGGGCCGACTCCATCGACATCGTGCTCGGCCTGGAGGCCGGCGCCGACGACTACGTCACCAAGCCGTTCGACGGCGCGGTGCTGGTCGCCCGGATGCGGGCGGTGCTGCGCCGGTTCCGCGCGGCCTCCCAGGCGGACGAGGACGACGGCGGGGCGCTGCTGTCCTTCGGCGACATCGAGATCGACCCGGAGGGCCTGGAGGTCACCCGCGGCGGCGAGCGGCTTGCGCTGACGCCCACCGAGATGCGGCTGCTGCTGGAGTTCGCCGGCGCGCCCGGCACCGTACTGTCCAGGGACCGGCTGCTGGAGCGGGTGTGGGACTACGACTGGGGCGGCGACACCCGCGTGGTGGACGTGCACGTCCAGCGGCTGCGGGCCAAGGTCGGGCAGGACCGGATCGAGACCGTGCGCGGCTTCGGCTACAAGCTGAAGGCGTGAGCGGCGGTGTCCCCGGCCGTCCGCGCCTTCCGTTCCTTCTTCCGCAGCGGGCTGCGGTGGAAGCTGAGCGCCGCCATCGCCGTGGTGTCCGCGCTGGTCGCCCTCGCGCTGAGCCTGGTGGTGCACAACGCCGCCCGGGTCAGCATGATCAACAGCACCCGCGACGTGCAGGACGAGCGCGTCCAGTCGGCGCTGCGGATCTACGAGTCGACCGGCCGGCAGGTCTTCGGCGTCCGGCTCGACGACCCGTCGCTGCCGCGCGAGCTGAGGCAGTACGCGGCCAAGGGCCAGCGCGCCACCTACGTGCAGGAGAACGCGCACGGCGCCCCGACGGTGTGGGCGGAGACCCCGGCCGACGAGCACAAGGTGCTGTCGCTGAAGAGCACCTTCACCGACCGCTACTCGGTGCTGGTCGACCTCGACCAGGCGCTGGTCGCCGGCTCCCTCGCGGTGGTCGGCGTCGGCACCGCGCTCGGCGTGCTCATCGGCGGCCGGATGTCGCGGCGACTGCGCAAGGCGGCGACCGCGGCCCGCAAGGTCGCCGACGGTGACACCGAGGTGCGGGTGCGCGAGGCGATCGGCGGCCGCCGGGTGCGCGACGAGACCGACGAGCTGGCGCGCGCCGTCGACGCGATGGCCGACGCCCTGCAGCTGCGGCTGGAGGCCGAGCGCCGCGTCACCGCCGACATCGCCCACGAGCTGCGCACCCCGCTGACCGGCCTGGTCACCGCGACCGAGCTGCTGCCGCCGGGCCGCCCCGCCGAGCTGGTACGGGACCGGGTGCACGCGCTGCGCACCCTGGTCGAGGACGTGCTGGAGGTGGCCCGGCTGGACGGCGCGGCCGAGCAGGCCGACCTTCAGGAGGTGGCGCTCGGCGAGTTCGTGCGGCGCCGGGTGCAGGCCCTGGCGCCCGACGCGAAGGTCGTCGTGGACGACGACGCGCTCGTGCAGACCGATCCGCGCCGGCTGGAGCGCATCCTCGGCAACCTGCTGGCCAACGCGGCACGCCACGGCCGGCCGCTGATCGAGGTGGTCGTCGACGGCCCCTTCGTCCGGGTCCGCGACCACGGCCCCGGCTTCCCCGCCGACCTGCTGCGCGAGGGCCCCAGCCGCTTCCGCACCGGCAGCTCCGACCGCTCCGGCAGCGGCCACGGCCTCGGCCTGACCATCGCCACCGGCCAGGCCCGCGTCCTCGGCGCCCGCCTCACTTTCCGCAACGCCGCCCCCGAGGAGGGCGGCGGCGCGGTGGCCCAGCTGCTGCTGCCGCGCGGGTAGCCGGTCGGCGCAGGGCGCGCGCGACGCGCTCCCCGAGCCCTCGGCTGCCGATGCCGATGCCGTCGGCGTCGCGCCAGGCGGCGTGCTGGTGGGCCGGTTCGCCCTTCGCCTCGTTCGCGTCGATGGGGATGAACGGTCCGAGGCTCGCGCCGTGCAGGAAATAGGAGTGGTGGTGGCCGGTGGTCCGGTAGCGGGTGAGGTGCTCGCCGACGGCGGCGCGGGTGTACCCGTACGGCGGTCCGTCCGGCTCCACCTCGTCCTCGCTGGAGGTGACGGTGGCGACGTATGCGCCGTTGCGCAGGTGCGGGAAGTCGTGGAGGCGGCCGCGGGCGGCACGGACCGGACGGCGAGTGGCGGGAGCGCCCGGGGCGTTCCGCCGGAGGTGGGTCAGATGGCGTCGGCGACCAGCGGCTCGGGGGCCGGGGCGGCCTCGTCCGCGGTGGCCGGCTTGGGGCCGGCGCCGCGCAGCGGGGTCTCGACGAGGAACCAGGCCGCGGCGAAGCCGATGACGCTGACCACGGCGCCCCACAGGAACACGGTGTGGGTGCCGTTGGCGACCGCGTGGAAGTACGCGTCCTTGAGGGACGCCGGCATCTTCGCGATGGTCGCCGGGGACAGCTGCGCGCCGGCCTTCATGGCCGCCGCGCCGGACGCGCCGGCGCTGGAGGACATCGTCTCCTGGATGCGGTGCGTGAAGAGCGCGCCGAACAGCGAGACGCCGAAGGAGCCGCCGATCGTACGGAACAGCGTCGCGGACGAGGAGCCGACGCCGATGTCCCGCATCTGCACGCTGTTCTGCGCGATCAGCATGGTGATCTGCATGATGAAGCCCATGCCGGCGCCGAGCACCGCCATGAACAGCCCTGAGGTGAACCGGCTGGTGTGCGCGTCCATGGTGGACAGCAGGTAGAGGCCGACGGTGATCAGTCCGCCGCCGATGATCGGGAAGATCTTGTAGCGGCCGGTGCTGCTGGTGACGCGGCCGGCGACCATGGACACCGCCATCATCGACAGCAGCATCGGGAGCAGCAGCAGCCCGGAGTTGGTCGCCGAGGCGCCCTGCACGGTCTGCTGGTAGAGCGGCAGGAAGGTCATCGCGCCGAACATCGTGAAGCCGACCAGGAAGCCGATCAGCGAGATCAGCGAGAAGTTGGCGTTGCGGAAGATCCGCAGCGGCAGCACCGGCTCGGCGGCGCGGGTCTCGGCGTAGACGAACGCACCGAGCGCGGCCAGGCCGAGCACGAGCAGGCCGATGATCTGCCCGGAGCCCCAGGCGTACTGGGTGCCGCCCCACGTGGTCAGCAGCACCAGCGAGGTGATGGCCACGGTCAGCAGCGCGGCGCCGAGGTAGTCGATACGGCTCTCGGTCCGCTTCTTCGGCAGGTGCAGCACGATGGTGACCATGGTCAGGGCGACGGCGCCGACCGGCAGGTTGATGTAGAAGCTCCAGCGCCATCCCCAGTTGTCGGTGATGGAGCCGCCCACCAGCGGGCCGCCGATCATCGCGATCGCCATCACGCCGGCGATCAGGCCCTGGTACTTGCCGCGCTCGCGGGGCGGGATCAGCTCGCCGATGATCGCCATCACGCCGACCATCAGACCGCCGGCGCCCAGGCCCTGGATGGCCCGGAAGCTGATCAGCTGGTCCATCGACTGCGACATGCCGGAGAGCGCGGAGCCGACCAGGAAGAGCACGATCGAGGTGAGGAAGATGCCCTTGCGGCCGTACATGTCGCCGAGCTTGCCCCAGATCGGGGTGGAGGCGGCGGTGGCCAGCGTGTAGGCGGTGACGACCCACGCGAGGTGGTCGAGGCCGCCGAGTTCGCCGACGATGGTCGGCATCGCGGTGCCGACGATCATGTTGTCGAGCATCGCGAGCAGCATCGCGATCATCAGACCCACCATGACCACCCGGACGCTGCGCTGGCGCGGCTCCTTGGCGGCGGTGGTCGGCGTTGCGGTCTGGGACATGACCGGTGATCCTCCCCCGTGACGAGGGCGGCGCTTCGACGATCCGCGCGAGGGGCTGGAGAGCCACCTCAGGAATACTTACTTGCCGCCCGGCTAGCTTATTGAGTTCGCCTCAAGGTACGGTGCTAACTAGCCGGGCGTCAAGTAAGTGCGGACCCCGGCCGAAGGGCCTACCGTGTGAGGCCCAGGCCCGTCACCTCGTGTAGTGCGGCGTGACGCGTAGTGCAGCAGGAGAGCGACAGCCATGGCCACACCGCATCAGCCGCGCCGCAACGACACCCGCCGTCGCATCCAGGACGTCGCGCTCGAACTCTTCGCACAGCAGGGCTACGAGAAGACCTCCCTGCGCGAGATCGCCGAGCACCTCGACGTCACCAAGGCCGCGCTGTACTACCACTTCAAGACCAAGGAAGACATCCTGGTCAGCATCGCCGACGACCTGGCCGCGCCGGTCGCCGAGCTGATCACCTGGGCCGGCGGGCAGCCGCGCACCCTGGAGACCAAGCAGGAGATGCTCCGCCGCTACAGCGACATCCTGTGGGGCGCCTCCCGCTTCTTCCGCTTCATCCAGGAGAACCAGGCGACCGTCCGCGACCTGTCCATCGGCGAGTCCCTGAAGAACAACCTGCACGGGCTCAACTCGCTGCTGCGCGACGAGGACTCCTCGATGACCGCGCAGGTGCGCTGCATCACCGCGCTCTTCGCGATGCACGCCGGGATGTTCGCCATGCAGAACATCGAGGGCGACCCCGAGGAGAAGCGCGCGGCTGTCCTCGAGGTCGCCCTCGATCTCGTCGCCCAGGCGGAGGCGCCGAGCGCCGTCACCGGGTGAGGTCATGCTGCGAGGTCACCTCAAGGGGTGACGCCGTGGGTCTTCAGGAAGTGCAGCGGCTCGACGGAGGAGCCGTAGTACGGGGTGGTCCGGACCTCGAAGTGCAGGTGCGGGCCGGTGGAGTTGCCGGTCGAGCCGGACAGGCCGATCGTCTCACCGGTGATGACCTGCTCGCCGACGTGCACGCCGATGTGCGACAGGTGGCCGTACTGGGTGTACAGGTTCGTACCGTTCTTGATCACGATGTTGTTGCCGTAGGCGCCGCCCCAGCCCGCCGTCACGACGGTGCCGGTGTGCGCGGCGCGCACGGTGGTGCCGGTCGGGACCACGAAGTCCTGGCCGGAGTGGGTGTGGATCCAGTGCTTGCCGACCTGGTGGTAGCCCGCGCCCAGCACGTAGCCGGTGGTGGGGGTCTCCCAGCCGGCGATGCGGGCCTTGCGGTCCGCGGCGGCCTTGGCCGCGGCGCGCTTCTTCGCCTCGGCGGCCGCCTTCCGCTTCGCCGCCGCATCGGCCTTCGCCTGCTTGGCGGCGGCCTCGGACTTGGCCGCGGCGGTCTTCTGGTCGGCCGCCTGCTTGGCGACGGTCTGGGAGATGCTGGCGGGCGAACCTGCGGCGAGAGTTCCCACGTGCTGCGTGTCGGAGGCCAGCGCCGCCGTGGTGCCCAGCGCGAGGGCCGCGACCAGTCCTCCGGTCACCACGGCCACCCGGCCGCGAGTGACGGACTTCGGGGTGCGGTTCTTCATCGTCGAGTTCTTGCGCATCAAGAAACAACCTCACAGGGATGGGGGAGAGCAACAGATCCGGCTGCGGCCCGTTGCTCATCCTTGGTAACCCGGCATTTCGCCCACGACAAGGGCCGCTCCTACTACCCCGGCTCGTAGCCGCACGACCCCCCGGACCCTGCACATCGATGGTGGAAAACCGCCGCGATGACCGAATTGCCCCCTCTGCGGCGGGCGCGGCCCCCGCCCGCGCCGTCCCCAGCCTGTGGACAGCCGCCGGACCGCGCGGCGCCCACTACGTCCGTTAGTAAGTGGTGCGGGTCACGTGGGACACATCACCGCGGGGGCCCGCGCGGAACGCCCGTTCGTGGCCCCGGTCACACCGCGGTCCACTACCGTGGAGGCCGCATTCACCGCGAGGGGGCACCGGATGACCACGCACGGCAACGACCTCCCACCGGTCGGCGGGATGGAACTCGCCGAGGCCGTCGAGGCGGTGCGCCAGAGCCTGATGACCGGTGCGGCGCGCGGCGCGGACGCGGCGGTACGGTTCGAGGTCGGCGAGATCCACATGGAGTTCGCGGTGCAGCTCCAGCGCAGCCGCTCCGGGCACGGCGGCGTCAGCGCGTGGGTCGTCGACGCGGCCGCCGAGGCCTCGCGCACCCTCGGCCGTACCCACACGGTGTCCTTCACGCTGCGGCCGGTGGACGCCGCGACCGGACGCAGCCCGCTGATCGGCGCGCCGGACGAGGGCGACGTGTCGGGCCTGGCGGCGAGCGGCTGACCCGGTGGGAGACCTGGCCTGCACGCCCGCCGGCCTGCCCGCGGCCGGCCCGATCCGCGAACGCCTCGCGGTGGTCCGCTGCGGCGGCCGCCAGGGCAGCGGCTACCTGCTCACCCCCTGGCTGGTGCTGACCGCCGCGCACCTGGTGGAGGGCGCCGAGGACGTACGGGTCACGGTGCCGGGGCCGCAAGGCGAGGTGCGCTGCGACCGCGCCGGGCTCTGGCCGCGTGAGCAGTCCGGCGTCGACGTGGCGCTCCTCGCCTCGGCGCGCGAGCTGGCGGCGCCGGAGAGCTTCGCCTGGGCCGGCAACCGCTGGGCGCGCCTCTCCTCGCTCGGACCGGTCCCGGACTGCGTCGCGGTGGGCTTCCCCTACGTGCAGCGCGACGCGGCGGGCCGGCTGGACACCGAGCAGCTCACCGGGGTGTACAAGCCCGGCTCCGGGATGTTCACCGGCCGCGACGTCCTGGCCCTGGACGGGGTGCCGCCCGCCGCGCGGCCCGACGGGATCTCACCGCTCGCGGGCATGTCGGGGGCCGCGGTCTTCGCCGGCGGCGTGCTGCTGGGCGTGGTCACCGCAGACCCCACCGGCTGGCAGCACGGCCGGGTCACCGTCACCCCCCTGCACCGGCTGCTCGACGAACCGGACTTCACCGCCGTCCTCGACGCCCACGACGTCCGCGTCCCCCGGCTGACCTCGCCGCCCGGCCAGCTCACCGACGAGGACGCGGAGTTCGAAGTGCGTTACGCCGCGTACACGGCCAAGCGCCACGACACGCTGCGGATCTTCGGCATCGACGTCAGCGAGCGCGGCCGGGCGACCTGGCCGCTGGACGCGGCCTACTACAGCCTGGAGGCCGCGCCGAGCACCCGCCGCGCGAGCGGCTGGCCGGCCCGGCAGGACGATCCGCCCGGCCCGCTCGGTCCGGCCGGACCGCGCCGGCC
>NZ_JAZEWV010000062.1:0-12651 GCF_036353415.1 Actinacidiphila polyblastidii
GGGGGGGGGGGGCCCCCCCCCCCCCCGGGGGGGGCCCCCCCCCCCCCCCCACCGCTGTGCGGAACATAATCCGCTGTATCAGGAATGCCCGGCCCATCCATGGACAGGAGACCTGTGCCGGGAGGTTTCCGGAAAACATGCAGCGTCTCAACCTCCGCCGGAAGCCTTCCGGCACCTGTCAGCAGAGCCGCATTGGCGCCGCCCTCCCACCCGTTCTCCTTTACGGTCGAGACGGCGCCGAAGCGGCCGAAACGCGAGGAGTCGTCATGAGCGGCAGCGACAAGGTCGAGGCCAAGGCCGACCAGGCCAAGGGCAAGGTCAAGGAGACGGCCGGCAGCGCCGTCGGCAACGAGAGCCTCGAAGCTGAGGGTCGCAGCGACCAGGCCAAGGGCGACGTGCGCGAGGCAGGCGAGAAGGCCAAGGACGCCGTCAAGAGCGTCTTCAAGCACAAGGACTGACCGCGCGGGGAAGCGCCTTCGCACGGCGACGTGCAGGGCGGCCTCCCGTCATCGTCGCGCCCAACGCCCAGCCGGGGCGGGCCACTCGAGAAGTGGCCCGCCCCGGCTGGGCTGGTTCGCCGTCATGCCGCGCAGCCGTGCCTGGGGCGAAGAACCTCGCGGGCAGATCGACGACCGGACGTCGCCGCGGGGACCGTTCCGAGATCAGCGGGTAGCGGCACAGGTCGCGGGTGGCGGACTTCGTGGCGCCGGCGGCGGCGGGCAGGGTCGCGGCGGGCAGACTGGTGGGCGCCTTGCCGTGCTCCACCCAGTTCGTGAGCGTTGAGCGTGGTCAGCGGATCGGTCGCCGACCGCGCGGGAGAGGCGGACCGCCGAGCTGTCCGGCTCGCTGCTGTCCATCCCGCACGGCTTGATGCCCTCCCTCGGCGGGCCCAGGTCGCGCTCGTCCAGCGCGACGAGCCGGCGGCCGACGCCGCACAGGACGACCCGGATGTCCGGCGCCGCGGGCGTTCGGACCGGCTGACCTACGATCCCGCGTTCCTGCCCTGTGCGAGTCCGCCGGTCAACGACTGGCAGGCGAGGTACAGCCGGGTCAGCATGTCGTCGGAGAGCATGGCGACGAGCACGGTGGGCGAGAGCCCGACCTGGTCGGCGGCGCGGTCCAGGACCCGGGCGAGCGTGCCGACTCCGTGGTCCTCGCATTCCTGGCAGCGCCGGCAGGCGGCCGCGAGGCGGCTGGTGGAATCGGGTTCGACTGCGTCCTCGTCAACAAACACGGTATGTCCTTCCGCGGCAGCGGGCTCGGCGTCTCTCGGCGAGCAGGGACGCCGAATGGTGTGTGTTGCCATGGGACCAGCGCGGGGCAGGCACCGGCATCAGTCATTTGACCACCACTCCTCCAGGGCGCTACTCCCTTCTCCCGCCGGCTTCCAGGGCGCGAACCGTGCGGCGAACAGCTGATGCCTGCCGTTGAGGAAGGGCATGGGAACGCCGGAGAAGGGGTCGCATGTGTGGTCGGCTCCCGCTCCGCGGCAGCCGACCTGGAGCGCCGACGCCCACATCGCGATGAACCAGATGCCGGTCAGCGCAAAAATCCCTCGTAATTGCGCTGCTGGAGCTGTCCTTCGATCTGCCGCACCGTCTCCAGGCCGACACCGACGACGATCAGGACGCTGGTGCCACCGAAGGGCAGGTTCTGGCTCGCACCGAGCCCCGCGAGCGCGACGGTGGGGACGAGGGCGATGACTCCCAGGTACAGCGCTCCCGGCCAGGTGATCCGGTTGAGCACGTAGGACAGGTACTCCACCGTCGGCCTGCCGGCCCGGACGCCCGGGACGAAGCCGCCGTACTGCTTCATGTTGTCCGCGATCTCCTCGGAGTTGAAGGAGATGGAGACGTAGAAGAACGCGAAGAAGACGATGAGCAGGAAGTACAGCGCGATGTAGAGCGGGTGGTCGCCCTTCGTCAGGTGCAGGGCGACCCAGGTCTTCCAGCTCGACGTGCCGCCGGAGAACTGGGCGACGAGTGAGGGGATGTAGAGCAGAGAGGAGGCGAAGATGACGGGGATCACGCCGGCCTGGTTGACCTTCAGCGGGATGTAGGTCGAGGTGCCGCCGTAGGAGCGACGTCCGATCATGCGCTTGGCGTACTGCACCGGGATGCGGCGCTGGGCCTGTTCGACGAACACGACCAGTGCGACCACGGCGAGGGCGACGAGGATGACGGCGCCGAACTGGATCCATCCGTCGGCCAGGGAGCCCTCCTTCTTGATCGTCCAGAGCGCGGACGGGAGGGTTGCGGCGATCGAGATGAACATCAGGATCGACATGCCGTTGCCGATGCCGCGATCGGTGATCAGCTCGCCGAGCCACATGACGACCGCCGTACCGGCGACCAGGCAGACGACCATCGTGACGGTGGTCAGGGCCGACCGGTCGGGGACGATGCCGGAGGAGACCGTGCAACTGGTGAAGAGGGAGCCGCTGCGGGCGGTGGCCACCAGGCCGGCGCCCTGCAGGACGGCGAGCGCCACGGTCAGGTAGCGGGTGTACTGGGTGATCTTCGCGGTGCCGGCCTGGCCCTCCTTCCGCAGGGCTTCCAGGCGCGGGACGACCACGGTCAACAGCTGCAGGATGATGCTCGCCGTGATGTACGGCAGGATCCCCAACGCGAAGATCGTGATGTTGAGGAGCGCCCCACCGCTGAAGAGGTTGACAAGCCCGAACAGGCCCTGATTCCCCGAGGTTTGCGACACGCACTGCTTGACGGCCCCGTAGTCGACACCGGGGAGCGGGATGTGCGCGCCGGCCCGGTAGAGCACGACCACGCCGAGGGTGAAGAGCAGCTTTTTGCGCAGGTCGGGGGTTCTGAACGCCTGGGCGAAAGCGGTGAGCACGGTACCTCCTGCAGCCCCGCACCGGTGCACCACCGTGAGGGTCGACGATTCCGACAGAGCGGCCGGCACGACGTCGGCGCGTGCCGCCGGATCGCTCCGGGCCACATTCCATGCGACACGTGTTCGGCGGGATTCATGCTACACGTGTACACACATATCGTCGATTTCGGGATGTCGCGGATTCATACGTATCTCGATCCGACGTGTGCCACGAGGGGCTCGCCGAACACGTCCGCCCCAGGACCGCGTGAGCCGGTCCGCCCCCGGGGGCGCGAGTCCGGTGCGCCCGCGTCGAGGACGACCCAGTCGCCCTCCCCGCCGGGCTCGCCGCCATCTCGCCTGCGAGCCGGTTGGGTACAGCGGCGGCCGGCCATGAACCTCCGCTCTCCGGAATCCGTAGTACCAGGGAAGAAGGAACAACCCCCACAGGAGGAGCGAAAAGCTGACCAGGACCGCGTGAGGGAGTTCTTCGAGGTGCGTGATCGCCGCCGCGGCAGGTCTGGGCAGCTGGAAGGTCGCGGTGCAGACTCCCACCCAGCGGATCTATGACGTCCGCCGCTGACCGCGCCACCACGACGGAGAGGGACACGATGGGCATGCCCGCATCGGAGACTCGAGGCGGCCGGGTCGTGCTGAGCCCGGCCTTCAAGGCGGAGGCGCACGAGCGGTACGAGCGGCTGCGGGCGATCGGGCCCATCCACGCAGCGACGTTCTCATCAGGTCTGGAAGGACAACTGGTCGTCGGGTACGACCTGGCGCGTGAGGCGCTGACCCATCCGGCGCTGCTGAAGGACCCGACGCCGGCCGCCGACGCCCTTTCGGCCATCGGCTACGTCGTCAACAAGCCGGGAGTCGGGCTCGGCGGGCACATGCTGGAGGCCGACCCGCCCGCTCACACGAGGCTGCGCCGGCTGGTGTCGGGGGCGTTCACGCCCCGACGCACCGCCGCGCTCGCCCTCCGCATCGAGGCGATCGCCCACGCCCTGGTGGACGCCATGCCGCCGGCCGGCGAGCTGGACCTCGTCGTCGCGTTCACCGGGCCGCTCCCGCTGACGGTGATGGCCGAGCTGCTGGGGATCCCCGAGTGCCTGCGCGAGGACTTCCGCCGGATGTCGGCCCACGCCCTCACGGTGGCCGCGCCCGAGCACCGCGACGCGTTGGCGGGCCTGCACAGGCTGCTGCGCGGACTGCTGGCGGACAAGCGCAGCGATCAGGGCGACGGCCTGCTGTCCGACCTCATCGCCGCCCGCGACGAGGACGACGGCCGACTGTCCGACGACGAACTCGTCGGCACCGCCCTCCTCCTCATCGTCGCAGGCCACGAGACCACAGTGAACCTGCTGGGCACCGCCCTCCTCGCGCTGCTGCGGCACCCCGCGCAGCTGCGGCTGCTGCGCGACGCGCCGGAGTCGGTGCCGGGCGCGGTGGAGGAGTTCCTGCGGTACGACACCTCGGTCGAGCTGGCCACGCACCGCTACGCAGCCGAGGACCTGGAGCTGGGCGGGGTGCCGATCCCCCGCGGGACCCCCGTCGTGGTGGCCCTCGCCTCGGCCGGCCGGGACGCCCCGCTGCCACACGCCCAGGACCCGGCGGCGCTCGACGTCACCCGGCCCGCCGCCCGGCACCTCGCGTTCGGACACGGCATCCACTACTGCCTGGGCGCTCCGCTGGCCCGGCTGGAGGCGGCCGTCGCGCTGCGGGTGCTGCTGGCCCGCGTCCCGCTGGTGGAACTGGCCGTGCCCGAGGAGGATCTCGCCTGGATCCCGTCCGGCATGATGCGCGGCCTGCTCGCGCTGCCGGTGCGCTACCGCAGGGCGTGACGGTCGGCCGGCACGCCCCGGCGCCCGCACGGAGCCGGGATCTCCGTCCTACCGAACCCGGCCCGTCTGCGCACCGCGACACGGAGTTCGGCGCCGTATGTCCGCCGGTCGCCGGCTCCGGGCCGGTCGCGCGGCGCGGCGGCCCGGAGCCGGCGACCGGCTGCACGGTCCCCCCGCGCGCCGGCGCCGGCCACGGCGTTGAGTACGATCTGGCGCGACCGGGCTTGCAGCTCGTCACGGGACCTGGACGGGAGCCGGCACCGCCCGGCCCCCGGCGAATCGTTCGTTCGCCGCAAGCGAGGAGGTAGGCGTGTCGGCCCGAGAAGCCGCGTTCGGGACTCTGCTGCGGGAGCTGCGCCGGGAGAGGTCGCTGACCATCGAGGCGCTGGCGGAGGCGTCGGGTGTCAGCGTGCGGGGCATCAGCGACCTGGAGCGGGGACGGCGGTCCGCTCCCCGGCAGCGTACGGTGGCGGCGCTTGCCGACGGCCTGGGCCTCGACGGCACCGACCGGGCGCAGCTGCACGCCGCGGCCGTCGTGGAAGGGCCCAGCGGTTTCACTCCCGTGGGTGTCAGCTCCTTTCCGCGCGGCACCGAGGACTTCGTCGGCCGGGCGGACGAGCTCTGGCGCCTGGAGACACTCGCCGGCGCGGTCGGGACAGGGGACGGTGCCGGCGCCCCCGGGTCCGACGTCGCCGCGGACGTGTACGCGAGCCCTGTCGTCGTCGCCATCCACGGTGCACCCGGGGCGGGCAAGACCGCCCTGGCGTCGAGAGCCGCCCGTCATCTCGCCGACCGGTTCCCCGACGGCCAGCTCATGGTGGACCTCATGGGCACCGACAACGATCCGCCGGCGCCCGCCGAGCTGATGGTTCGCGTGCTCAAGGCCGTCGGCGTGCCGGACCGCGAGCTGGCCCAGGCGGGCGCCCTGGGCCGCCCTGCGCTGTACCGGCAGGTCCTCGCCGGCCGGTGCTGTCTGCTGGTGCTGGACAACGCCCGCGACGAGGCCCAGGTCCGCCCCCTGCTGCCGAGCGCGGGACGGGCCTTCGTCGTGGTCACCAGCCGCCGCATGCTCACGGGTCTCGACGACGTCCACCGGCTGCAGCTCGGCCGGCTCTCACCCGCCGAGTCCGCCGTCTTCCTGACCTCGCTCGTCGGCGAGGAGCGCGCCTGCGCCGATCCGGAAGCCGTCGAGGACGTCGGCCGGCTCTGCGGGCACCTGCCCCTCGCCCTCCGGGTCGCGGGCAACCTGCTGGCCACCCGGAGCGGGTGGAGCGTACGCCGGCTCGCCGAACGCCTGGCCCACGAGGAGCGGCGGCTCGAGGTGCTCTCGGCCGGGGACGTCCGCGTGGGCAGCGCGTTCGAGCTGTCCTACCGTCAGCTCACCCCGTCGGGCGCCCGCCTGTTCCGCCGCCTGGCCCTGGTCCCCGCCCCGGACATGAGCGCCGCCTGCGCCGCCCAGCTCACCGGCCAGAGCCTGTACGACACCGAGGACGCCCTGGAGGAGCTGGTGGAGGCGGGGCTGCTGGACGGCGCGGGCGAGCGCTACCGGCTGCACGACCTGCTGGCGCTGTACGCCCGGATCCGGCTGACGTCCGAGGAGAGCGCCGAGGAGATCGAGCGGTCCCGCGCGGCGATGTTCCGGTGGCTGCTCGACACGGCCGCTGTCGCCGGACGCTGGTACGAACCCGGGCACGACGCGTCGGCGCCGCCCGTGCCCGGCACGGTGGATCTGTCCACTGTCGACAAGGCCCGCGACTGGCTCCAGACCGAGGCCGCGAACTGGCTCGCAGCCGTGCACGCCGCCGCGGCGAACGGCGATCACGCCGCCGTCGTGGACGTGGTCGCGGCCCTGCAGTGGTTCGCCGACCACTGGATGTACTGGGGGCACTGGGCGGAGGTGTTCGGCGTCTCCGCCCGCTCCGCGCAGGCGCTCGGCGACCCCCTGCTGGAGGCGACGCATCTCAACTTCTACGCCTGGGCGCTCGGGATGTGCGAGGAGAGGTTCCAGGACAGCCTGCGGTGTTCGGCGCAGGCCCTGACCGCCGCCCGGCTGGCCGGCGACACGCTGCAGCAGGCGTGGGCGCACAGCTACGCGGGCTGGGCCCACCGCTTCCTGGGCGACGGGGAGCGGGCGGTCGCCGACATCGCCGCCGCCGCCGAGCTGTTCCAGGCCGCGGGCTACCTGCCGGGAATGCTCACCGCGCTCCAGCAGCGTGCCATGACGCTTCGGGACATCGTCGACGACCAGGAGGCGGCGATCGCGGTCTTCCACGAGGTGCTTGCCAGGGCGGACGAGTTCGAGGAGCAGATCGGCTCGCAGGTCGCTTCCATCTACCGATGCAACTCGCTGGCGGGCCAAGGAGGCTGCTACAGCCGCCTGAAGCGGTGGGACGACGCGGTCCGGGCCGTCGAAGCCTCGGTCGAGCTGAGCCGGTCGGTCGGCAACACGGCCATGGAGGGCCGTTATCTCATCCATCTGGGCGACGCCCTCTCGGGCGCCGGCCGCAGCGCCGAAGCGCGTGCGGTCTTCGAGCAGTGCGCCGCCCTGGGACCCGACGCCGGCACCGAGCACATCGCCGAGGCGCGCTCCCGGCTCGCCGCCTTCGACGTCGGCTGAACCGATCACGGCGCGGCGTCCGTCCCCCCCGAGCCGTGGCCTCGGCGTCGAAGCGGCGGGCAGGCACCATGTCGCGGTACAGCCCGCGCAGCTCGACAACGTGTGCTCCTCCGTCAGTCCGGCCCTCGGGGTTGCCGGGTGGACCAGTCCGGGAGACGACATGCACGTCGTCTTCAGCTGTGAGCCGCATGATCAGGCTCGAAGACGAACCACGTGTGCGTGGTGGGTGTGTCCTGCGACAGGTCCGACTCGGACACACCTTGCTTTTCATGGTACGTGTTTCCACGCGGTGCCCGCACACCGGTGCGCGGGCCGGCCCGGCGGCTCAGGACGCCGGGCACGCCGTAGCGCTTCGTCACGGTTCGATCGCGTGCTCGTCGCGAGGGCGACCACGGGAGGTACCGGGTAGGCGCCTGATCCCAGGCGCCGGGGGCAGGCGGGCTACGGCCCGCCCCTGCGGTGCATCCCGGCGGGCCGCCCCGGTTCAGCCCAGGCCGTGCCGGCGGAGCAGCGAAAACCTGTGCTCGCGGCCGGTGGGCGGTCGGTCCCACGTGTCAACACTCCCCAGGTCGGCGTCATCCCCGCCGCGGCCCCTGGAACTGCCGAAGGTCGAAAAGGAAGACGTGTGCGAGCTGACATCTGGCACCCTGTAGGGCACACCCCGATCCGACAGGAAGTCCGGAGCGGAAAGGCCCACGTCATCTAGACTGCGGTCATCGCATGTGTCACCCGGGCGTGTGGCGGCGCGACTGTGTCGGCTCGCGGCACCGGGACTTCATACTTCGGCCTGGGGGAAGCCCGATGAACGACCGGGAGCCGACCGTTCGCCCGTCCGCGCACCGACTGGTCGGACGCGACGCGGACCTCGCGTGTGTGGCGTCCTTCTTCAGCGACGACGACGCCCGCGGACGCGCCCTCCTGCTCTGCGGCGACGCGGGGGTCGGCAGGACCGCCTTCCTCGACGCGGTCGCGGCGGACGCCGAAGCCGACGGCGTGCGGATCCTGCGCGCCCGCGGCGTGCGCTTCGAGAAGAACATCAGCTACGCCGGGCTCAACCAGCTCCTGGTGGAGGCATTCGACGACTTCGACGTCCTGGAGGCCACCCAACGGGACGCGCTGCGCGCCGCCGTCGGCATCGGCAGCGGCCCGGCCCCCGGCCGGCTGGTCATCTGCACCGCGGTCCTCCTGCTGCTGCGCCGGTTGTCCGCCCGCACACCGCTGCTGCTCGTCGTGGACGACCTGCAGTGGCTGGACGAGGCGACCGACGCCGTGCTCGGCTTTGTGGCCCGGCGGCTCGTCGGCAGCCGGGTCGGGCTCCTCGCCGCCTCCGGCGAGGGACCCGTCGGCTCGTTCAAGTCCGGCGTGCTGCCGGAGCACCTGCTGGAGCCGCTGGACGACGCGTCCTCGGTCCGGCTCGTCGCCCGCAGGCACCCCGACGTGTGCCCGGCGGTGCGGCGCCGGATCGTCGCCGAGGCGCGTGGCAACCCGCTCGCCCTGGTGGAGCTTCCCTCGGCGCTCTCCGCCGAGCAGCGCAGAACGCTCACGGCCGTGCCCGCCGTCCTGCCGCTGACCCGGCGCCTGCAGTCCGTCCACGCCCCCCAGGTGGCCGAACTGCCCGCGTCCGTCAGGGAGCTGATGCTCATCGCCGCCCTGGACCGGACGGGAGAGGTGACCTCCGTGGAGGCGGTGGCGACCAGCCGGGCCTGCCTCGACGACCTCGCTGTCGCCGCGCGGGCGCGGCTCGTGACGATATCCCCCGACGGCCGGCGACTGGAATTCCGCTCTCCGCTGATCAGGTCCGCCGCCGTGGGACTGGCCGGCGCCTCGGAACGCAGAAGGATCCACCGGGCGCTCGCCAACGTGCTGGAGGACCGGTCGGAACTGCGCGCCTGGCACCTGGGCCACGCCGCGGTCGGCCCGGACGAGACGGTGGCCGGCCTGCTCGAGGACGCCGCGCACCGCAGACTGCGGCAAGGGGACGCGCTCGGCGCGGTGGCGGCACTGACGCGCTCCGCCGCGCTCAGCCCCGTGACCGCCGACCGGGGCCGCAGGCTCGCCGAGGCCGCCTACGTCGGCGCGGACGCCGCAGGCGTGCTGGAGGAGGCATCCCGGCTGCTCGCGCAGGCCGACCTGGTCGATCCCGCCTCCGGGCGGCACTCGCTGCACGCCGCCGCGGCGTCCGCGTTCCTGCTGATCAACGACGACGGTGATGTCACCACCGCGTACCGGCTGCTGGTCGGGTCGATCGAGGCCGGCGGGCACGGCTTCCATGCCTCGGACACCGCCCTGGTGGAAGCCCTGTACACGCTGGTGCTGGTGTGCTGGTACGGCGGCGACCCGGCGCTGTGGCGGCCGCTGAACGCGTTCGTGGCACGGCTGACGCCCGAACCGCCCGAACTGCTCTCGGTGCTCGTCCAGACGTTCGCCGACCCGGCGCACACCGAGGCCCCCGCGCTGTCCCGGCTGGCGACGCTCATCGCCGCGGCCGGGGACGACCCCACCGACGTGGTGCGCGCGGGAGCCGCCCTGATCTACCTCGACCGGCTCGGGGACATCCGGTGGGCCACGCGGCGGCTGGTGGAGCAGGGCCGCTCCGGTACGGCCCCGGTCCGCCGGTACCTGGGCGCGCTGACGCACCTGGGTCTTGACCAGTTTCATCTGGGCCGGTGGGAGGACGCCACCAAGGCGGCGGACGAGGGACTCGCCGTGTGCGAGGAGCACCACTACCCCTTCTACGCCTGGTTCTTCCAGTACATCAAGGCAGTCGTGGCCGCGGCGCGCGGCGAGGTGGAGACCACCGCGTACCTGACCGAGGGGATCGTCCGCTGGGCGACCCCCCGGGGCGTCCACGGTGCATGCTTCCACGCGGGCCACGCCCGAGGGCTGTCCGCCCTCGGCAGCGGCGACTTCGAGACCGCCTACCAGCAGGCCGGCACACTCAGCGCCGCCGGCACGCTGGCCCCGTACGTTCCGGTCGCCCTGTGGAGCGCGGTGGACCTGGTCGAGGCGGCCGTGCGGACCGGGCGTGACCGGGAGGCCGCGGACCACGCGGCGGCGATGCGCGCGTCCGCGATGGGCGAGCTGTCCCCGCGCCTGGAGATGCTGGTCCTGGCCTGCGAAGCACTGACCACACCCGGGGAGGAGGCCCTCGACATGTTCGAACGGGCCCTTTCGCTGCCGGGGTTGGAGAGCTGGCCGTTCGACCTGGCCCGGGTGTGCCTCTTCCATGGCGAGCGGCTGCGCCGGTTGCGCGCCACCGCGGAGTCCAGGAGCCAGTTGTCCCGCGCGTTGGAGATCTTCGAGCGCCTGGGCGCTCGGCGGTGGGCGGCGCGGGCCGCGGGGGAGTTGCGGGCGAGCGGCCAGTCCGCGCTGTCCGGGGTTCGGACAGGACGGGTGTGGCTGACCGCGCAGGAGATGCAGATCGCCGCCCTCGCGGCGACCGGGCTGACGAACAAGCAGATCGCGGAGCGGCTGTTCCTGTCCCACCGGACTGTCGGCACGCACCTGTACCAGATCTACCCGAAGCTGGGGATCACCTCGCGGGCCGCGCTGCGGGACGCTCTGGCCGGCCTGGATGCGAGCGAACCGGACTGAACCGGGCGCGCGGGGGTGAGCGGCGGGGCGGTCGTGTGTGGGGCACAGGCGCTCGGGATGGTCGAGAGGTTCCTTCCGTGCGTGTTTGACGCCCTCGGACGGGGCGTCAAACACGCACACATGTCGGAACCGCGCCAGGATCACCCGTGCGCGTAGCGGATCGATCAGCCTCGGGTGGAGCAGAACCTACCCGGAAGACGGAGCACCGGTCCCAGGAGAAGCCCGCGCGCACGCTACCGTCGGCCGGAGGAACCGTCCGCGCAGGTGCTGTCCGGCATCTGACCGGAAGTGCTGGCCGCCGCGTAGAGGTCGCTGATGCTGACGGCGGAGCCGGACCGCAGACGGCCGAAGACCCAGTCGACCGGGTGGCACTCACGCGCGTCGCCCAGCACGACGATGACCGGCGCGGTCGCGGCGTGGGAGGTCGGGGCGTGCTGCCAGGAACCGCCGACATGACGGACCAGGACCTCGCCCACGTAGCATCCGAAGCCGATCAACGACGCCGCCATGGCCTCACCGGTGACACCTTCCGCGCGGAAACCGTCGACGATCTCCTCCACGAGCGCGATGCTCTGGGGGCTGTAGTCCAGTCGCGTGTCGCTGATGTCGGCCGCCGTCGCGACGATGTCGGCGGCATGCCGGGACGCGCTGCCTGGTTCCAGCGGGGGGTTCAGATGCACCTGCATGTCGGTCCTCGGGCTGTTGCCGTCTGTGTCGTCGAGGTTAGCCGCCCGGGACCCGACTCGGCATGCCCATCTCGGTAACCGGATTGTGTTCAGGGGCTCGCGCGTGTCATGGTACGCCCCCGCCGCGGCCGGTAGCGCGTCTGCGGACCGGGCGCGGGGGCCGTGCCGCGGGGCGGGCAGCAGGAGCTGCCGGCCGGCACGCCGCGGCCGGCGTCAGGCTCCGACCACCCGGTGGCTGAGCATGTGCCAGGGCAGGTCGTTCTGCGCGAGCGACCCGGTACGCCACGGCACGTCACCGGCGCACCCGGCGCCCGAGTGGAGCTCACTCGCCGTTCCGGCGCCGAGACCGATCAGGGCCACCGCCGCGGTGGTCGCAGCAGCCGGCGCGGTGCGGAACTTCGTCGATGGGGAGACCATGGAGGACTCTTTCAGGGTGGGAGGCACGTCCGACGAGACTCTGTCGGGAGCTGATCCTTGCACATGTCACTGTGCAGGGGGAGAGGGAAGAACCAGACCCACACGTGTCCCGGTCTCCCGCTCACTGTGCGCGCGGGACGCGCAAGACGTCGGCCAGCTCTCCTCGTGTGGTCACGCCCAACAGCGGAAGGATGCGGTAGAGGTACACCTCGACCGTCCGCGGCCGCAGGTCGAGCAGCGCGCCGATCTCCGTGTTCGTCATCCCGCAGCCCGCGAGTTCGGCGACCCGCAGCTCATCGTCGGTGAGAAGGTCGTGCGCAGCCGCGGTCCTGGGTTTCCCCTGTACCGGCGCATCCACCACAGTTTGTCCGTACATGTTCCGCCCCGCTCCGTGGGTCGCTGCCTCACATCGGAAGTTCTGACAGGGGGGTGAGCGCCCGCCTGTTGCCATCCCACCGCACTGCGGCCGGCAGAACCAGGCAGTTCGCAGGCAGTTTGCCGGGGCCTGCGAGACCGGAACGAACGCCGACATAATGCGCAACGACATCACACGTTTCTGGAGCAAGGCTCTCGGCTGCGGCCCACACCCCAGGCCCTGACCACGGACGTGCGCGCGGAGATCTGCGCCGCGTACCGCGCCGAGCGCACCCTCCATGGTCTTCTT
>NZ_JAZEWV010000063.1:0-8598 GCF_036353415.1 Actinacidiphila polyblastidii
ATTGCTCTGCTGCTCTTGCCATTCGGTGTGGTACGCGTCGAAGACCGCTCGGAGGTGGTGGCCGATTTTGAGGTAGTCGAGGTCGTCGAGGTTGGCCAGTGACACGCGTACTGACCATTGGGGGCCGTCGAAGCCGCCGCCGTTGAGCAGCACCACGGAGGTCTGCTCGGCAAGTCGGAACAGCGGGTCGACCGGCTCATAGGTGGCTTCCAGGAAGTTTGCGAAGGCTCTGCCGTGGGTCCGTTCGGCTTCGGCGAGCAGGTCGAGTTCGATGTAGTAGCCCGCGCGTGCCGGATCGTCGGCGATCTTCATCCGGGCGCCTTCGAGGAGCAGCTCCAGTCGCTGCCGGACGACGGCCCGGATGCGGTGCTTGTACGCCTGGCCCTCCTCCAGCATGTCGAAGAGCGAGAAGAGCGTCATCATCGCCTGTTGCGGGAGCGACAGGCCCGCGGTGTGGTTGAGCGCAACTTGGCGGGAGTCGGCGACCAGCCGGTCGATGAAGCGGATCTTCTCCGGGTGCAGGCTGAGCGTCCCGTAGCGCTTGGCGAGCCGGTCCTTGTCGGCCTGCGGGAGGGCGGCGAGTCGTTCGTCGATGACGTTGTCGTCGTGCAGCGCGATGACGCCGAGCCGCCAGCCGGTGCAGCCGTAGTGCTTGGAGTAGGAGTAGACGAGCAGGGTGTTGCGGGGCAGTTCGGCGGCCAGTGAGCGGAAGCCCTCGACGAAGGTGCCGTAGACGTCGTCGGTGACGATCACCAGTCCGGGGTTGGTGGTGGCGACGATCTCCCGGATCTGGTGGGTGACCCGCTCGCTGAGTGCCAGCGACGGCGGGTTGCTCGGGTTGACCAGGCAGACCAGTTTGATTTCGGGGTCGGCGAGCTTGGCGACCTCCTCGGTCGGGTAGCGCCACTCGCGGACTCCGGTGTCGGCGAAGAGGTCGGCTTGGACGAGGACGACGTCGAACTCGTAGGTGTCCAGCTCCGGGATCTCGATGTAGGGGGTGAACACCGGCACCATCAGGGCGATCTTGTCGCCCTTGTGCAGCAGGTCGTTCTTCATCAGCGAGTCGAAGATGTAGCACATGGCCGCCGTGCCGCCCTCGGTGGCGAACAGGCTGAGCTCGCCCGCACCCTGCGGCGGGCGGCCCGCGAACATCTCGTCGCTCAGGTAGCCGCGGACGATCTGCTGCGCGTGCGGCAGCATTCGGTCGGGGACGGGGTAGTTGTCGCCGATGCTGGCGTCGGTCAGCTCGTGGACGAACTCGTCGCGGTCGAAGCCGAAGCGCTGGAGGGCGTGCTCCACGCAGGCGGTGAGCATTTCGATGCCGGCCAGGTCCGGGTGCTGCCGTACGAAGGCGTCGAAGCGGGCGCCGATGCCCTGCCTGTCCGGCATCCCGCCGAGGTTGTCGGCGGTCCAGACCCGGCGGGACTCCGACAGGGCGAAGTACCCCAGAGCGTAGTACGCCTCGCGGGGGCCGGTGGCGATCCAGTTGGGGTTGCCGCGGCCCGCGTTGAGCATGGCGCGGGCGGTGGTCTCCTTCTGGCCCGGCTGGTCCTCCTGTACGGCCTGTGCAATCTCGATGAACTTGTCCTTCAGTTCGAAGGGGCTCAGCTGGGCGAAGGACTGGATCTCGGCGCGGGTGAGGCGGGCCTTGGTCACGGCGGTGCTCCTTGTAGGGAGTTCTACGGGATTCAGTGGTGCAGGAGGACGATGACGGCGCCCCAGACGGTCAGCAGGACGTTGCCGATCGCGTAGGGGATCGTGTAGCCGAGGGTCGGGATCTGCGAGCGCGACGCCTCGTTGACCGCGCCGATCGCCGCGGTGGTGGTCTGGCCGCCGGCCAGGACGCCCATCAGGATCGGGAAGCGGATCTTCTGGATGTGGTGGCCCACGAGGAAGCCGACGAGCAGCGGGATCAGGGTGGCGATCGCCCCGAAGAGCAGCAGCCCCCAGCCCGCGGTCGACAGGCCGCTGGTGAAGGACGGCCCGGCGTTGAGGCCGACCACGGCCACGAACAGGCACAGGCCCAGGGTGTCCATGAACCACTGGGCCCCCGGCGGCACGTTGCCGTACGTCGGGTACCGGCCGCGGATCCAGCCGAAGACCAGGCCCATGATGAGAGCGCCGCCGGAGACGGACAGCGAGATCGGCACCCCGCTGACGGTCAGGGCGGGGATGCCGATGCACCCGCCGAGGAAGATGCCCAGGCCCACCCAGATCATGTCGGTGGCGTAACTGGTCGGCACCGGCTTGCCGATCTTCCGGCCCGCCGGGCCGACCAGCCGCTCAGGACCGGTCAGCACCACGGTGTCGCCGCGTTCGAGCAGGGTGCCCAGTCGGTACGGGTACTCGGCGCCGGACCGGAACAGCTGCTTGATGAAGACGCCGGTCATGAAGGGCTCCTTGCGCATGTCGCCGACGGTCCGGCCGATCTGGCCCTTCTCGGAGACCACCACGTGCAGCGTCTCGGTGCGGTAGCCGAGCAGTTCGGTGTCGTCGGTCTCGGGGCCGATGTGCGTGCGGGGGTCGAAGTCGACCAGCGAGCCGCGCAGCGCGCTGACCGCGACGACGTCGCCCTCGCGCAGGACGGTCCGCTGGTCGTGGTCGAGCAGCGTGCCGCCCCGCCGGACCCTGGTGAGGTAGACCCGGCGGCCGACCGCCTCCTGCTGGTGCTCGAAGTCCTCGATGGTGCGGCCGACGATGTCGGGGCGCGCGATCGTGTAGGCGCGCAGCACCACCTCGTAGTAGCCGTCGGCCAGGTCCGGGTCGTCGCCGGGCGAGTCGAGTTCCAGGGCCAGCTGCGCGCTCTCGGCGGCCAGGTCGCGGCCGTAGAGCCGGGGCAGCACGTTGGCGAGCAGCAGCGCGCACAAGATGGTGCCGAGCGGGTACGTCACCGCATAGCCGATGGCGACGAGGTTGGACTCGCTCTTGATCTGCGCGGACGACAGGCCGGGGAGGTTGGAGATGGCGTCGCCGGCGACGCCGATGACGGCCGACTGGGTGAGCGCGCCGCCGAGCAGCCCCGCGCTGAGGCCCGGGCCGTAGCCGAGCAGCGAGGCGAAGGCCCAGCAGACCAGCAGGCCGGTCACGCAGACCACCACCGCGTTGAGCACCTGCGGCAGGCCGTCCTTGCGCAGGCCACGGAAGAACTGCGGGCCGACCCGGTAGCCGAGGGCGAACAGGAACATGATGAAGAACAGGTCCTTCACGGTCCCGTCGATCTGTACCTTGAACTGCGCGCCCAGCACCAGGCCGGCCACCAGACAGCCGGTGACCGCGCCCAGCGCGATGGCCCGATAGCGAATCCGGCCGATGAGGAAGCCGATCGCCACGGTGATGAACACCAGCAGCTCGGGGTGAGGTGTGAAGATGTTGCGGTTGAGGAAGGCGATCATGCCGCACGGTCTCTCTGGGTGCGCCGGGCCGTAAGGATCAGGAGCCGAGGATGCCTACGAGGACCGGTCCGGTGAGCGGGAGCAGGAAGTTCGACAGCGCGTAAGTGACGGTGTAGCCGAGCAGCGGTACGGAGCTCTGCGCGACCTGGGTGATCGAGGTGATCGCCGGGGTGGAGCACTGCTGCCCGGCGATGGCGCCGATCAGCACCGGCTTGTCGATCTTCAGGATCTTCAGGCCGACGAGAAGCGAGAAGGCGGCGGGGATGAGCACCATGCCGATGCCCGCCAGCGGCAGCAGCGCGCCGTACTGGCGCAGCAGCGGTCCTGCCTGGGGCCCGGACGCCAGGCCGGTGCAGGCGATGAAGACCGCCAGGCCCAGGTCCTTGATGGTGGCGGCGGCCTGCGGCGGGAAGGCGCCGAAGGTCTGGCGGCGGGAGCGGAACCAGCCGAAGACCAGGCCGGAGACCAGGCAGCCGCCGCCGGTGCCCAGAGACAGCGGGATGTCACCGATGTGGACGACGACCTGGCCGAGCAGGGCACCCGCCGCGATGCCGAAGCCGAGGTAGACGAAGTCGGTGGTGTCGTTCTTGACCACCGCTCCGATCTTGGCCGCGACCTTGCCGAGCCCGGCGCGCGACCCGACCAGGGTCAGTACGTCGCCCTGACGCAGTTCCGTCTCCGGCGAGGCCGGCATCCGCTGCTCGCCCCGGAGCACGTCCGTCACGTAGACGCCCGCGTCGGCGAACTCCGGGTGCCGCTTCTGGAGGTCGTCGATGCTCCCGCCGTCCGCTGCCTCCTCGGTGAGCGCGACCTGACTGCTGGCCAGCGGTGCGTCGAGGCCGGGAATCGCCGGGGTCTCCGGGCCGATCTCGCGGCCCGCCTCGATGGTGTTGGCCCGGCGGCCCACAACCATCACCAGGTCGGACAACAGCAGTTCGACGTCCGGCGCCGGATGGACGGTGGCGCTGCCGCGTCGGATGCCCTCCACGGTGACCCGGCCACCCAGTCCGGCCTCCAGGTCGCCGACCGTACGGCCGTCCGCCAACGTCACCAGGAATGTGCGGCCGACCATCGCGGGTAGCGGCTCGCGCTCGTCCGACTCGAGCGAAGGGGTGTCGCCGCGCATCTTCTGCCACAACTCGCGGGAGGCGTCGGCCAGGTTGATCTGCATCAGCAGCGGCAGGATCTGGCTGGTGAACAGCACGATGGTGATCAGGCCGAAGAGATAGCAGACGGTGTACGCCGTCGCCACATGCCCCTGGTACTCCTTGACCTGGTCCGGGGTCAGCCCCGACAGCTTGCCGATCGCCTCGGTGGCCGTGCCGACCACCGCCGACTCGGTGGCCGCGCCCGCCAGGATGCCCGACGCCGTACCGATGTCCAGGTCGAACGCCTTGGCGAGTCCGTACGCGATGCAGATGACCGAGACCATCTCGATCAGGGACAGCACCCCGAAGGTGAGGCCCCTGCGGTTGAAGTTGGCGAAGAACTGCGGGCCCGCCATGTAGCCCAGAGCAAAGATGAACAGCGCGAAGAAGACCGTCTTGACGTCGTCGGCCACGGCGATCTTCTGTGTGCCGAGCAGCAGCGACACGATCAGCGTGCCGCAGATGCCGCCCAGCGTGATCGGCCCGACGCGCAGCTTGCCGACGAGATAGCCGGCGGCCAGGCACAGGAACAGGGCAAGTTCCGGATGGTCACGCAGAACCCCCACGTCACGTCAGCTCAACGCACAAGAGCAAAGCACACATATCAGACATGGGTGACAAGATATCAGCGGGCAGTGACAGCACGCCCTCAGACACCAAGCGATACATCACCTACGGCGGCGCGAGGCCACCGTCGCAACCGTCCACGCTGTCCCGTGCCCGGCCGACGGCAGCCGGCCGAAGACGGCCGGTCGCCGGACCTGCTCACCCGCCGTACCGGTGCCTACCCCAACGCAGGCGCCGGGCGGAACGCACGCACCGGCCGCCCGGCCCGACTGGCGGTCGACAAGGGGGGCGCGCGCCGCCCGGCCAGCCTGGATCTGCGGTCGCCACGTGTGCGACTGGCCGCCGGGCATCTGGAGGTGGGCTACCGGAAACCGCGTGTGACGGCGATCGGGAGGCCTTTTCCGGCGCAGCGGGCCCTGGGGCAGCTCGACACTGACCCCGGGTGCCGCCCGCGGAACCGTCCAGACGGTGATGCCCCGGACGTTGCGGGTGGGGGTTCCGGCGGTGTCTTCGCCAGTCCAGCCTGGGCCGACCCGCCGGGAACAATCCCGAGAGTCATTGGCAGCGAGTGAACTCCCAAGCCCACGAACTCGTTTGAGATGCGGAGCCTGACGTCGAAAGCGCCTCCTTCCGTTCTCAGGACGCTGCATCTGCTCAACCGCGGCCCTTGGACGGCGTGCGAGCGGGCTGAGCTCGTCGTGCGGCGGCTAGGCCATCGCCCACTTGCCGTCGGTTCGTTTCCTGCTGTCGTCGCAGATGCAGCCCGAAGTACCCTTTCCATCCCGCTCTACGCCCGCTCGCCTATCTCCGTCAGCCAGTGAGGTCTACGTCATGTCAGTGCAAGAGATCACAGTCGCCGTTCACGGCGGAGACCCGCTGGCACGGGCCGGGCTTGCGGCTCACTTTGCCTTCGAGCCTGATCTTGCCCTCATTCCGGAGCGGAGCTCTTCGAGCAGTGCGCAGGGCGGCGACGTTGCGGTCGTGATCATCGACTGGATAGACCCGGCTGCGGCGGCCGGGCTAGGTTCTGTTTCTCGGATCGGCTGACGCACCGGCAGGTCATCAACGGGATCATTCACCGGCTGAGCACCGGAGTGCAGTGGCGCGAGCTGCCTGAACGCTTCGGGCCGTGGCAGACGGTTCATAAACGGCACGCGCTATGGTCAGCCGATGGGACCTGGGAGATGCTCCTCCAGCACGTCCAGGCCGCCGCCGATGCGGAGGGCAGCCTTGACTGGAACATCAACGTCGACTCCACCGTTACGCGTGCCCACCAGCACGCCGCGGGTGCGCCCAAGGATCCACCGCCGTCGCCGCCGGGCTCCTCAAAAGGGGTCCCGCGAAGATCGGTTCAGCCTCTGTCGGCGGCGGTGAGCCGGCGCGGCCTGCTGGAGGAGGCGGGGCGGCAGGAGAAGGGCTCGGCCGGTCCCGCGGCGGGCTTACCTGCAAAATCCACGTCGCGGCAGAAGGCCGCTGCCGCCCCTTGGCCCTGCTCATCACGCCGGGACAGCGGGCGGACTGCACCCACTTCGAGCCGGTCATGGACAAGATCCACGTCCCCCGCACGGGGCCCGGTCGTCCCCGCCGCACGCCGGACAGTGTGAGCGCCGACAAAGGCGTACAGCAACCGAGGATCCGCGCCTACCTGCGCAAGCGCGGGATCCGACAGGTGATCCCGCAGAAGAAGGACCATAAAGCCGCCCGACTGCGCCGGGGTTCACGCGGCAGACGACCTCCAGGCTTCGACAAGGCCCGCTACAAAGATCGCAACACGTGACAGGGGAGTTCGGGAGCATGCGTCACCAGTAACAACTCGGAGCGTGTCATCAGGATTCCCGTTCGGGCTGTGACATTCCCCCATCGCTCCGCGCCTTCCCGCCATGCCCCTCACCTGCGCATACTCCAGGGCCGCGCCGCCTCGAACGAGCCAGAGGCGACGGCTCGAACGATGGAGTTGATGGAAGAGATGACGTCGCACTCGGTCTCTGCGGCAGCCTCGGGAACGTGGCTGCTCGGTGACCTCAAGGTCAACCGGATCGGCTTCGGCGCCATGCGCCTGACCGGCAGCGCCGCTTTCCACCAGGGCACCCCCAGCAACCGCGACCAGTCCATCACCGTTCTACGCCGAGCGGTCGAACTCGGTGTCAATCACATCGACACCGCAGCGTTCTACTTCTCCCGGCTGCGCTCCGCCAACGAGCTGATCAACTCGGCGTTGGCGCCGTACTCGGACGACCTTGTTATCGCCACCAAGGTCGGGCCCGCCCGGGACGCCTCTGGCGAGTGGGCCGACGCGGCGCGGCCCGACCAGCTGCGCGGCCAGGTCGAGGAGAACCTCCGCCAGCTCGGCCGCGACTACCTCGACGTGGTCAACCTGCGCATCATGGGCCAGGACGACATCAGCGAGCACTTCGGGGCTCTCGCCAAGTTGCGCGCCGCTGGGCTCGTCCGCCACCTCGGCATCTCCAGCGCCCGCCCGGAGCACCTGGCCCAGGCCCAGGCCATCGCACCAGTGGTCTGTGTCCAGAACCGATACGGCATCGACATGCCCGGCGGCGACGAGATGCTCCGCGCATGCGCAGCGCACGGCATCGCGTTCGTCCCCTTCTTCGCCATCGCCGGGAAAGGCCGCGAGGCCGGAGCCGTCCAGGCCGAGCACGACGAAGTACGCGCCATCGCCGACGCGCACGGCGTCTCACCTGCACAGGTACGCCTGGCATGGATCCTGCAGCAGGGCGCACACGTACTGGCCATCCCCGGCACGGGCAACCCGGCACACCTCGTCGCCAATGTGGCAACGGGCACGCTGCGGCTGACGGACGGAGAACTCCAGCTCCTCGATTCGATCGGCCGCTCCGACCCCTGATGCCGACCGCCTCAACCGTGCAAGCCCCGGAGCCGGCCCGTGATCGGGGAGACAGACCCTAGAAGGAGAGAAGATGACAGCGGCCAACGCGGTGAACGGGGCGTGTAGCCGGCCTCGGTTCCACCAGCCAGGCCCGCAGCCATCGGCTCCGGCGTCGCCTTCAGCCCCGCGGCCACGGAGTGCGGCGGGGCGTGGGCCCGCGCTGATGGGCGTGCTCTCGCCGCCGCCCCCATCGACCGGCTTGCGCACAGCCACTCCCCGGCTCTCGCGGGACTGCTCCGCACAGTCACCCCGCCGTGACCCCGTCGGGCCTTTCACCGCGACGCGGCCCTGCTAACGGCCGGGACCGGACTTGCCCGCGACCTCTAAGCCAACGCCTGAGCCGTCGTGCGCCGACGCACCCAGCCCTCCAGCACCGCCCGCTGGGCATCGGTCACCAACAACGGTGGAACCTTCGGACCCGGACGACTCATACCCAACAAACGACGAATCTCGGACGGATCTCCTGCGGCAAAGGCGCGAGGGGACCGGGGGTCTGCGATTGGGCCGCGGCCCGGCTGCCCACCCTCACCGGGCCCGACGAGCCCCGATGCGTCCAATCGAGACGACTGGTGAGAACGCGGGG
>NZ_JAZEWV010000064.1:0-7793 GCF_036353415.1 Actinacidiphila polyblastidii
TCCGCCCGGCCCGATCGTTCCGGCCGGACCGAGCGGGCCGGGCGGGCCGGGCGGGCCGGGCGGGCCGGGCGGGCCGGGCGGGCCGATGCCCGCGGAACGGGCGCTGGCCGGACACGAACGGGTGCTGCTGCGCGGCGTCGCCGGATCGGGCAAGAGCACGCTCGTGCAGTGGCTCGCGGTCAGCGCCGCCCGCCAGGAACTCGGCGAGCACCTCGCCCACCTGCGCGACCTCGTCCCGTTCGTGCTGCCGCTGCGCACCGTGGCCCGCCGCGGCGCGCTGCCCGCGCCCGGGGAGTTCCTGTCCGCCGTGGAGGCCCCGATGACGGTGCCGCCGCGCTGGGCCGAGCAGGTCCTGGCCGAGCGGCGCGGCCTGGTGCTGGTCGACGGGCTCGACGAGATCGACGAGCGGGCCCGCGACCGGGTCGGCGACTGGCTGCGCCGGCTGCTCGCCGCCTACCCGGGCAACCACTGGCTGGTCACCTCCCGCCCGTCGGCCGTCGAGGACTCCTGGCTGGCCGACGAGGGCTTCACCGAGCTGACCCTCTCCCCCATGGGCCGCGCCGACGTCCGCGCCTTCACCGCCCGCTGGCACGACGCCGCCCGCGCCGGCGTCCGCGGCGACACCGCCGAGCTGGCCCGCATCGACGGCTACGAACGCTCGCTGCTCGACGCCCTGCACACCAAGCAGGACCTGGCCAGGCTCGCCACCAACCCGCTCATGTGCGGCCTGATCTGCGCGCTGCACCGCGACCGCGGCGGCTATCTGCCGACCGGCCGCAAGGAGCTGTACGACGCCGCGCTGTCGATGCTGCTGGTCCGCCGCGACCAGGAACGCGACCTGGCGCCCGCGCTGGCGGAGGCGCCGCAGGTCCAGCTGCTGCAGAAGCTCGCGTACTGGCTGGTCAGGAACGGCCAGGCCGAGATGGACGTGGCCGACGCCGTCGGGCTGATCGACGGGGCGCTCCCGGCCATGCCCGCGGCCGCGGCGCTCGGCGACGCGCCGGCCGTCTACCGGCACCTGCTGGGGCGCAGCGGGCTGCTGCGCGAGCCCACCGACAGCACCGTGGACTTCGTGCACCGCACCTTCCAGGACTACCTGGCGGCCCGCGCCGCGGTCGAGGAACGCGACTTCGACCTGATGGCGCGCAGCGCCCACCACGACCAGTGGGCCGACGTGGTCCGCATGGCCGTCGCGCACGCCCGCCCCGACGAGCGCGCCCGCCTGCTGCGCAAACTCGTCGCCCGCGGCGACCGCACGAAGACGCACCGCACCCGGCTGCACCTGCTGGCGATGGCGTGCCTGGAGCACGCCACCGAGCTGGACCCCGGGGTGCGCGCACTGGTCCAGGAGCGCGGGGCGGCCCTCATCCCGCCGCGCTCCTACGGGGAGGGCGAGAAGCTCGTCGAGGCGGGGCCGCTGGTGCTCGAACTGCTGCCGGGCCCCGACGGGCTGCACGTGGAGGAGGCACGGTCCCTGGTGCTGACCGCGCGGTTCATCGGCGGCGACGCGTCGATCCCGGTGCTGGCCCGCTTCACCGGCCACCCGGACGGCGTCGTGCGAAGGGTGATCGCGGAGTTCCCGGTGGGCGCCGACCCCGAGCGGTACGCGGACGAAGTCCTCGGCCGGCTGCCGCGCGCGGGGACGACGTACTGCGTGCGCTCCCCGGAGGAGCTGCGGACCCTCGCACGGCTGGGCGGGGTCGAGCTCGTCCGCGCCGAGGGAGGACTCACGGCGCGGGACCTGGTCGCCGTCCTGCCGGAGCCGGGTCTCCTCACCTCGGTCGAGCTGGCCGGGCCCGCCACCGACGACGACCTGAGGGCGGTGTGCGATCTGCCCGCACTCACAGACCTGGTGCTCCTGGAGGCCGGCGGGCTGACGAGCCTGGCGCCGTTGCGCCGTGCCGCGCTCAGGGCTCTGCGCGCCTACAGCCTGCCCGCGTCGCTGGACCTGGCCGACCTTGGCGGGCTCACCGAGCTGGACTCACTGGCGCTCGGAAGTGACGACCACTGGTGGACGGGCCTGTCCACGCTGCCGACGGGGCTGCCGGTCACGGAGCTGTTCACCAGCTACGGGCCGCGCGGCCTGGAGGGCGTCGAGCGCCTGCCGCTGCTCACGCACCTCGGCTCCTTCTCCCACGCGCGGCCCTTCTCCCGCGGCGACTGGGACCGGCTGGGGGCGCTGCCCGACCTCTCGTCCTTCTCCGCCAGCAGCCAGATCGCCGTGCTCGACCTGCGCCTGACGCCGCTGCCCGGCATCCGGAAGCTGGGCATCAGCGCCCGGGACGACGAGACGCTGCTCCGGCCGGTGCCGGCGCTCTTCCCGGGCGTGGAACACCTGATGGTGATGACCGGCCTGGTCAAGGCCCCGCGCTCGATCGACCTGGCCCCGCTCGCGGAGCTGCCGCACCTCGCCTCGGTGGTGATCAACGACCCCGTCCCCGGCCTGGCCCTGCTGCACGGCGACGCCCTGCCGCCGGAGGTGACCGTCACCCTCAGCCCGCGCCCCCGCGGGTGAACGCGGACGCCCCCGGCCCCGGACCGTGGCAGGTCCGGGGCCGGGGGCGTGGCAGTGGCGCGGGTGACGCCGGAGGCGTCACGCCTCCTTGCTGAGGTTGGGCGGGCCGCCCGCCGTCTCGACCGGCGGGGCGTCGGCCACGGTGACCTTCTCCTCGCCGCGGAAGGTGAACTTCGCCGCCTCGCCCTCGCCCTCGACGTCCACGACGACGATGTGGCCCGGACGCAGCTCGCCGAAGAGGATCTTCTCCGACAGCGAGTCCTCGATCTCCCGCTGGATCGTGCGGCGCAGCGGACGGGCGCCGAGCACCGGGTCGTAGCCCCGCTTGGAGAGCAGGATCTTCGCCTCGGTGGACAGCTCGATGCCCATGTCGCGGTCCCTGAGCCGCTCGTCCACCCGGCCGATCATCAGGTCGACGATCTGCAGGATGTCGTCCTGGGTGAGCTGCGGGAAGACGATCACGTCGTCGACACGGTTCAGGAACTCCGGCCGGAAGTGCTGCTTCAGCTCGTCGCTGACCTTGGCCTTCATCCGGTCGTAGGTCGACTTCGTGTCCCCCTGGGCGGCGAAGCCCAGGTTGAAGCCCTTGGAGATGTCCCGGGTGCCGAGGTTGGTGGTCATGATGATCACCGTGTTCTTGAAGTCCACGACCCGGCCCTGGGAGTCGGTCAGCCGACCGTCCTCCAGGATCTGCAGCAGGCTGTTGAAGATGTCCGGGTGGGCCTTCTCGACCTCGTCGAAGAGCACCACGGAGAACGGCTTGCGGCGCACCTTCTCGGTGAGCTGGCCGCCCTCCTCGTACCCGACGTAGCCGGGAGGAGAGCCGAAGAGCCGCGAGACGGTGTGCTTCTCGCTGAACTCCGACATGTCCAGGGAGATCAGCGCGTCCTCGTCGCCGAAGAGGAACTCGGCGAGCGCCTTGGACAGCTCGGTCTTACCGACGCCGGACGGGCCGGCGAAGATGAACGAGCCGCCGGGACGCTTGGGGTCCTTCAGGCCGGCGCGGGTGCGGCGGATCGCCTTGGAGAGCGCCTGCACGGCGTCCTTCTGGCCGATGACGCGCCGGTGGAGCTCGTCCTCCATGCGCAGCAGCCGGGAGGACTCCTCCTCGGTGAGCTTGAAGACCGGGATGCCGGTGGCGGTGGCGAGGACCTCGGCGATCAGCTCGCCGTCGACCTCGGCCACGACGTCCATGTCGCCGGCCTTCCACTCCTTCTCCCGCTTGGCCTTCGCGGCGAGCAGCTGCTTCTCGTTGTCCCTGAGGGAAGCGGCCTTCTCGAAGTCCTGCGAGTCGATCGCGGACTCCTTCTCGCGGCGCACGTCGGCGATCTTCTCGTCGAACTCGCGGAGGTCCGGCGGCGCGGTCATCCGGCGGATGCGCATCCGGGAGCCGGCCTCGTCGATCAGGTCGATGGCCTTGTCCGGCAGGAAGCGGTCCGAGATGTACCGGTCGGCCAGGGTGGCCGCCTGGACCAGCGCCTCGTCGGTGATGGAGACCCGGTGGTGGGCCTCGTACCGGTCGCGCAGGCCCTTGAGGATCTCGATGGTGTGCGGCAGCGACGGCTCCGCGACCTGGATGGGCTGGAAGCGGCGCTCGAGGGCGGCGTCCTTCTCCAGGTACTTGCGGTACTCGTCGAGCGTGGTGGCGCCGATGGTCTGCAGCTCGCCGCGGGCCAGCATGGGCTTGAGGATGGAGGCCGCGTCGATCGCGCCCTCGGCCGCGCCCGCACCGACCAGGGTGTGCAGCTCGTCGATGAACAGGATGATGTCGCCGCGGGTGCGGATCTCCTTCAGGACCTTCTTCAGCCGCTCCTCGAAGTCACCGCGGTACCGCGAGCCGGCCACGAGGGCGCCCAGGTCCAGGGTGTAGAGCTGCTTGTCCTTCAGGGTCTCGGGCACCTCGCCCTTGACGATCGCCTGGGCGAGGCCCTCGACGACGGCGGTCTTGCCGACGCCGGGCTCGCCGATCAGGACGGGGTTGTTCTTGGTGCGGCGGGACAGCACCTGCATGACCCGCTCGATCTCCTTCTCGCGCCCGATCACCGGGTCGAGCTTGGTCTCGCGAGCGGCCTGCGTGAGGTTGCGGCCGAACTGGTCCAGCACGAGCGAGGTCGAGGGGGTGCCCTCGGCCGGCCCGCCGGCGGTGGCCGACTCCTTCCCGCCGGAGTAACCGGACAGCAGCTGGATGACCTGCTGCCTGACCCGGTTGAGATCGGCGCCCAGCTTCACCAGGACCTGGGCGGCGACGCCCTCGCCCTCGCGGATCAGGCCGAGCAGGATGTGCTCGGTGCCGATGTAGTTGTGCCCGAGCTGAAGGGCTTCGCGGAGCGACAGCTCCAGGACCTTCTTGGCACGAGGAGTGAAGGGGATGTGGCCGGACGGGGCCTGCTGCCCCTGACCGATGATCTCCTCCACCTGCTGGCGGACCGCCTCAAGAGAAATCCCGAGGCTCTCCAGGGCCTTAGCGGCGACACCCTCACCCTCGTGGATCAGGCCCAGGAGGATGTGCTCGGTGCCGATGTAGTTGTGGTTGAGCATCCGGGCTTCTTCCTGAGCCAGGACGACAACCCGCCGCGCGCGGTCGGTGAACCTCTCGAACATCGTTAATCGCTCCTCAGAGCGGTCGGGCAGTGAGGGGTCGGTCCCCTCCCTGTCCTACCGCATGCTAGTCCCGCACAGCGGCGCCGCTCACGAGTCACCCCCGCTCTCGCGAGGAAAGCTGCGCTACCGGCTGACGTCACTCCCACAACCTCGATGGTGCGAGACGATGTTCCCGCAGGCCAGGCGAATACCCCCGGAACAAGTACGCCCGTGGCGAACGCCCGCCCCGCCTGCTCGAACACCAGCCCTTCTCACTAGGTACTTCTTACCCTCAGCCACGCGTAATCCACACGGCGCGGCTGTTTCGAGTGCGCTACGGGCGAACAAACCCCTGTGGCCCCGGAGCGTCGCGTGCTGACCGTGCGCATCCGGGGCGCCGCGGTGCGTAACCCGGGTGGCCGGGGACAGTTGCACAGGTATGGGCTGGTACGAGCACGAGCTGGGGTGGCCGGTGGCCGGCGATCCCCCCGGTCTGGTCACAGGGGTGCGGTTCGACGCGCTGGACGCGCCCGCCGAGGCCGGTTTCGCCATGCTGAGCCGCTTCCCGCGGCCGGGGCAGCTGGGCCCCGTGGCGCTCGACGGGCGCCGGGTGCGGCTGCTCGTCGCCGCCGGGTCCGCCGAGGAGCTGCCGGGGCTGCTGCAGTGGCTGGAGTGGGGCGGGATCGCGCTGGACCTGGAGTGCCTGGGAGCCGGCCGGCGGATGCGGGCGCCGGCCCATCCCGACTGGGGCCGCAGGGAGGCCGCGTACGACCGGTCGGCGCCGGTGTGGCTGCGGCCTCCTCGGCCGGGATACGAGGTGGAGTCCGTCGTGCCCGCACTGAGCGTCGCGGGCGGGGCCGAGGGACCGGGGGTGACCGTCGGGCTCGCGGCACTGGTGGCCGCGCTCGCGACGGCCTGCCACCGGCTCGCGCTGTGCTCCCGCGTGCAGGATCAGCCGTGGGCCTTCTCGTACGCCTCACGGATGGTCGCCGGGACGCGACCGCGGTCGTTGACCTCGTAACCCTTCTCCTTGGCCCACGCACGGATCTTCGCCGTGTCCGGACCGGACGCGCCGCCGCCGCGCACGGCCTTGGTGCGGCCCCGCCCCGCCCTGCCGCCGGTGCGGCGGCCACTGTCCGTGTACGGGTTGAGCAGCCCGCGCAGCTTGTCGGCATTCTCCGTCGTGAGGTCGATCTCGTACGTCACACCGTCGAGTGCGAACGTCACGGTCTCGTCCGCCTCGCCGCCGTCGAGGTCGTCGACAAGAAGGACCTGAACCTTCTGTGCCACCGGCTTCCCTTTCATCGAAAACGGATTAACGGTAAAAGCAAAGCGCCTTTCCGCGGAAAACACAAACCCCTTGCGCGAACAGGTCCGTGCGAGGTAGCGCGATCCGGACAAACCGGATCACCTCAGAGTTGCAGCAGCATGCGGCTGTTACCCAAGGTGTTCGGTTTCACTCGCTCCAGGTCCAGGAACTCGGCGACGCCCTCGTCATTGGAACGGAGCAGCTCGCCGAAGACATCGCCGTCCACCGGGGTCGCGCCGATCTCCACGAAGCCGTGCTTGGCGAAGAAGTCCACTTCGAAGGTGAGGCAGAAAATTCGCCGGACGCCGAGCCAGCGTGCCGTGTGCAGCAACTTGGCGAGCAGCTGGTGGCCGACGCCCCTGCCGCGCTGCGAGGGCGCCACCGCCAGTGTTCTGACCTCGGCCAGGTCCTCCCACATCACGTGCAGTGCGCCGCAGGCCACCACGTCGGCGTCGTCGTCGCGTTCGGCGACCCAGAACTCCTGGATGTCCTCATAAAGCGTCACGGTGGCCTTGTCGAGGAGGATGCCGTCGCGGACATAGGAGTCCAGCAGGCCGCGCAGAGCCGGAACATCGCCGGTGCGGGCGCGACGGATGGTGACGTCATTCGACATGAGGGCCATGGGCGGACGCTATCGCCCTTGGGGTTCCGGCGGGTCGGAGGGGTCCGGCTCGCCGGACTGGATGATGCGCATTGCGTCCCGCAGCGCTTCGCGCTGTTCCGGGGACATCATGCCGAAGAAGTGGACGAGGGCCGCGGCGGGGTTGTCGCTCGCGGCCCAGGCTTCGTTCATCAGTGCGGCCGAGTACGCCGCTCTCGTCGATACCGCCTCATAGCGATATGCGCGGCCTTCGGCGGTCCTGCGCAACCAGCCCTTCTGGCGCAGGTTGTCCATTACGGTCATCACCGTTGTGTAGGCGATGGAACGGTCCCGGGTCAGGTCCTCGAGTACCTCACGAACGGTGACCGGACGGTTCCACTCCCACACACGGGTCATGACCGTGTCTTCGAGGTCTCCCAGTGGTCGTGGCACACCGGAAATACTACGGGCCGATAAGGGGAAATGCCTGAATTGTTACTCGGCGGTTCGCTGCTCGGCCGCTTCGGCGCGGGCGAACGCGGCGTCCACGGCGGCGTCCTCCTTGGCCTTGTTGGCGCCGCCCTGGTTCTTGATGATCGTCACGACGAGGCCGATGAAGAAGATCGCCATCACCAGCGGCGGCACGATCGCGGAAACGTAATCCATGCCCGACAGAGTAACCACGCGCTTCCGCCCGCCTTTGCCCGCCCTCGGTTGTCCGGGAACCGCTCCCGGCCGCCGGCCCTCCCCGCGGGCCGGGAGGGGCGCCAGCCCGCACGGAGGCGCGCCCCCGGCCCCGCCGGGGCCCC
>NZ_JAZEWV010000065.1:0-7113 GCF_036353415.1 Actinacidiphila polyblastidii
GGCCCGCTACCCGCACCTGTCGCTGCGCGAGCGCGCCTCGGTCGGCCGCGCCGCCCTCGCACTGCGCGGCCTGGACCTGGACGATCCGGCCCTGGACCGCGAGGACTTCGGCAGCTGGCTGAGCAGCCGCGGCCAGTCCGCCCGCACCATCGAGGCGCTGTGGGACCTGGTCGGCGTGGCCACCCTCAACGCCACCGCGGGCGACGCCTCGCTGGGCCTGGCCGCCAAGGTCTTCAAGACCGGCCTGCTGTCCGAACCCGGCGCCGCCGACATCGGCTGGGCAAACGCCCCGCTCGGCGACCTGCACGACGGCCGCGCGCGCACCGCGCTGGACGCCGCCGGGGTGCGCACCGTGCTGCGCGGCCGCGCCGCCGCGATCTCCCGTGCGGAGGGCGGCGGCTGGCTCGTCGACGTCGAGACCGGCCCCGGCCGCCGCGAGCAACTCGCCGCGGACACCGTGGTGCTGGCCGTCCCTCAGCGCGAGACGCACGCCCTGCTCCCCGACGGCGCGCTGGCGGATCCGGAAAAGCTGTTGCGCATCGGCACCGCGCCGATCCTCAATGTCCATGTGATCTACGACAGACAGGTGCTCGAGCAGCCGTTCCTCGCGGCGCTCGGCAGCCCTGTCCAGTGGGTCTTCGACCGCACCAAGAGCTCAGGACTCAGCGGCGGCGGCCAGTACGTGGCCGTGTCGCAGTCCGCGGTCCAGGACGAGATCGACCTTCCCGTGGCCGAACTGCGCGACCGCTACCTGCCGGAACTGCGGCGGGTGCTGCCCGCGGCGAAGGGCGCGGAGGTCCGCGACTTCTTCGTCACCCGCGAGCGCACCGCGACCTTCGCGCCCACCCCGGGCGTCGCCGCGCTGCGGCCCGGACCGCGTACCGACGCGCCGGGCCTGTTCCTCGCCGGGGCATGGACCGCCACCGGCTGGCCCGCGACCATGGAGAGCGCGGTGCGCAGCGGCCTGCATGCCTCCCGAGAAGCTTTGTCCGCCCTCGGGCTGCCATTCGACAACGGCGTCCTGGAGTCGGCATGAGTGCAATTGGTGCAACAAGAGGAGAGAACGTGACCGCTGACAGCGTCATCGCGCTGCTGGAGAACGGCCGCATCCTGACCACACCGGTGCTCCGCGCGGCCGTGGCACGCCTCGCCCCCCCGATGGACACCGTGGCCGCCTACCACTTCGGCTGGATCGACCAGACCGGCCGGCCCGCGGAGGGCGACGGCGGCAAGGCCGTACGCCCCGCGCTGGCCCTGCTGTCGGCGCAGGCCGCGGGCGCCCCCGCGGAGACCGGCGTGCCCGGCGCGGTCGCGGTGGAGCTGGTGCACAACTTCTCGCTGCTGCACGACGACCTGATGGACGGCGACGAGCAGCGGCGGCACCGGGACACGGTGTGGAAGGTGCACGGCCCGGCCCAGGCGATCCTGGTGGGCGACGCGCTCTTCGCGCTCGCGAACGAGGTGCTGCTGGAGCAGGGCACCGCCGACGCCGGGCGGGCCACCCGCCGGCTGACCACGGCCACCCGCAAGCTGATCGACGGTCAGGCCCAGGACATCTCCTTCGAGCACCGCGAACGGGTCACCGTGCGGGAGTGCCTGGAGATGGAGGGCAACAAGACGGGGGCGCTGCTGGCCTGTGCGTGCTCCATCGGCGCGGTGCTCGGCGGGGCCTCCGAGGCGGACGCCGACGCGCTGGAGGAGTACGGCTACCACCTCGGGCTGTCCTTCCAGGCGATCGACGACCTGCTGGGCATCTGGGGCGACCCGGCCACCACCGGGAAGCAGACGTGGAGTGACCTGCGGCAGCGCAAGAAGTCGCTGCCGGTGGTCGCCGCGCTGGCGGCCGGCGGGCCCGCGTCGGAGCGCCTGGGTGAACTGCTGGCGGCGGACGCGAAGAATCCTGAAAACGATGCGTTCAGCGAGGAAGAGTTCGCCATGCGCGCGGCGTTGATCGAAGAAGCCGGTGGCCGTGAGTGGACTTCGCAGGAAGCCCGCAGGCAGTACGCGACCGCGATCGCCGCGCTGGACAAAGTGGACATGCCGGAAGAAATTCAACGTAAGCTCGTAGGTCTGGCGGATTTTGTGGTGGTTCGCGAAAAGTAGGCCCAATGTGGAGCGCTAGACGTCGCCGGTCCCTCTCATGTGACGGCCGACGGCCGCCCCCAACACCGCAGAAGTCTCAACTGCAAAGGGGAAGCCATGACAGCGACGACCGATGGCAGTCCAGGGTCGCCAACCCAGCGGACACCTTCGGCCAGTAGCGCCTCGGCGCCGGATCCCGTTCCATCCGGCGGACCCGAGGCGGCGGCGCAGCGTGCCGTGCAGCGCGCCGCAGACCACCTTCTGGCACGGCAGCACTCCGACGGATGGTGGAAGGGCGACCTCGAGACCAATGTGACCATGGACGCCGAGGATCTGATGCTCCGTCAGTTCCTCGGCATCGGCGACGCCGCCGTCACCGCGGCCTCCGCCCGCTGGATCAGGTCGCAGCAGCGCGAGGACGGAGCCTGGCCCACCTTCCACGGCGGCCCCGGCGACCTCTCGGCGACGGTCGAGGCGTACGTCGCGCTGCGGCTGGCCGGCGACGCGCCGGACGAGGCCCATATGCAGCTCGCCGCCAAGTGGTCGCGCGGCGAGGGGGGAGTCGCCTCCGCGCGGGTCTTCACCCGCATCTGGCTGGCCCTGTTCGGCTGGTGGAGCTGGGACGACCTGCCGGAGCTGCCGCCGGAGGTCATCTACCTGCCCAAGTGGATGCCGCTGAACATCTACTCCTTCGGCTGCTGGGCCCGGCAGACCATCGTGCCGCTCACCGTCGTCGGCGCCCACCGGCCGGTGCGGCCCGCGCCCTTCGGCATCGACGAGCTGCACATCGATCCCGCCAACCCCAACCCGCGCCAGCGCAAGGCACCGCTGGTCAGCTGGGACGGCGTCTTCCAGCGGCTGGACCAGGTGCTGCACGTCTACCGCCGGCTCAGCCCGCGCATGGTGCGGCGCAGCGCGATGAACGCCTGCGCCCGCTGGATCATCGAGCGCCAGGAGGCCGACGGCTGCTGGGGCGGCATCCAGCCGCCGGCCGTCTACTCGGTGATCGCCCTGCACCTGCTCGGATACGACCTGGACCACCCGGTGGTGAAGGCCGGGCTGGAGTCGCTGGATCGTTTCGCCGTATGGCCCGGGGACGGCATGCGGATGATCGAGGCGTGCCAGTCGCCGGTGTGGGACACCTGTCTCGCCACCATCGCGCTCGCCGACGCCGGCGTGCCGGCCGACCACCCGGCGCTGGTCAAGGCGGCCGACTGGATGCTCGGCGAGCAGATCACCCGCCCGGGTGACTGGTCGGTGCAGCGCCCGCAGCTCGCCCCGGGCGGCTGGGCCTTCGAGTTCCACAACGACAACTACCCGGACATCGACGACACCGCGGAAGTGGTGCTCGCGCTGCGCCGGGTGGCCCACCCCGACCCGGCGCGCGTCGACTCCGCCATCGACAAGGCGGTGCGCTGGAACGTCGGCATGCAGTCGAGGAACGGCGCCTGGGGCGCCTTCGACGCCGACAACACCAGTCCCTACCCGAACCGGCTGCCCTTCTGCGACTTCGGCGAGGTCATCGACCCCCCGTCGGCCGACGTCACCGCGCACGTCGTGGAGATGATGGCGGCCCTCGGGCTGGAGAAGGACCCGCACACCCGGCGGGGCATCGACTGGCTGCTGGCCGAGCAGGAGGACAACGGCGCCTGGTTCGGCCGCTGGGGGGTCAACTACATCTACGGCACCGGTTCCGCCGTGCCGGCGCTGACCGCCGCGGGACTGCCCGCCACGCACCCGGCGATCCGCCGGGCCGTCGAGTGGCTGGGCTCGGTGCAGAACGCGGACGGCGGCTGGGGCGAGGACCTGCGCTCCTACTCCGACCAGGAGTGGGTCGGGCGCGGCCACTCCACCGCCTCGCAGACCGCGTGGGCGCTGCTCGCGCTGCTGTCGGCGGGGGAGAGGAACCACGACGCGGTCGCGCGCGGGGTGCGCTGGCTCACCGAGACGCAGCTGGAGGACGGCTCCTGGGACGAGCCGTACTTCACCGGGACCGGCTTCCCCCGGGACTTCTCCATCAACTACCACCTGTACCGCATGGTCTTCCCGCTCACCGCCCTCGGCCGCTACGTGCGCGACGAGCCCTTCGGGACCACCCACATGCCCGCACTCGCCTCCGGCACGGGAAAGGGGGCCTAGTTCGTGGGGCACTCCCGACCACCGCTGCTCGTGGTGTGCGCCCTGCGCATCGAGAAGTTCGCCCTGCGCAGGGGCGTGGCCAGGGCCGCCGCGGACACGGTCACCGTGCTCCGTACCGGCATGGGGCCCAAGGCCGCCCACCGGGCTGTCGCGGCGGCCCTGCACGACAAGGGGCTGCCCGACGCAGCCGTACTGACCACCGGCTTCTGCGCGGGGCTCGCCCCGGGCATGCGGCCGGGTGACGTCGTCGTCGCCGACGACGGACACGAGAGCGCGGTGCTGGTGGCCGCGCTCAAGGCCACCCTCACCGACAGGGGCCACACCGTGCACACCGGCACCCTGGCGGAATCCGACCATGTCGTGCGGGGCGCCGAGCGCGCCGCGCTCGCGGCGACCGGTGCCATCGCCGTCGACATGGAATCGGCCGCGATGCGGCGCGCCGCGCTCGCCGAGGGCGCACAATGCGTCGCGGCCGCGCGGGTCGTCGTCGACACGCCCGAGTACGAACTCGTGCGGGTCGGAACGCTGCGCACCGGGATCATCGCATTCCGGGTGCTGAGAGATCTTGTTCCCGCCTTCCTCGAATGGCACCGCACTACCGCGCTCCCCTGGAGGTGAGCTAGATGGCCATGCCGCTCCGTCAGACCATCCGTGTCGCGTCGTACCTCTTCGAACAGAAAATGGTCAGGCGACGCGAAAAGTTCCCGCTGATCGTCGAACTCGAACCACTCTTCGCCTGCAACCTCGCCTGCGAGGGCTGCGGGAAGATCCAGCACCCGGCCGGGGTGCTGAAGCAGCGTATGCCGGTGGCACAGGCCGTCGGCGCGGTGCTGGAATCGGGTGCGCCGATGGTCTCCATCGCGGGCGGCGAGCCGCTCATGCACCCCCAGATCGATGAGATCGTGCGTCAGCTCGTGGCACGCAAGAAGTACGTATTCCTGTGCACCAATGCTCTGCTCATGCGTAAGAAGATGGACAAGTTCACTCCCTCGCCGTACTTCGCATTCACGGTGCATATCGACGGCATGCGCGAGCGGCACGACGAGTCCGTCGCGAAGGAAGGCACCTTCGACGAGGCCGTGGAGGCGATCAAGGAGGCCAAGCGGCGCGGATTCCGGGTCACCACCAATTCCACCTTCTTCAACACCGACACCCCGCAGACGATCATCGAGGTGCTCGACTACCTCAACGACGAGCTGCAGGTCGACGAGATGATGCTGTCGCCCGCCTACGCCTACGAGAAGGCGCCGGACCAGGACCACTTCCTGGGCGTGGAGCAGACCCGCGAGCTGTTCAGGAAGGCGTTCGGCGACGGCAACCGCAAGCGGTGGCGCCTGAACCACAGCCCGCTCTTCCTGGACTTCCTCGAGGGCAAGGCGGACTTCCCCTGCACCGCCTGGGCGATCCCCAACTACTCCCTGTTCGGCTGGCAGCGGCCCTGCTACCTGATGAGCGACGGCTACGTGCCCACGTACCAGCAGCTCATCGACGACACCGACTGGGACAAGTACGGCCGCGGCAAGGACGCCCGCTGCGACAACTGCATGGCGCACTGCGGCTACGAGCCCACCGCCGTGCTGGCCACGATGGGGTCCCTGAAGGAGTCCATCCGCGCCGCCAAGGAGACCGTCGCGTCCAACCGCGTGAAGTGACCCCGCGCTGAAGCCCTTTCAGCGCACGCCCGGCGTGTACGAGTCACCGGCCACGGCCCCCGCGGGCCGGGCCGGTGGCTCGCGCGCTTACCGGCGGCGGCCGGGCACAGGCGACCGCCGCACCGTATCCATCCCGGCAGGGGGAACGAGGTCTGCACATGTCGATGCTGGAGAACATCAGAAGCCCGCGCGACCTGAAGGCGCTGCCCGAGGGCCGGCTCGACGAACTGGCCGCGGACATCCGCCACTTCCTCGTGCAGGCGGTGGCCAGGACCGGCGGCCACCTGGGACCCAACCTGGGCGTGGTGGAGCTGACCATCGCGCTGCACCGCGTCTTCGACTCGCCCGCGGACAAGGTCCTGTGGGACACCGGTCACCAGTCCTACGTGCACAAACTCCTCACCGGCCGCCAGGACTTCTCCAAGCTGCGCAGCAAGGGCGGGCTGTCCGGCTACCCCTCGCGCGCGGAGTCCGAGCACGACGTGATCGAGAACAGCCACGCCTCCACCGTGCTGGGCTGGGCCGACGGCCTGGCCAAGGCGAACGAGGTGCGGCACTGCAGCGACCGGGTGGTCGCGGTCATCGGTGACGGCGCGCTGACCGGCGGCATGGCCTGGGAGGCGCTGAACAACATCGCCGCCGCCAAGGACCGCCCGCTGGTCATCGTGGTCAACGACAACGAACGCTCCTACGCGCCCACCATCGGCGGCCTCGCCAACCACCTGGCGACGCTGCGCACCACCGACGGCTACGAGCGGTTCCTGTCCTGGGGCAAGCAGCTGCTCCAGCAGACCCCGGTGGTCGGCCGGCCGCTGTACGAGTCGCTGCACGGCGCCAAGAAGGGGTTCAAGGACGCCTTCGCGCCGCAGGGCATGTTCGAGGACCTGGGGCTGAAATACCTCGGTCCGATCGACGGCCACGACATCGCCGCCATGGAGTCCGCGCTGCGCCGCGCCCGCCGCTTCCACGGCCCGGTGCTGGTGCACTGCATCACCGAGAAGGGCCGCGGCTACCCGGCCGCCGAGCAGGACGAGGCGGACCGCTTCCACACCGTCGGCGCGATGGACCCGCTGACCTGCGCGCCGCTCGCGCCCGCCGCCGGACCGTCGTGGACCTCGGTCTTCGGCCAGGAGATGGTGCGGATCGGCGAGGAGCGCCCCGACGTCGTCGCGATCACCGCCGCGATGCTCCAGCCGGTCGGTCTCGACGCCTTCGCCAAGGCGCACCCCGAGCGGGTCTT
>NZ_JAZEWV010000066.1:0-6388 GCF_036353415.1 Actinacidiphila polyblastidii
GAGGGTGGGGATCTCCGCGCTGTCCACGACCGCGAGGTCCTCCACGCGGTCGGGGTGGAACGTGAGGCCGTCGTAGCGGTTGACGGTGAAGTTGCCCAGCGGGTGCGCGGACGCCTCGCCGGCCGCCACCCCCATCACAGCGGGCACGGCGGCCAGCACCACCACCACCGCACGGCGCAGGCGACGGGTACGGGCACCCGCGGAGAAGATCATCGCTGTCCTTGAAGACGGGCCAGACGCATCCGCGCGTCAGGAGCCAGGAGCGGAGAGAAGCGGGGGCGGCCCAGCGGGCCACACGCTCTACACTCCCGCTCTGCTCGCGTCCCTTCGGCTGCGAACTGCTCGGGGCGGCCGACTCCACCCCGATGGCCCATAAAGCACCCACCCAGTGGCCCAAGCGGGGGCGTGCCGGGAGGACTGGCCGTTCTCGGCGCGCTTCCGTGCGCCCCGCCGAACACCCCGCGCGCTCCTGCCGTGTCGAGCTATCTGCACATACATTGCAGGAGCATGCTCGACGCGGCTGCTGCGCAGTGCACGGACAGAAGGCGAGGGCGTATGGCCACGACCGGACGACCCCTCGCCGTACCCGCCGACGCATCGACCGCCGACGCGGCTGCCGCAGGAGGTCGCGCGGGCCGCCTGGCACGGCTCTTCACCCGCGAGGAACGGCGCAGGCTGGCGGCGATGGCCGCCTTCGTCCTCGCCCTGCACCTCATCGGCTGGTGCACCCTCATGGCCGTGGTCGCGCCCGCCCACTACCGCGTCAACGGCCAGTCCTTCGGCCTGGGGATCGGCCTCACCGCCTACGCCCTGGGCATGCGGCACGCCTTCGACGCCGACCACATCGCCGCCATCGACAACACCACCCGCAAGCTCCTCCACCAAGGCCGAGGGCGGCCGGTGTCGGTGGGCTTCTGGTTCTCGCTCGGCCACTCGAGCGTCGTCTTCGCCCTGACGCTGCTGCTCTCCCTCGGCCTGAAATCCCTCGCGGGCCCCCTCAAGGACGACGACTCCCCGCTGCACCGCATGACCGCGCTGATCGGCACCGCGGTCTCCGGAACCTTCCTGTACGCCATCGCCGCGGTGAACCTCGTCGTGCTGACCGGGATCTGGAAGGTGCTGCGCACCATGCGCAACGGTCAGTTCGACGAGCGCGCCCTGGAGGAGCAGCTCGACAGACGCGGCCTGCTGAACCGGGTGCTGGGACGGGTGATGCGGTCGATCGACAAACCCTGGCAGATGTACCCCGTCGGACTGCTCTTCGGCCTCGGCTTCGACACCGCCACCGAGGTGGCGCTGCTGGTGCTGGCCGGGTCGGGAGCGGCCACCGGCCTGCCCTGGTACGCCGTCCTGTGCCTGCCGGTGCTCTTCGCGGCCGGAATGAGCCTGCTGGACACGATCGACGGCTCGTTCATGAACGCCGCGTACGGCTGGGCCTTCTCCCGTCCCGTCAGGAAGATCTACTACAACCTCACCGTCACCGGCCTGTCCGTCGCCGTCGCCCTGATCATCGGCACGGTCGAACTGCTCGCCCTGCTCGCCGACAAGCTCTCCCTCACCGGCGGCTTCTGGGGATGGGTGAGCGGGGTGGACCTCAACACGGTGGGCTTCGCGGTGGTGGGCCTGTTCGCCGCCGCCTGGGCGTGCGCCCTGCTGGTGTGGAAGTTCGGCCGCATCGAGGAGCGCTGGACCCCGTCTCCCCCGCCGTCGCCGGTCCCCCCGCTGGAACCGCGAGCCGCCGAGGAGTGAGCCGCAGGGCCTTCCTGCGCCCGCAGTACGCCTTCGCGCCGCCTTCGGTGGCCGCTGCGGCGACCGCTGGGAGGTTCTCGTCCACCCGGACGGCTCCGAGCAGGGCGGTAGGGGACCCCGTTCGGCCCTGCGGCGTTGCGGGCCGCCGTGGCGAGTGATGACTTATGTGTAGCTTAAGCCGCATGACGGGCATCTTGACGAGCGGTCGCCACCTTCGACTGGTGTGCGCCTGACGGTTCCGTGTGGGGCTTCGAGCGTCCACGCCTGTGGCCGGCACCCCGAAGAAGGTGGCGGCCCTCCTCTGAAACGGATGGCCCATGCGCTCCTTCCGCCTGCCACGCCGAAAGCCCTCACTCCGCGCGGCCGAGCGCACGCTCGCCGGCGCCGGGACCGTCGCCCTGCTGGGCGCCGCCGCACTGACCGGTCTGGCGCCCGGTGTCAGCTCGGCATCCAGCCACCGGGAGGCGCCGCTGATCGCGGGCGACCCGAAGGCCGACAACACCGACGTCTACGCCTTCACCAGCCCGGACAACCCGGACACCGTGACGCTGCTGGCCGACTGGATCCCCTTCGAGGAGCCCAACGGCGGCCCGAACTTCTATCCGTTCGCCAACGACGCCCACTACAACATCAAGATCGACAGTGACGGCGACGGCAAGGCCGACACCACCTACACCTGGTCGTTCACCGACCACCTGCGCGACGGCGAGAACCAGTTCCTCTACAACACCGGCGTCGTCAACAACCTCGACGACCCGACCCTGAACTTCCGCCAGACCTACACGCTCACGCGCACCGACGCCGCCGGCACCACGACCCTGCTGCAGAACGCACCCGCGGCGCCCTCCAACGTCGGCAGGGCGTCGATGCCCGACTACGCCTCGCTGCGCAAGCAGGCCATCACGCCGCTGCCGGGCGGCGGGCAGACCCTCGCGGGCCAGTCCTCCGACCCGTTCTTCCTCGACTTGAGGATCTTCGATCTGCTCTACGGCGGCAACCTCAAGGAGACCGGCCACAACACCCTGGCGGGCTACAACGTCAACACCATCGCCCTCCAGGTCCCCAAGAAGGACCTGGCGCTGCACGGCGACGCCACGCGCAACCCCGTGGTCGGGATCTGGTCCACCACCGACCGCCAGGGCACGGCGGTCACCGCGTCGACGGGCAAGGGCGCCGAGGGCGGCACCGCCTCGCACGGCAGCGCCGGCGGTGACACGCAGGGCAAGGACGCCGCACAGGCGCCGGGCAGGGACGGGCAGAGCGGCTGGCACCAGGTCTCCCGTCTCGGCAACCCGCTGGTCAACGAGGTCGTCGTGCCGCTGAACTACAAGGACGCCTTCAACTCGATCAGTCCCGACGTGGACCACACCGTCACGCCGGTCGTGAACGCGGTCAAGAACCCGATCGTGCCCAAGCTCATCCAGAGCATCTACGGCGTCCCGGCCCCCGCGACCCCCCGCAACGACCTGGTGGAGATCTTCCTCAGCGGCATCTGCAAGGCGTGCGGTCCCATCAAGGCCGACCTCAACTCCCAGCTCCTCAACGGCGACGTCGACAAGAACAAGTTCACCGCGTCCGAGGAGCTGCGGCTGAACATGTCCGTCGCGCCCACCGCGAACCCGAACCGCCTCGGCGTCCTCGGCGGCGACCTCCAGGGCTTCCCCAACGGCCGGCGGCTCAACGACGACGTCGTCGACATCGAGCTCCAGGCGCTCGAAGGCGCCGCCCAGACCGGGAAGACCGTGCCCGCACTCGCCGCGGGCGACGCGGTCGACACCCCCTATCGCCAGCCGAGCGGGACCTTCCCGTACGTGGCGCTGCCCAACACCGCCGCGGTGAACCAGGCGGACTCCCTGCACCCTGACGGCGGTGTCGGAGCCGGCTTCGGCGGTACCGCGTTCAGCGGCGGCTCCCCCTGGGTGCCCGCGGTCGCGGCGGGCGGCGGCGCGCTGCTGGCCTGCGCGGGTGTCATGGCCCTGCGCCGGCGGCGCGCGAGTCGGGCATGACCCGTCCGACCGGCCCCGGCTGTCCGCCCTCCGCACCGGAGGGCGGACAGCCGGGGCTCCGCCCCCAACCGCCCCGGCGTCCGGTCGCTTCCGCGGCCGTGGTCCTCGGCATGGCCCTCGCGGCCGCCGGGAGCTGCGTGCTGGTCATCCGGCCGCATCCGCCCGCGGACGCCGACATAGGGGCGCTGCCCGCGGCCCGGCCGGCCGCGTCGGCCCCGGCTCCCGTGCCCTCCGCTCCTCCACCGACCCGCATACGGATCATGCGGATCGCGCTCAGCGACCCGCTCGTCGGGCTCGACGTGCAGCAGGACGGCCACCTCGCCGCCCCCGAGGACCCCGCGCAGGTCGGCTGGTGGAGCGGGGGCCCCCGGCCCGGGGACCCGGGCGCCGCGATAATCGTCGGCCACGTCGATTCCACGACCGGGCCCGCCGCGTTCTACGGCGTCTCCTCGCTGCGCCCGGGCGACGAGATATCCATCGACCGCGCCGACCGCTCCCGCGTCACCTTCACCGTCAAGGCGCTGCGCCAGTACGACAAGGACGCCCTCCCCGACAGCGAGGTGTACGCGCTGGCCGGCCCTCCGTCGCTGCGCCTGATCACCTGTGGCGGCGCCTACGACGCCGCACGCGGCGGCTACCGCGACAACGTCGTCGTGTACGCCACCCTCACCTCGCCGCACACCCCGACCGCAACGACCCGGAGCGGACATTGACCTTCCACCTGCGCCGACGCCGCCCGCACCGACACCCCTTGCTGGCTGCCGGCGCCACCACCGCCCTGGGCGTCGGGCTCTTCCTGGCCGGCGGCCTCGGCCTCGCCCCCTGGCCGGCCGCACCGACCGGGACCAGCGCCGCTCAGGTCACCGCGGGCGAGGGCCCGGCCGCCCCGCCCGACCCGCTGGCCGCGGACATCACCGGCGTGCAGGCCCATCTGCGCCAGAGCCCCCACGACGCGGTCGCGCTCGCCACCCTGGGCCTGGACTACGTGCAGCAGGCCAAAGCCACCGCGGACCCGACGTACTACCCCAAGGCGGAAGGCGTCCTCCAGCGGTCCCTGCAGCAGGACACGGGCGCCAACTTCACCGCGATGGGCGGCATGGCCGCACTCGAAGCCGGCCGCCACCACTTCGCCCAGGCCCTGACCTGGGCGCAGCGCGCGATCAAGGCGAACCCGTACAACGCGTCCCTCTACGGCACCCTCGCCGACGCCTACACCCAGCTCGGCCGCTACGACGACGCCGCCGACGCCGTTCAGCACATGGTCGACCTGCGCCCCGGCTCGCCGTCCCTGTCCCGGGCCTCCTACGTCGCGGAACTGCGCGGCGACATCCCCACCGCCCGCGCCGACATGCAACGCGCCCTCAACGACGCCGCCGGCCCTTCCGACCGCGCCTTCGCCTTCTACTACCTCGGCGAACTCGCCTTCAACAGCGGTGACCCCGCCACCGAACTGGCCCAGGCCCAGGCCGGCCTGCGCACCGCCCCGACCTCCACCGCCCTGCTCCAGGCCAAAGGCCACGCGGAAGCGGCCCTCGGCAGGACCGGCCCCGCCATCGCCGACCTCACCCGAGCCGTCCAGCGCGTCCCCCAGCCCGAATACGTCCTCCAGCTCGGCGAGCTCTACCAGTCCCTGGGCCGCACCAAGGACGCCGACCAGCAGTACCAGGTCTTCCGCGCCGAGCAGAGGCTCTTCACCGCCAACGGCGTCGCCCTCGACTCCGACGCCGCCCTCTTCGAAGCCGACCACGGCGACCCGGCCCGCGCCCTCACCATCGCCCGGCAGGGCTTGAAGACCCGTCCGTTCATGGACACCCACGACGCACTGGCCTGGGCGCTGCACGCGGCAGGCCAGGACCGGCAGGCCCTGGCGGAATCCGATCTGGCCCTGGCCCAGGGCACCCGCAACGCCCTGTTCCACTACCACCGCGCCATGATCCAGCGATCCCTCGGCAACACCGGCCCGGCGCGCGACGACCTCTCCACGGCACTGGCCATCAACCCCCACTTCAGCCCGCTCCTCGCGCCCAAGGCACGAGCCGCCCTCGCGGCAGCCACCGGCCAGGCATGACGGGACGTCCAACTGCCGGGGCGGATCACGGTTGCGATGCTTTGTTCGACGCGGATCACCATGTTGCCCCGCCATGACCCGCACTTCGTCATACTTGCCCGATGACAACGGACCACGTCGGAGCCCCACTGCCGGTCGTCAGGGCGGCGGGCGACCTGGACACAAGCAACCTGGCTCCCCTGGAGGCCGAACTACAGGCCGCCCTGGCGACCGCGCCCGGCGTGATCCTCGACGTCAGCGGCGTCACCTTCGGCGACTCGACCCTCCTGAACCTGCTGATCCGCGTCCACCAGCGCACCGACCTGCGGATCGTCGGGCTGCGCCCGCCCCTGGACAGGCTGTTCCAGATCGTCGGCCTCGATGCCGTCATGCAGGTCTTTCCCACGCTCGCCGACGCCCGGACGGTCCTGCGGCGTCCGGACATCGCGGACACGACCACAGGTCCGGCGACGGCGCACTGACGGCCCCGCCGCCTCGCCGCGCCGGCCGCCGTGATCGCCCGCCAGGCCCGGCCCCGCGCGTCGACCCCACCTTCGAGCGCGACGGCGACGGCGACCCGGCGCTC
>NZ_JAZEWV010000067.1:0-4153 GCF_036353415.1 Actinacidiphila polyblastidii
CGACCATGGACGCCGCCGCGACCGCGGGGGCGCTGGTCACCGGGACGCTCCGGCGCGACGAGGACAGCACTGTCAGATTCCTCGCCTCCGCCGCCGAGTGGTGGGCGCACGGCGCACCCGTCGACTGGTCGGCGACACCTGCCGTCGCGGCCGCAACGGCGGCCGCGGCAGCCGTCGACCTGCCCTCGTACCCCTTCCAGCGCCGCCGCTACTGGCTGGAGCCGCGTCCCGTACCCGCACCCGCTCCGGCGCCGCTGGACGCGCTGCGCTACCGGGTGGCGTGGCAGCCGGTGGAGACCGCGGCCGGAGCGGTCACCCGTGACGGCTGGGTGCTAGTCGTCCCCGAGCGGTACGCGACGCCCGGCACGGCGCGGTGGGCGGAGCTGCTGCGTGACGAGCTGACGGCGCGCGGGGCCGCCGTGCGGGTGGTCACCGTCGCGGGCGGCACACCCGAGGCGCAGGCCCGGGCCCTGGACGAAGGACTCGACGCGCCGCCCCGGCCCGCCGGCGGGCCGCCGCTCGGCCGGGTCGTCTCCCTGCTGTCCGCAGGCGCCGGCTTCGCCGACGGGTCAGGCGTCCTGCCGTGGGGGGTGACCGCGACCCTCGAACTGCTGCGGGCCGTGGACCGGCACGGCGGTGCGGGCGCGGTCTGGTGCGCGACGCGCGGCGCCGTGTCGGTGGATGCGGTGGACGCCGGCGCCGCCCCGGATGCGCTCGGGTCCGACGCCGACGCGGTCTCCGGCGCCGGCGCGGGCGGCGAGCACGATCCCGACCCGTACCAGGCCATGGTGTGGGGGCTGGGGCGGGTGGCGGCCGCGGAGTACCCCAGGGCGTGGGGCGGTCTGCTCGATCTGCCCGCGGAGCCCGGCCGGGAGGCGGCCCGGCTGGCCGTCGACGTGCTGCTCGGGGGCGTCACCGAGCAGGAGGTCGCGATCCGCGGCTCCGGCGTGCGGGGGCGGCGGCTGGTACGGGCGCCGCTCGCCGGCCGGCCCCCGGTGCGCGACTGGCGGCCGACGGGGACGGTCCTGATCACCGGCGGCACCGGGGCGCTGGGGCGGCACGTGGCCCGGCACCTGGCGCGGGCGGGCGCCCCGCATCTACTGCTGCTGAGCCGGTCGGGACGCGAAGCGCCCGAGGCGGCACGGACCGAGGAGGAGCTGACCGCGCTGGGCGCGCGCGTCACCTTCGCGGCGTGCGACGTGGCGGACCGCGGCGCGGTGGCGGCGGTCCTCGGCGGTCTGCCCGAGGAGCTGCCGCTGACCGCGGTGGTGCACGCCGCCGGCTACCTCGACGACGCCCCTCTCGGTTCGCTGACGGCAGGCCAGCTCGACGGCGTGCTGCGCGTCAAGGCGGGCGGCGCGCTCGTACTCGACGAGCTGACACGGGACCTGGACCTGTCCGCGTTCGTGCTGTTCTCCTCGGTCGCGGGCCTCAGCGGCATCGCGGGACAGGGCGGTTACGCGCCGGGAAACGCCTTCCTCGACGCCTTGGCGGTGCGCCGCCGCGCCGCCGGGCGGCCCGCGACGGCCATCGCCTGGGGGCACTGGGCGGGCGAGGGCATCGCGGCGCCCGACGTGGAGGCCCGGTTGCGCGCCCAGGGCGTGCTCAGCCTGCGCCCCGACCTCGCGGTGCGGGCGCTCGCACAGATCCTCGACCACGACGAGACGTCGGTCGCCGTCCTGGACTGCGACTGGAACGCACCGTCCTGGCCGCCGGCGCTCGTCGGCGGCCTGGCGGGACCGCGGCCCGCGGCGCCCCCGGCCGGGCCGGCCGGTCCGGGAGCGGAGGACGGGGCGGCCGAGCCCGGTGCGGACCTGCGGCGCGCGCTGGCCGCCGTCCCGAGCACCCGGCACCGGGACACGCTGCTGGAGCAGCTGCGGCCGGTGATCGCCGCGGTGCTGCGCCACCCCTCGCCCGAACTCATCACACCGGAGCAGAAGTTCAAGGACCTGGGCTTCGACTCGCTCACCTCGGTGGAGCTGCGCAACGCCCTGGAGCGGCGGACCGGCCTGCGCCTGACCGCCACCCTCGTCTTCGACCATCCGACGCCGGGGGCGCTCGCCGACCACTTGCTCGGCTCGCTCGCTCCGCAGGCCGGGGCGGACCTCCTGCTCGCCGAACTCGACCGGCTCGCACTCCTGTTGGCCGACGCAGCCGCGACGGGCCCCGACCGCGGCGCGGTCGGCGAGCGCCTGAAGCGGCTGCTGGCCGGCTGGCAGGCCGCGGCCGGGCCGGCGCCCGGCGCCCCCGCCACCTCCGACATCGAAACGGCCACCGACGACGAACTCATCGGACTCCTCGCAGCGGAGTTCGACATCTACGGGCCGGACGGCCCGGGACAGGGGCACTCCCATGAGTGACGACCAGATCCGTCACTTCCTCAACCGCGTGACGGCCCAACTCCGCGAGACACGTGCACGGTTGCGCGACCTGGAGGACATGCGGAGCGAGCCGGTCGCGATCGTCGGCACGGCCTGCCGGTTCCCCGGCGGCGTCACCAGCTCCGGGGAGCTGTGGGATCTGGTGGCGGCCGGCGGCGAGGCCATCACCGGCCTTCCGGCCAACCGCGGTTGGGACCTTGAGGGCCTCTACGACCCCGATCCGCAGACGCCGGGCCGCTCGTACGTGCGCGGCGGCGGGTTCCTGCACGACGCGGACCGGTTCGACGCGGAGTTCTTCGGCATCAGCCCGCGCGAGGCGCTGGCGATGGACCCCCAGCAGCGGCTGCTGCTGGAGACCGCCTGGGAGGCCTTCGAGTCCGCGGGCATCGATCCCGCCCTCCTCCGCGGTTCGGACACCGCGGTGTTCACCGGCCTGGTGTACGGCGACTACGCGCCCCCGGGCAGCCGGATACCGGCCGAGTTGGAGGGGCACGTGGTGACGGGCAGCGCGACGAGCGTCGCCTCCGGGCGCATCTCCTACACCCTGGGCCTGGAGGGGCCGGCGGTGACGGTGGACACCGCGTGCTCGGGGTCGCTGGTCGCCCTCCACCTGGCCGTGCGCTCGCTGCGGGACGGCGAGTGCTCGCTCGCCCTGGCAGGCGGCATCACGGTCATGTACACGCCGGATGACCTCGCCCAGTTCGCCCGGATGCGCGGGGTGTCCGCGGACGGCCGCTCCCGGGCGTTCGGCGCGGGGGCCGACGGCTTCGGCATGGCCGAGGGCGCGGGCCTGGTCCTGGTGGAGCGGCTGTCGGACGCGCGGCGCAACGGCCACCGCGTGCTGGCGGTGATCCGCGGCAGCGCCGTCAACCAGGACGGCGCGTCCAACGGCCTGTCCGCGCCCAACGGACCGTCCCAGGAGCGGGTCATCCGGCGCGCGCTGGAGTCCGCGGGGCTGTCGCCCGAGGACGTGGACGTGGTGGAGGCGCACGGCACCGGCACGAAGCTCGGCGACCCCATCGAGGCGCAGGCGCTGATGGCCACGTACGGTCAACGGCCGCCGGACGCGGAGCCGTTGTGGCTGGGCTCGGTGAAGTCCAACATCGGGCACGCCCAGGGTGCGGCCGGCATCGCAGGCGTCCTCAAGATGGTGGAGGCGCTGCGCCACGGCGTGCTGCCGCCCACGCTGCACGCCGATCCGCCGTCTCCTTTCATCGACTGGTCGGCGGGCGCGGTGCGCCTGCTGACCGAGCCGCGGGCGTGGCCGAGCACGGGGCGGCCACGCCGGGCGGCGGTGTCGGCGTTCGGGATCAGCGGGACGAACGCGCACATGATCCTGGAGCAGGCGCCGGAGGAGCCGGCACCGGTGGAGGAGGAGGGGGCGGCCGGTGAGGCGTCGGCGGTGCGCCTGGCGGGTGCCGCGGCGGTCACTGCGGACAGGGCGGTCACTGCGGTGGTGGCGTGGCCGGTCTCCGGGCGTACACCCGAGGCGCTGCGCGCGCAGGCCGCGCGGCTGGCCGAAGCGGTCGCCGCGGACCCGGACGCAGCGGTGGACGACATCGGACGGGCGCTGGCCACCAACCGCGCAGCCTTCGACCACCGTGCGGTGGTGGTGGGTGAGGGGCGTGCGGCGCTGCTCTCGGGGCTGCGGGCGCTGGCGCAGGACGGTGACTCACCCGCGCTGATCCGCGGCACCACCGCCGACAGCGGCACGGGGGCGAGCAAGACCGAGGGCGGAGTGCGGCCGGTGTTCGTCTTTCCCGGGCAGGGCG
>NZ_JAZEWV010000068.1:0-4062 GCF_036353415.1 Actinacidiphila polyblastidii
GGAGCAGCTGCCCCTATAAAGCCGCCCGCGGGAGCGAGACGACCTCGTGGTCACGCCTGCGCACCCAGCTCGGCTCGGCGTTGCCGCGGATGACGCCCGCCGAACGCCTGGACGTTCTGATCCGAGCGGACCAATCCACACCCGCCGACCAGCCGCTCCTGTCGGCCCTTGCCGCGGCGGGCGACGCGGAGATCGCCGCGCGACACCGCAGCGTCGCAGCCGCCCACGGCCGCGACGTCCCCCTCGACGACCACGAGCTGCGCTGCGCGATCACCAGCGAAGTCCACCGGCTCCATGACCTGTGGCGCTACCAGTGACCCGCACCCGCCCGCTGTGCCATGGATCTTTGAGCCTGTGACGTGCGCTGAGGGGGCAGAGCCTTCGTGGGCGTACTGCTCCCGAGTTGAGGAGGCCACGGGTTCCCGTCCCCGGGTGGCAGCAGAGCGCGGTTGCTGACGGCGTCAGACTGAACCGCGCCCTGGTCTCGATCACGATGCCGGTGGCCGTGGCGACCTGCTCTTCGCCCGCTGCCGTTCACGGGGATGAGCCCATCCGCAGTGAGAACGAGCGATGGTCCGCTCGTTCTCACTGCGCGGATACACCAGCCTGCGGGCACCAGACCAGACCAGACGGATCGTAAGTCGTGTCATCGTCCCGGCGTGTGTGTGGAGGAGCGGCGGTCAGACGAGAGGGTGGGCAGGCACAGGGTTTCTCCCTGGGCCGAGACGTCCTCGTTGATCACGTCGATCCGAGCGCCGGCAATGACGCAGCCCATGCCTGTCAGCAGCAGCGCGGAATACGACTCGTCGACGTGTCCCATCTGCCAGGTCTCCTGTGTGGTGTCGGCGGGGCGCCGGTCCCACACCGTTATGGCTGCGAGCCGGTCGTCCCCCAGCTTCGTGTCGATGACGGGATCGGGGTCGAAGCGTGCCCATGCCCCGGCGCAGCGCGGCGAATACCGCAAGGTCACCGTGCCCACCACGGTTCCTTTGGGGAGTTGGAGACTGCGCAGGGCAACCGCCTTCTGGAGTCGCACCGGGGTCACGGCCAGTCCCATCGCGTCGTCTGCGCATCCAGCCAGCTGGGGGTCGGTGCCGTCATTCGGCGGCGCGGGCGTCGCGTGGTGGGTGGAGTGGAAGGGGGCGCCTATCCATGCCACGGCCATGCCGGCAGCAACGCTCACAAGGATCCCTGCGACGATCAGTATCCATCGGGGCCGCCGCGGCTCTGCCGCGGAAGGCAGGTCGTATTCGGGGTGTTCGTCGCCGGCTTCGGCGAGGCGAGTCAGTGGGCGGCTGGCCATGATCTCCACCACTCCGGGACGCCGCTTGGCGAGTACCTTGCCCGGTGTTGCGGCGGCTAACTCGGCTTCCGCTGACCGCGCCTGCTCCCAGCGTTCGCGCCACCAGTCACCGTCCCCGCCGCATGCGCGAACGAACTCTGTGAGTACTTTTTCTGACGGCAACCGCCGTCCTGCGGCGGCTGCCGCGAGTGCGCTCTTCGAGACCGAGCACTGCCGGGCCATCTTCCAGAACGGCTTGTCTCCGGCAAGAGCACGCAAAGCACGTAATTCGCTGGCCAGTCTCTCCACCGGCCCAGCCAGAGGATCTAACGGTCCTAGATGTCGCCCCATCAGGCACTTCCCCTCAGGTGGACAAAACACGCTCGAACAGTTGTCCAGATCGCTTCAGTCTGGACAATCGCAGTTTTAGACATGAAGGCGACATCCACACCTAATCCTCCAAGGAGTGACGTGATGAAGGCATCAGCTCTTGCCGGCACCGGCCTCGCCGCCGCTGCTCTGCTCGCCAGCTTTGCGGTGCCCGCTTCGGCGAGCAGCCCCGACACCGTGCACCCCAACAACCTCACCGAGTACCGCTGCTACTACCTCGCGCCCGCCTCCAACTCGAACAGGCTGTGCGTGCAGATCGTGACCGACGCGTTCGGGAACTGGACGGGCGTCCGCACCACGTACTTCAAGGCCACGAGCGGCACGGTCTCCCTCCAGCTGGGCTGGGAACACACGACGGGAGCCCGGGCAACGCCACCGGGTACTTCTCGATCACCGGGCCCAACGCCACCGCCACCCACGAGTGGGACGGGGTCAACCCCAGGGGGTGCATCGTCGGCACCATGAACGTCACGGGACAGGGGCACTACGACACCTACCAGGGCACACCAGGAAACGGAGTCTTCTGCTCGTAAGACCCGTGCGCTGCACGCTGATCCGATCACATGGCTGAAACCCCTGACAAGCGGTCCGTTTAGACAAGGCCCTGTGCGGGGTTGTCCCCAACCCCTCCACTTGGACAATTGCGGCCCTACACAGATCTGGTCATCGCCTCGCAGCGGCAGGAAGAACTCAGCAACGGGAGAAACTATGAAGCGATTAGTGATCGGCGCTGCGCTCGGCGTCGCAATCCTGTCCGGCGTCATCGTGGCCCCGCCAGCGCTCGCCTCTCCGGCGCACTCCGCGACACCGCAGGCCGCCTGGTGCGGGTGGACGCCCGCCAACAACTCCAACGTGCCGGGCACCTTCAGCAACGCAGGTGTGAACATCCGCAACGGTCAGTACACCAACTGCACCGTCCTCGGCGCGGGCTACAACGGCCACGACCTCACCTTCCGCTGCTTTGCCGACGGCACCTCGGTGGGCGGGAACGGGGTCTGGATCTACCTCACCGATAGAACAACCGGGGTCACCGGATGGGCCTCCGCCGCCTACATCTGGGGATACGGCGAGAACCCCATCGTGCACTGCTGACATCCGGGCCCGGAAGCGTACAACCGCTCCCGCCCGGCACGGGCGGGAGCGGTACGGTGGAGCTGGCCCGCAGCGGCTTGTCCTGCGGGCCTTTGACGTAGCCGGGGATGAGGCGGTCTTCGTGCACGCAGTCGCCGGCTGCGTGCTTGGCGGGGTTCATGCAGTGGTCGCGGCGGTGGGGCCGGACCGGCCAGCGGCAGGACCACTGCGGTTCGCGGCGCCCGGTACTGGCTGCCGCGTCGTCGACGGCGGCCTGGCGGGCCGGGCGGTGCGCGGTGTGCACCCGCACCACCCGCACCGCGCCCGGCCCGGTGACGCCCTGGCGGGCGTCACGCTTGGCGCCGGACCGGGCGCGGGGAATCGTCTCGGTCTCGGTCCAGCGGGTGCGGCCGCCGTCGGCCATGAGCTGCCAGGCGGTGTAGACGACGTTCACCCACGCGCCGGTGGTGTCCGCCACACCCGGCGCCAGCGGCACGCCGCGGGCCAGGACGCTCTCATTGTCCCACTGGAGGGCGGGGCCGCGGCGCACCCGGCGGTCCTGGTCGACCATCCCGGCCGTCATCGTGCCGCCGTCGCCCATGCTGGCGATCACGGTGTCGGCGGGCAGTCCGGACAGCAGCCCGGAGGGGCTGTAGAACGTCAGCCAGATCCCCTGGAAGTGCCCCGGGACGACCCCTCGGGCGCCGCCTTGCCGCCAGGACCACTGCACCGGCCCGCTCGCGGCCTTGACCGTGTGGGGTCCCACAGCGACCAGGAGACCGCCACGATCGGGGTCGGCAGCATCGCCGTCACCCCGGCGCGTCCGGTGTCAGGGTGCCGGCCAGCGCGGCCCCGACGTCCTCGGTGTAGCCGCCGATCGGTTCGTCGAACACCATGAACCCGTACTCCGCCGGCGGCCGGTCCAGGCTCACCGGCTCGATCGGCGGGCTGGCTGCAGCGGCCAGCGCCAGCGCGGTCATGTCCGCGGTCGCGGAGAACAGGGCGGCCGCCGCCAGGCGGTGCCGCTCGGACTCCACCAGGATCTGCGCGCCCACCTCAGCGGGCGGCGCCAGGGTGCCGGGCACCGCGGGAACGATCGTGCTCTGCCCTCCCCGCAGGGCCTCCTGCATCATGGTGTAGGCCAGGTCGCAGTCGTAGTAGTCGAGCAGGTCCGCGCGCAGCTCCGGCAACTGCCGTGGCTCCGGCGGCACCCAGCGGGTGGCGGGGGTGGTCATGGGCAACGCCCTTCCTGTCCTGGTGGGGGATGATGCCAGCGGGCCGCCCCCAATTGCCGTGGGGGCGGCCCGCCCTTGCCGCTT
>NZ_JAZEWV010000069.1:0-3629 GCF_036353415.1 Actinacidiphila polyblastidii
GATGCTGGGCGTGGTGAGGGTCGTGACGCCGCCGGCCAGTGCCAGCGAGCACTCGCCGCTGCGCAGCGCACCGGCCGCCAGGTGAACGGCGACGAGTGAGGAGGAGCAAGCGGTGTCCACGGTCAGCGCGGGACCGTGCAGCCCCAGCACGTACGAGATCCGTCCCGAGGCCACGCTGCCCGCGTTGCCCAGGCCCTTGAGGCCCTCCAACTCCGGTGCGCGCTCGTCCTGTTCGGTGAGCCTGAGGTACTCGTTGCGCAGCATCCCGGCGAACACGCCGGTGGCGCTGCCGCGCAGCGTCCGCACGTCGAGCCCCGCGGACTCGAAGGCCTCCCAGGCGGTCTCCAGCAGCAGCCGCTGCGCCGGGTCCATCGCCAGCGCCTCACGCGGGCTGATGCCGAAGAACTCCGCGTCGAACTCGCCGACCCCGTCGAGGAATCCGCCGGCCCGCGCCGAACTCGTGCCGGTCCGGCCGGCGCCCGCGCCGTCGCCGGAACCGTCGCCCGCTCCGTCGCCCGATCCGGTTCCGTCGGCGAACAGGGCGTCGAGGTCCCAGCCGCGATCCTCGGGGAAGGGCGCGATCACGTCGCGCCCTTCGATGACGAGCCGCCACAGGTCCTCGGGGTTCTCCACACCGCCGGGGAAACGGCAGGCCATGCCGATGACGGCGATCGGCTCGTCGTCCGCGGCGGCGGGGACGACCGCCGGAGGGACGTCGGCCGAGGCGATGGCGGTGACCGGCGGGAGGGCCGGCTCGTGCGGGTCGGCCGGCTCGTGCGCGGTGGCAGCCGGCGCGTCCGCCGCGGGGCCCGCGTCCGCCGCGGGCCGCGGATCGGGCGCCGCCCTCCCGGCCGGCGGGCCGCCGGCAGCGGCGGCGGCGTCCACACCGAGCGAGCGGATCAGCTCGCGGGCCAGTTCCAGCGGCGTCGGATGGTTGAAGACCAGCGTCGCCGGCAGCGTCAGCCCGGTGGCCGCGCCCAGCCGGTTGCGGACCTCCACCGCGGTCAGCGAGTCCGCGCCCAACTCGCGGAAGGCCCGCTGCGGTGGCACGTCCCGGGCGTCGGCGTGGCCCAGCACGGTCGCGGTCACGGACCTGACGAGGTCGACGACCACGCGCTCGCGCTCGGCCTCCGTGAGCGGGGCCAGCCGCGCGGTCAGCGCGTCCCCGGCGGCCACCGGCTCCGCGGGGCGCACCACGCGCCGCGCCGGGCGCGCCAGAGCGCGCAGCAGCGGAGGCGTGCCGTCGCCGCCGCCCGCCGCGGGCGCCCGCAGGGACGCCGCGACCAGCGCGGGACGTCCCGCGGTGAGCGCCGCGTCGAAGAGCGCCAGGCCGCGCTCCGCGGTCAGCGGGCGCATACCGCCGCGGGCGATGCGCCGGTGGTCGGTCTCGCTGAGCGTGCCGGTCAGGCCGGTGGCGTCGGCCCACAGGCCCCACGCGAGCGACACGGCCGGCAGGCCGGCGGCCGCGCGCTGGGCGGCGAGCGCGTCCAGCGCGGCGTTGGCGGCGGCGTAGTTGGCCTGGCCCGCGCTGCCGAGGACCCCTGCGGCGGACGAGAACAGCACGAACGCCCCCAGCCGGGAGCCGAGGGTCAGCTCGTGCAGGTGGACGGCCGCGTCGATCTTCGGCCGCAGCACCGTGTCGAGGCGCTCGGGGGTGAGCGCGGTGACGAGTCCGTCGTCCAGCACGCCCGCCGAGTGCACGACGCCGGTCAGCGGACGGTCCAGCCGGCCGAGCACGGCGGCCAGCGCGTCCCGGTCCGCGACGTCGCACGCGGCCCACGCCACCTGCGCGCCCCGGTCCGTCAGCCACCGCGTCAACGCCTCGGCGCCCGGGGCGTGTTCGCCGCTCCTGCTGACCAGCACCAGGTGGCGGACCCCGTGCCGCGCCACCAGGTGGCGGGCCACGGCGGCGCCGATCCCGGTTCCGCCGCCGGTGACCAGGACCGTGCCCTCCGGGTCGAACGGGCCGGTCCCGCCGCCCCGCGCGGGCTGCCGCTCGACGGCCAGTCCGGGTACCAGCAGCACCCCGTCGCGGACCGCGAACTGGTTCTCGCCCACGGGCAGTTCGCGTGGCACCGCGGCGACGCCCGGCGCGCCGCCGTCCTTGCCCGCGGCGGCGTCCAGATCGACGAGTACGAACCGTCCCGGGTTCTCCGTCTGCGCGGACCTGACCAGGCCCCACACGGCTGCCGCCGCCGGATCGGGCCGCTCCCCGCTCCGGGCGGCCACCGCGCCCGCCGTCACCACGGCGAGGACGCCGCCCTCCGGGTGGTCCTGGGAGAGCCAGCGCTGTACTTCTGCCAGGGCCGCACCGGCCGCGGCCCGTACCGCTGCGGGCGTGCCGGCGCCGGTTCCCGCACCGGCGCCGGCAGCGATGAACACCGTCTCGGCCATGGCCGTCCCAGCCTCGCCGTCCGGCGCGGGCGCCCAGTCCAGGCGGTAGAGGGCGCCACCGCCGGTTCCTGCGGCGCTGAGCGGACGGCCGGCGGGCAACTCCCGCAGGGTCAGGGAACGCACGGTGGCGACCGCGCGCCCCGAGGTGTCGGTGACCGCGACCTTCATGCCGTCCGGGCCGTCGGGCGCCACCCGTACGCGCAGGGCGGTGGCGCCCGTCGCGTCGAACCGGACGCCGTTCCAGGCGAAGGGCAGCCGCGGGCGTGGCGGCGTTCCCTCGCCGCCGCCCTCGCCGTGGCTGCCGGTGCCCGTGCCGTCGTCGGCGTCCGCGCTGCCGGCCGTACCGCTCCCCGTCCCCCGCGGCGCCAGCAGGAAGGTCTGCAGCGCCGCGTCGAGCAGGGCCGGGTGGACCGCGAACCGCTCCGCGTCGCCGTGCAGTTCCTCCGGGAGGAGCACCTCCGCGCACAGGCTCGTGCCGTCGAGCCACGCGGCCCGCAGCCCCTGGAAGGCCGGCCCGTAGGAGTAGCCGGCGGCCTCCAGCCGCTCGTAGAAGCCGGAGACGTCGACCGGCACCGCGCCGGGCGGCGGCCACGCGCCGGCGTCGTCCGCCGGTGCCCCTTCGGCGTCCGGGGCGAGCGAGCCGCTGGCGTGGCGGGTCCACGGGCCGTCCGGGTCCCCGTGCGGGCGGGCGTGCACGACGACACCGCGCCGTCCCGCGGCGTCGGCCGCGGCGACACGCACCTGCACCTCGCTCGCGTCGTCCCCGCCGCCGAGGACGAGCGAGTGCTCGATGACGAGTTCGTCGAGCACCGGGCAGCCGACCTCGTCGCCGGCCCGTATCGCCAGTTCGGCGAAGGCCGCGCCGGGCAGGATCGCGGTGCCGTCCACGGCGTGGTCCGCCAGCCAGGGCTGTCCGGTCAGCGACACCCGCCCGGTGAACAGCGTCTCGTCGCTGTCGGCGGGCGTCACCACCGCGCTGAGCAGCGGGTGCCCCGTGGCGCCGAGTCCGCCGCCCGGCGCCGCCTCGGCGGCGGGGGTCGGCGCCATCCAGTAGCTGCGGCGCTGGAAGGCGTAGGTCGGCAGGTCGAAGGGGCGCGCCGGTTGCGCGTACGCCGGTGACCAGTCGAAGGGGGCACCGTGGGTCCACAACTCGGCGGCGGAGGCGAGGAATCGGCCGGCTCCGCCGTCGTCCCTGCGCAGGGTGCCGACGACCGTGCCGTCGACTCCCGCTGCTT